>NZ_JBXASS010000004.1:0-246782 GCF_058809565.1 Dermacoccus sp. MPR-E5 | reverse complement strand
GACAAACAACAACCCCAAAAGGGTCATCGTCGTTCTGTACAATCATTAATCACTCAGCCAAAACACGCGACACTCCATAAGTGCCACTAAAATGTTTGGCGATGATCACATCGGCACGCTGTTGAGTTCTCAAAACACCATCGCACACCGCACGAAGCAGGAACCCGTTTCGTTTCCCGCCCCACTCGGGGCAACTCGTCAACCTTACCACCCTCGCTCCCCGACTTCAACTCGGCGCTTGGAACCACATTGCTGTAATTCGTTGCGTCCCAGTCGAATTGGTGACCAAGAGCCGTCCGAGTGAGTGGCTGTTTCCAGCTCCCCGCTCGCGGCGACTCAGAGAACATTACACAGCGCGGCGGGTGCTGCCAAATCGACCGCCCGGGTGCGGCCACCACCCCGGGATGCGCAACGGGGACCCACCGTCATGGTGAGCCCCCGTTGTCGTCTCGGTCAGTGCGCGAGCCGCGCGGCTGCCTGGTGCTTGCGCCCACGCTTGATGATCGCGGCCACGCCGTGGAGGAAGTCGTCAGCGCTCAGTTCGTGCTCCGGGTCGTCGAGCTTCGCGTTGTTCACGGAGATGGCGCCGTCCCCGATGAGACGTCGGGCCGCATTGCGAGACTCCGCGATGCCCACCGCGATGAGCGCGTCCGTCAGGGTGGTACCCGGCGAAACCTCTCCCCCAGGCAACTCCGCGACGGCGTCACGCAGCGTCCCCGCGTCGAGGGCCGTCACGTCACCCCTGCCGAACATCGCCTCACTCGCCGCGATGGCGCCGGCCGTCGCCGCCTCACCGTGCACGAGCGTCGTGACGTCGGCCGCCAGCGTCTTCTGCGCCACTCGCTTGAAGGGTTCCTCGGCCACGGCGCGTTCGAGCTCCGCGACCTCGTCCTTCGTCCGATCGGTCATGAACTTGATGAGCTTGATGACCTCGGAATCCTCGACGTTGAGGAAGTACTGGTAGAAGGCGTACGGGCTCGTCATCTGCGCGTCGAGCCAGATGGCATTGCCCTCCGACTTGCCGTACTTCTGCCCGGACGCGTCCGTGAGCAGCGGCGAGGTGAGCACGTGCACACTCTTGCCCTCCACCGAACGGATGAGATCAGAGCCGGCGATGAGGTTGCCCCACTGATCGGAGCCGCCGAGCTGCAAGGTGCAGCCGTACTCGCGGAACAGGTGCAGGTAGTCGAGGGCCTGGAGGATCTGGTAGCTGAACTCCGTGTAGCTGATGCCCTGCTCGGAGTTGAGGCGCGCCGCGACGGCGTCCTTCTTGATCATCCCGTTGACGCGGAAGTGCTTGCCGTAGTCACGCAGGAAGTCGAGGGCCGAGATGCCCTGAGTCCAGTCGAGGTTGTTGACCGCGATGGCGGGGTTGTCGCCGTCGAAGTCGAGGAACGGCTGCACCTGCTCACGAATGCGCGCGACCCACTGCGCCGTCTGGTCCTTCGTCTTGAGCACGCGCTCCGCGCTGGGGCGCGGATCACCGATGAGACCCGTCGAACCTCCGACGAGGACGATGACGCGATGCCCGGCGCGCTGCAGCCGTCGCAGCTGGATCAGCTGGACGAGGTTGCCGAAGTGCAGGGACGGCGCCGTCGGGTCGAAGCCGCAATACACCGTGAGCGGTCCGTTCGCGAGCGCGTCACGCAGCTGCGTCTCGTCGGTGGTCTGCGCCACCGCTCCGCGCCACTGCAGCTCGTCGAGGATGTTGCTCACGTCGTCCCTTTCGTCAGATGCTTCGGTTGCGCGGATCACGCACCCACCCCAGAGTCTCCCACGACCGCCCGATCCGGCGCGCCTGCTGCGTGGAGGGCGCCGCTGCAACGGGCTGCGTCAGCGCTTGCGCACCCGCGTCACCGCGGCGCGGTAGGCGGATACGCTCGGCTCGCCCGGGATCCAGAAGCGCCAGGGGAAGCTCTCGCCCTCACCGCCCGGCCCGCTCACGCCGACACGCGGGCCGGTGAGGTACTCGGGCGCGACGTGGCCGTCCGGTCGACGGACGACGACCTGGGCATCCGGCCCGACGACGGGAGTGCCGCCGAGGATCGGCTCGATCGCGAGCGCCTTCGCGAGGTTGCCCGGGCCACGAGCGAGATGGGCGTCCTTGGGAAGCGGCGCGCCCTCGCGTGCACTCGCCATGCGCCGCTCCCGCGCGAGGTCGAGGCCGTCGATGATCTCGCCAGAACGGACGAGGCAACCGGCCGACTCTCCGTCAGCCCCGCAGACGAGGTTCAGGGCCCGGTGGATGCCGTAGTTGATGTAGACGTAGCAGGTGCCGGGCGGGCCGAACAGCGCGGAGTTGCGGTCGGTGCGGCGCTTGAAGCCGTGCGAACCCGGGTCGACGGCGCCATGGTAGGCCTCCACCTCGGTGATACGCAGCGTCACCCCCGCGTGCGAGACGGTGAGGCCCAAGAGCTTCGGCGCGACGTCGACGGGCGGATGGGCGAAGAACGATGAGTCGAGATCCGGCACGCCGACATTGTGCCGCCCACGCCCGATTCGGGCCATCTCCCTCGGCGTGAGGCCCCGCACGCGATGTTGCCCAGGTTTCGGGGGCGTCGGCCCCCGAAACCCGGGCAACATCGAGCGTCAGCGTGAGCGGACGTCGAGCGTCAGCGGATGTCGATGGGTCGGCTCGCCCAGGTACGCAGTTCGCTCGACTTCGCGTGCGCGGCCTCGAGCTGTTCGGCGACGCGGTCGGGAGCCGTCCCGCCCGTCGCGTTGCGGGAGGCGAGTGAACCGGGCACGCTCAGCACCTCGCGCACACCCGGCGTCAGGTGCTCGCTGATGGCGGCGAGGTCATCGTCGCTCAGATCCCACAGCTCGATTCCGCGCTGCTCGCACGCCTGGACGCACTCCCCTGCGACCTCGTGCGCGATACGGAACGGCACGCCCTCACGCACGAGCCACTCGGCGATGTCGGTGGCGAGCGAGAAGCCCTGCGGCGCGAGGGATTCGAGACGCTCCGGGTGGAAGGTGAGCGTCGCCGTCATGCCCGCGAAGGCCGGCAGCAGCAGCTCGAGGGTGTCGACGGCGTCGAAGACCGGCTCTTTGTCCTCCTGCAGATCTCGGTTGTAGGCGAGCGGGAGCGCCTTGAGCGTCGTCATCAGGCCTGCGAGATCCCCGACGAGACGGCCCGCCTTGCCGCGCGCCAGCTCGGCGACGTCGGGGTTCTTCTTCTGCGGCATGATGCTCGAGCCGGTCGAGAACGCGTCGTCGAGGGTGACGAAGCTGAACTCCTTCGTCGCCCACAGCACCACCTCCTCCGCGATGCGGCTGATGTCGACCGCCGACATTGCGGCGACGAACGCGAACTCGGCGACGAAGTCACGCGACGCGGTGCCGTCGATGCTGTTCTCGACGGGGCGCGAGAAGCCCAGATCGTCGGCCACCGAGGCCGGGTCGAGGCCCAGCGACGACCCCGCGAGCGCGCCCGAGCCATACGGCGAGGCGTCGGTGCGTCGATCCCAGTCGCCGAAGCGCTCGACGTCGCGCAGCAACGCCCACGCGTGCGCGAGCAGGTGGTGGCTCAGCAGCACGGGCTGTGCGTGCTGCAGGTGCGTACGCCCCGGCATCGCGACACCGAGATGCGTCTGCGCCTGCGCGACGAGCGCGTCGACGACGTCGAGCAGCAGCGCCGCGACCGAGCGCGCGTGATCACGCAGGTACATGCGGAACAGCGTCGCGACCTGGTCGTTGCGCGAACGTCCGGCCCGCAGGCGACCGCCGACGTCCGCGCCGGCGCGCTCGATGAGGCCGCGCTCGAGCGCCGTGTGCACATCCTCGTCCTCCTGCGCCGGCGTGAACGCGCCCGACTCGACGTCGTCGAGCAACTGCTGCAGCGCCGCGAGCATGGCCGCGAGCGCCTCGTCGTCGAGCAGACCGGCGCGATGCAGCACGCGCGCATGCGCCCGCGAACCGGCGATGTCATAGGGCGCGAGGCGCCAATCGAAGTGCGTCGACTTGCTCAGCGCGGCGAGCGCATCCGCCGGGCCACCGGCGAAGCGACCTCCCCAGAGACTGAGGCGGGCGTCGGGCTGGGTCATGGGGTGAACCTCTCGTTCATCGGATGGATCGGGCGCGGGGCGCCGGGGAGATTGGAACGGCTGGAGCAGGGCTCGAGGGCTCAGACACCGCGAATGTCGCCGCGTGAACCGGCGTCGGGATCGCCGCTTTCCTGGACGTCGTCATCGTGGTCGGTGGAGGCGAGATCGTCCGTACGGCCGGCGAGTTCCAGGAAGCGCTTGGCGACGGGCGCCGCCCCCTGCGGGTCGCGGCAGATCACCATGATCGTGTCGTCGCCGGCGATCGTGCCGAGGACGTCGGTGAACTCCGCGTGGTCGATCGCCGAGGCGAGAAAGTTCGCCGCGCCCGGCGGGGTGCGCAGGATGACGAGGTTCGCCGACGACGCCGCTGTCACGAGCAACTCGCCCGACAGCCGGCGCAATCGTTGGACCGCCTCGGTGCGCGCGGCGCCCGCCCGAGGCGTGCGGTCACCGCCCTCGCCGGGCACGGCGTAGACGAGCGTGCGGCCCTGACGCACCTTGACCGCGCCGAGCTCGACGAGATCACGTGACAGCGTCGCCTGCGTGACGTCGACGCCGTCAGCGAGCAGCCGCTCGGCGAGATCCGTCTGCGACCGGATGGACTCGCGCCCGAGGATCTCGCGGATGCGCTGATGGCGCGCACCCTTCGTCTGCGCCATCATGCGTGCTCCGCGAGGAACGTCAGCAGCGCCTTCTGCGCATGCAGCCGGTTCTCCGCCTCGTCCCACACGACCGAGGCGGGGCCGTCGATGACGTCCGCGGCGATCTCGAAACCACGGTATGCCGGCAGGCAGTGCATGACGATCGCGTCAGGCGCCGCGTGCGCCATCAGCTCGCTCGTCACGCTGAAGGCGCTGAACGGATTGCTCTCGCCCTTGCGCGTGCTCGCCTCGTCCTCCATGCCCATCGACACCCACGTGTCGGTGATGACGACGTCCGCGCCCGTCACGGCTTCGATGGCGTCCTCGCTCGCATGCGCGCCGCCGCAGGTCGTCACGGCGATCTCCTTGGCGCGCTCGAGGATCGCCGGATCCGGGCCGTACCCGTGCGGGCCGGCGACGGTGATGTCGGCGCCGGCCGTCGCGAAACCGAGCAGGTAGCTGTGGGCCATGTTGTTCGCAGCGTCACCGACGTAGGCGACCTTGCGACCGGCAGCGCTGCCCTTGTGTTCGGCGACCGTCAGCAGGTCGGCGAGGATCTGGCAGGGGTGGAAGGCGTCCGTCAGGGCGTTGACCACGGGCACGCCCGCGTGCTCGGCCATCTCCTCGAGGCGGTCCTGGCCGTAGGTGCGCCACACGATGGCGCTGACCTGGCGCCCAAGCACCTTCGCGACGTCGTGGATCGACTCACGCGTGCCGATCTGCGCGAGCTTGCCGTCGACGATCATCGGGTGCCCGCCGAGCTCGGCGACCCCCACGCTGAAGCTGAGCTGCGTGCGCAGCGTCGGCTTGTCGAAGATGATGGCCACGCCCTGGGGACCCGCGAACGGCTGCTTGGCGTGCCGGTCTCGTTTGAGCGTCGCCGCGAGCGCGAGCACCTCGGCCTGCTCGGCGGGGGTCAGGTCGTCGTCACGCAGGAAGTGGCGGGTCATGAGGCGTTCTCCTCGGTCTCGGCGGCATCGAGCAGGCCAGGCAGCGCGGCGACGAAGGTGTCGACCTGCTCGCCCGTGATGACGAGTGGCGGGGCCAGGCGGATGACGTCCGGGCCCGTCGCGTTGATGATGAAACCCGCCTCGCGGGCTCGGACGACGACACGCTGCGCGAGCGGGTCGCGCAGCACGATGCCGCGCAGCAGGCCGCAGCCGCGGACGGTAACGACGCGTTCGTCGTCGAGGTTCTCGACAGCCGCGACGAGGTGCTCCCCCAGCCGCCGCGCCTGCTCTCGCAGGCGTTCGTCCTCGATCGTGCGCATGACGGCGACGCCCGCGGCGCACGCCAGCGGGTTGCCACCGAACGTCGAACCGTGCTGGCCGGCCTCGAACATCGTCGAGGCGGCACCGAAGGTGACGAGCGCACCGATCGGCACACCGCCGCCGAGGCCCTTGGCGAGCGTGATGGCGTCCGGCATGACCTCGGGTGCGATCGTCTGGAAGCCGAACCACTCGCCGGTGCGTGCAACGCCCGTCTGCACTTCGTCGAGGATGAGCAACGCCCCGCGTTCGCGCGTCACCTCGCGGGCCGCGCGCAGGTATTCGGGCGAGGCCTCGATGACGCCCGCCTCACCCTGGATGGGTTCGAGGATCACCGCGCCCACCGTGTCGTCGACGGCTGCCCGCAGCGCCTCGACGTCGTCGTAGGGCACGCGCGTGACGCCCGGGACGAGCGGTTCGAACGGCTCGCGGTAGGCCTGCTTGGAGGTGAGCGACAGCGCGCCCAGCGTGCGGCCGTGGAAGCCGCCGTCCGCGACGACGACACCGGGGCGAGCGGTACGGCGCGCCAGCTTGAACGCCGCCTCGTTGGCCTCGGCGCCGGAGTTGCAGAAGAAGACGCGAGTGTCGCCGTCGCCACCCGACGCGGCGACCAAGCGTTCGGCGAGCTCGATCTGCGGGCGCGTAGTGAAGAAGTTGGACACGTGGATGAGCTTCGCCGCCTGCTCGCTGACCGCGGCGACGAGCGCCGGGTGGGCATGGCCGAGAACGTTGACCGCGATACCGGCGAGCAGATCGAGGTACTCGCGGCCCTCGACGTCGCGAACAACGGCGCCCTCGCCGCGCTCGAGGACGAGCCCGGGCGCCCCGAAGACCCCCATGAGGGAGGCGCCGTAGCGCTGCGTCAGATCCCCGTGCGTCGGCATCGTGGACGCCGGGGCGTCATGGTCGGCCGGGTTCATCGGCGTCCTCCTGAGGTGATCATCGTGCCGATCCCTTCGTCCGTGAAGATCTCGAGCAGGATGGAGTGCGGGCGTTGCCCGTTGACGACGTGGGTGTGCGGCACGCCCCCGCGCACGGCGCGGATGCAGGCCTCGAGCTTGGGAACCATGCCCGAGTCGACCGTCGCGAGCATGCGTTCGGCCTCGTCGACGGGCAGCTTCGACAGCAGCGACGACTCGTCCGGCCAGTCCGCGTAGACCCCCTCGACGTCCGTGAGCACGACGAGCTTGTGCGCGCCGAGCGCGACGGCGAGAGCACTCGCGGCGGTGTCGGCGTTGACGTTGAGCACCTGCCCCTCGCGCTCGAGGTTGGGCGCCACGGACGAGATGACGGGGATGCGCCCCGAGTGCGCGAGGTCACGCACGATCTGCGGGTCGACCATCTCGACATCACCGACGAGGCCGACGTCGACGGCCTCACCGTCGACGATGGCGGGGCGGCGGCGGGCGCCGAACAGGCCTGCATCCTCGCCGGAGAGGCCGAACGCCATCGGGCCGTGATTGTTGATGAGGCCGACGAGTTCGCGCGAGACCTGGCCCGTCAGCACCATGCGCACGACGTCCATCGTCTCGGGCGTCGTGACGCGCAGGCCGCCGCGGAACTCGCTCTTCATCCCGAGCCGGTTGAGCATCGCGGCGATCTGCGGGCCGCCGCCGTGGACGACGACGGGGCGTAGCCCGGCGTAACGCAGGAAGGCGATGTCCTCGGCGAAGGCGCGCTTGAGGGCGTCGTCCGTCATGGCGTTGCCGCCGTACTTCACGACGACGAGAGCGTCCTGATACTTCTGCAGCCACGGCAGCGCCTCGACGAGGGTGCCCGCCTTGAGACCCGCCGACGCAAGCGACGAGAGGTCTCGAGGCTGGGTCGTCTCGTTCTCCGTCCCGCTCATGTGCTGTACGCCGAGTTCTCGTGGACGTAGTCGTGCGTGAGGTCGTTCGTCAGGACGGTGGCGTCGGCGTCACCGGCGTGGAGAAACACCTCGACCTTCACTTCACGCTGAGACATGTCGACGCCAGCGCGGTCGTCACCGACCCCGCCGCTGCGGCACACCATGACGCCGTTGATCGCGACGTCGAGCTGCGTCGGCTCGAACGCGGCCGAGGTCGTCCCGACGGCCGCGAGAACCCGCCCCCAGTTGGGATCGTTGCCGAACACGGCGCACTTGAAGAGGTTGTTGCGGGCTATCGAACGTGCAACCTCAAGTGCATCGTCAACGTTGGCGGCGCCCTGGACGTCGATCGTGATGTCGTGCGCGGCGCCCTCCGCGTCGGCGATGAGCTGTTCGGCCAGGTCGACGCAGACTTGCGTGAGGATGGCCGTGAACTCCCCCATCTGCGGGCTCACCCCGCTCGCTCCCGAGGCCATGAGCACGACGGTGTCGTTCGTCGACTGGCAACCGTCCGAGTCGATGCGATCGAACGACATCGCCGTCGCCGCGCGCAACGCCTCGCCGGCCTGCTCGGCGGTGAGGACCGCGTCGGTCGTGATGACGACGAGCATCGTCGCGAGGGACGGCGCGAGCATGCCGGCGCCCTTCGCCATGCCGCCGATCGTGTAGCCGGAACCGAACCCGGTGCACTCCTTCGCGACCGTGTCCGTCGTCATGATGGCGGTCGCGGCGTCCTCCCCGCCGTCAGCGCTCAACGAACCGGCCGCCGCGGTGATACCGGATTCGATCTTGTCCATCGGCAGCAACTCACCGATGAGGCCCGTCGAGCAGACGACGACGTCACCGGCGCTCACACCGACGGCCTCGGCGGCGAGTTCGGCACTGCGGTGCGTGTCGAGGAAACCCTGCGCCCCGGTGCAGGCGTTGGCGCCACCGGAGTTGAGCAGAACGACGTCGGCGCGCCCGTCCGTCACCACCTGGCGCGACCAGGTCACCGGCGCCGCCTCGACGCGGTTCGAGGTGAACACGGCGGCGACGACGTGCTCGGGCCCGTCGTTGACGACGAGGGCGACGTCGGGGCGCCCGCTGGGCTTCAGCCCCGCCGTCACGCCCGCCGCGCGGAAGCCTGCGGCAGCGGTGACACTCATGGTTTCTCCTTGATGATGTGCCCGCCACGAGCCCACAGCTCACGAGCGCGCGCGGATTCGTACGTCGGCACCATGATCCAGTCGGTGTCGAACGTCGAGACGGTGAAGACGGTGACGTCGGCCTCGCCGAGCGGCGCGACGATGGCCGAGAGCAGACCCGTCAGCGCGAAGTCGAGCGGACCCTCGACCTCGAACACGTGGAACGGGCCCTGCTGACGCACGACCGCGTCCCGCGGGATCGCTGAGGTGAGGCACAGCACCGACGTCTCCGACGCCGTCGCACTGACGGAGACGAGCGGCGCGTCCGTGAGCGCCCATTCGGGCACGACCTCCTGCGCGCCGAGGCGCACGTACGACAGCTCCTCGGGGTGGGCGATGAGGGTGAACCGAGCTCCGAACGCGACCATCAGGGGCTCACCCCCGCGAGCGGCAGGCCCGTGGTCTCGCCCAGGCCGAGCGACAGGTTCATCGACTGCACGGCTGCACCGGCCGTCCCCTTCGTCAGGTTGTCGACGGCGGAGGTGACGACGACGCGCCCCGCCACCTCGTCGAGCGCGAACTGCAGGGTGACGACGTTCGACCCGAGCACCGAACCGGTCGCGGGCCACGACCCGGCAGCCAGGAGCTCGACGAAGGGTTCGTCGGCATAGGCCTCGGCGAAGGCGCGCGCGACGTCATCAGCCGTCGTGCCGGGCGCCAGCCGAGCCGTCGACGTCGCGAGGATGCCGCGCGGCATGGGGGCGAGCGTCGGCGTGAACGACAGCGTCACCTCGCGCTCACCGCCGGCGGCGAGACGCAGGTTCTGCGCGATCTCGGGCGTGTGACGGTGCCCGCCGCCGACGCCGTACGGGCTCATCGACCCCATGACCTCGGCGCCGAGCAGGTGTGGCTTGAGGCCCTTGCCGGCCCCCGAGACACCCGAGGACGCGACGACGACCACGTCGTCGAGCGCGATGAGGGACGCCGCCGCGAGCGGCGCGAGAGCGAGCGAGACGGCCGTCGGATAGCACCCGGGGACGGCGACGCGGCGCGCGCCGCGCAGCTGCTCGCGCCGCTTGACGCCCTTCGAGACGAGTTCGGGCATCCCGTAGGCCCAGGACCCCGCGTAGGGCGTGTCGTAAAAACGCTGCCAGTCGCTCTCGCGCTCGAGCCGAAAATCCGCGCCACAGTCGATGACGACGACGTCTGCGTCGAGCTGCGCGGCGAGCGCAGCGCTCTGCCCGTGCGGCAGTGCGAGGAAGACGACGTCGTGGCCGGCGAGGGCGTCAGCGTTCGTGGCAAGCACGGGTCGCTCGGCGAGGGAGAACAACGACGGGTGATGATCGCCGAGGCGCGAACCGGCGGAGGAACCCGCCGTCAGTGCGCCGATCTCGACGTCGGGATGGGCGAGCAAGAGGCGCAGGATCTCCCCGCCCGCATATCCACTCGCCCCGGCGACAGCTGCTGTGACCATGCCCCCAGCCTAGCGCAGATCGCATACCCATGCATTTTTAGGTCATACTCATGCACACAGGGTGGAGACGGCGTCACGCCGCCCCCACCCTGTCGATCATGCCGGAATCAGGCGCCGCGCAGGCTCGCTCCAACACTCTCGTCGACGGCGCGCACTGCCGCGTCGCGTGCCGCGTTCACCTCGTCGGTCGTCAGCGTCCGCTCGGGGGAACGGAAGAACAGGCGGTACGCGAGGGACTTCTTGCCCTCACCGACCTGATCGCCCGTGTAGATGTCGAACAGCGCGACCGACTCGAGGTGTTCACCGGCCCCCGAGCGCAACGCCGTCTCGACGCGAGCCGCAGGGACGGACGCGTCGACGACGAGCGCGACGTCGGAATGCGCCTGCGGGAACGTCGCGATGCTCGAAGCGACACCGGGGCGCTCGGCGTACGCCGACAGCGCGTCGAGGTCGAGTTCGCCCCCGACCGTGCGGGCCGGCAGCGAGAACGCCGCGACGACCTTGGGGTGCAGCTCGCCCGCTGCGCCGATGACGGTGCCGTCCGGCAGCGCGATGCTCGCGCAGCGTCCCGGGTGGAACGGCGCCACCTGCGCCTGCTCGATCGTCAGGTCGACGCCGAGCACGCGCCCGATCTGCAGCGCCACGGCGATCGCGTCGCTCCAGTCCGCGCCGCGCCCGGCACCCCACCAGCCCTTGCGCTCGCTGTCACCGGCGGCGACCCAGGCGACGTGGCGCGGCTGCGCCGGCACGGCCGAGCGGATCGCGTCGAGCACCTCAGGCGCCGGGTGCACGCCGACCGGTGACGTCGGCGCCTGGCCCGCCTCACCGGCGACGACGAGACCGATCTCGAACAGCGCCACGTCCTTGAACCCGCGCGCGACGTTGCGCTTGAGCGAGTCCATCATCGTGGCGAGAACACTCGTGCGGATGAGCGGCAGCTCGTCCGACAGCGGGTTGGTCAGGCGCACGCTCGTGCGCCGCGCGTCGTCGGCTGCGAAGCCGAGCTTGTCGTGTACGTCATCACTGACGAACGGCAGCGAGATGATCTCCGTCAGGCCAGCCATCGCGAGCGCATTCGCCACGTTGCGGCGGTAGCGCTGCGACGCCGTCAGCCCACGCCCGGCGAGGGGTCGCGGCAGGACGGACGGGATGGCGTCATACCCGCGCAGACGCGCCACTTCCTCGACGAGGTCGGGCCCGCTCGTCAGGTCGGGGCGCCACGTGGGCGGTGTGACGCTCCACAACGGTTCGTTGCGCTCGACCCGGCACCCGACGGCGTCAAGGCTCTCGGCGACCTCGTCGTCGGAGTACGTGACACCGACGAGCCGCGTCGGCTGCTGCGGGTCGAAGTCGATCGGCTGCGGCGCGCGCGTCGTGTCGAGGTCGGTGACGCCGTCGTCGACGACGCCGCCGCCGTACTGCACGAGCAGTTCGACGGCGAGCTGCGCCGCGGCTGCCGCGATCTGCGGGTCGACGCCACGCTCGTAGCGCTTGGACGCCTCGCTGCCGAGCTTGTGGCGGCGCGCGGTGCGGGCGACGGAGACCGGGTCGAAGTGGGCGGCCTCGATGAGGACGTCGGTCGTCGAGTCGCTCACCTCGCTGTCGGAACCGCCCATGACGCCGGCCAGCGCCAGCGGGCGTGCACCGCCGTCGGTGATGAGCAGATCCTCGGCGAACAGGGTGCGCTCGACGCCGTCGAGCGTCGTCAGCTTCTCCCCCGCGCGGGCGCGTCGCACGACGATCTCCTCGCCCAGCGCCCCGAGATCGAACGCGTGCAGGGGCTGGCCGAGCGCCATCATGACGTAGTTGGTGACGTCGACCGGCAGCGAGATCGAGCGCATGCCCACCTCGGTGACGGCCGTCGCAAGCCACGCGGGCACCGGAGCGTTCGGGTCGATGCCGCGCACGACGCGTGCGACGTACCGGTCGCAGCCGACCGCGCCACGCAGCCCCTGGGGGTCGTCGACGCGCACCGGGTAACCCAAGTCGTTCGCTGCCGGCGCCCTCGTCGTCAGCGCATCGACCGGGTCGGTGAAGCTCGCGCCGGTGGCGTGGCCGTACTCGCGCGCGATGCCGCGCATCGAGAAGCAATAACCGCGATCGGGGGTGACGTTGACCTCGACGGTCTCGCGGTCGAGCCCGAGCAGCGGCAGTGCGTCCTGGCCCGGCGTGAGCGACGAGGCGTCGACACCGAGGCGCTGCGGCAGCAGGATGATGCCGCCCGAGCCGTCGTCGGGCAGGCCCAGTTCATCTGCGGCACAGATCATCCCGGCCGACAGGTGACCGTACGTCTTGCGGGCGCTGATGGCGAAGCCGCCCGGCAGCACGGCACCCGGCAGCGCGACGACGACGGTGTCGCCGACCTCGAAGTTGTGCGCGCCGCACACGATGCCCTGAGGTTCACCGGTGCCGTTCGCGTCACCGACGTCGACGGTGCACCAGTTGATGACCTTGCCGTTCTTCTGCTCCTCGGGCGTCTTCGTCAGCACGCGGCCGACGACGAGGGGGCCGGTAACGCCGCCGCCGTGGATGGCCTCCTCCTCGAGTCCGACGCGCACGAGGTCCGCGGCGACCTGCAGGCCGGTTGCCCCTTCGGGCACGTCGACGTACTCGCGCAGCCATTCGATGGGAACTCGCATTGTCTCAGACCTCCAAGCCGAACTGGGCGTCGAAGCGGACGTCGCCCTCGATCATCTCGCGCATGTCGGATGCGCCCGTGCGGAACATCAGGGCGCGTTCGACGCCCATGCCGAACGCGAAACCGCTGTACTCGGCCGGGTCGACGCCGCAGGCGCGCAGCACGTTCTCGTTGACCATGCCGCAGCCGCCCCACTCGATCCAGCCGGTGCCGCCGCAGGTGCGGCAGGCCGCGTCCTCCCCACGGCAGACGAAGCACCGCAGATCCATCTCGGCGCTCGGCTCGGTGAACGGGAAGTAGTTGGGGCGCAGGCGCGTCGTGATGCCCTCACCGAACAACTGCGTCGCGAGGTGGTCGAGCGTGCCCTTGAGGTGCGCCATCGTGATGCCCTTGTCGACCGCGAGGCCCTCCATCTGGTGGAAGACGGGCAGGTGCGTCGCGTCGAGTTCGTCGGTGCGGTACGCCTTGCCGGGCGCGACGATGTAGAGCGGCACCCCACGATCGAGCATCGAGCGTGCCTGCACGGGCGAGGTGTGCGTGCGCATGACGAGGCCGCCGTCGGCGGGGTCGAGGTAGAACGTGTCCTGCATTTGGCGCGCGGGGTGGTCCTCGTCGAAGTTGAGGGCGTCGAACACGAACCACTCGGCCTCGACCTCTGGCCCTTCGGCGACCTCCCACCCCATGCCGACCATCAGGTCGACCATGAGCTGCTGCATGAGTTCGACGGGGTGACGCCCGCCGACGGGGCGACGCAGCGCGGTCGCCGTCGTCACGTCGACGGCCTCTTCGGTGAGGATGCGCTCGTCGCGCTCGGCCTCGAGTTCACCCTGGCGGGTCTTCAGCGCGGCGCCCACACGGCCACGTGCCTGGCCGACGCGCTTGCCCGCCTCGGCCTTCGCCGACGGCGGCAGCGCGCCGATCTCGCGGTTGGCCAGCGCCAACGGGGACTTGTCACCCGCGTGCGCCGTGCGCACCTCCTTGAGCTCCTCGAGCGAGGACGCGGCGGCGATGGCCGCGAGAGCGGCGGTGACGTTGGACTCGACCACCTCGGGGTCGAGGGCAGCGACCTCGACGGGGTCGTAGTTCGTGTTGGGGCCAGACATGCGCCTGAGTCTATCGAGTGCGCGCAAACCGATTCCCACGCGTCCGCGCGGGCGAGGGGTGCTCAGTTCTGGGCGGCAGCCGAGGCGTAGAGGCAGACGGTGGCGGCCATCGCGAGGTTGAGCGACTCGGCGTGGCCGTAGATCGGCACGCGGACGACGTCGTCGCACTGCTCGCGCACCTCGGGCTCGAGGCCCCATGCCTCGTTGCCCATGACCCACGCGTGCGGGGTGGCGAGGTCGACGTCGGGCAGAAATGTCTCGCCGACGCCGTCGGCGGCGTGCAGTGTCAGCCCTGCGGCGCGACAAGCGGCGAAGATCTCCTCGATCGACGACCCGCGCGAGATCGGCAGGTGCCACAGCGAGCCGACGCTCGAACGCACGAGCTTCGGGTTGTAGAGGTCGACGCTCGCGTCGCTGAGGATCACGGCGTCCGCCCCCGTCGCATCGGCGCCGCGGATGACGGTGCCCGCGTTTCCGGGGTCGCGCACGTTCGTGCAGATGACGACGAACTTCGGCGAGCCCGCGAGCACGTCGGCCAGCGGGCGATCGATCGGCCTGGCGACGGCGATGATGCCCTGCGGCTGTTCGGTGTCGCACATCGCGGCGAGCACCTGCGGCGAGCAGTCGTGGACGAAGCGCCGCTCGCCTGCTGCGGCGCCGTCAGCCCATTCCCCGGCGAGTTCGCGCAGGTCGGGGTGACGCTCGGCGGCGTCGGCGTCGAGGTAGACGTCGCGGATCGACATCGGCGCGAACCGGATGAGCTCGCGCACGGCCTGGCGCCCCTCGACGAGGAACAGCCCGGCCTTGTCACGTGCAGAACGCCGCCCCAGCGCCTTGACCTGCTTGACCCGATCGGAACGGACGTTCGTGATCATGGTCGAGCGAGCCCTTCGGCGTGGAGCGGCGTTCGGCGCGAAAGAGGTGCCTGGATCAGGCAGCCGGCGTCTGGGCCGGGACGTTCGCCTTGGCGATCTCGACGAGCTTGGCGAAGGCCGGGGCGTCGTTGACGGCCAGCTCGGCGAGCATGCGACGGTCGACCTCGATGCCGGCGACCTTCAGGCCCTGGATGAAGCGGTTGTACGTCATGCCGTTGAGGCGAGCCGCAGCGTTGATGCGCTGGATCCAGAGGCGACGGAAGTCGCCCTTCTTGGCGCGACGGTCACGGTAGGCGTAACCGAGGCTGTGCGTCACCTGCTCCTTGGCCTTGCGGTAAAGGCGCGAGCGCTGGCCGCGGTAGCCGCTGGCCTGCTCGAGAACGGTACGACGCTTCTTGTGGGCATTGACTGCCCGCTTCACGCGTGCCACGTGATCACTCCTTGAGTGGGGCGGCGGCGCCTGACGCCTGCCGCGAAGTTAGTTGGTGGGTGTGGACGGCTCAGAGGCCGAGAAGGCGCTTGATCTTCTTCTCGTCGGCCGGCGCGAGAACGACGTCGTTGACGAGACGACGCGACTGACGCTTGGCGCGCTCCTCGAACTTGTGCACGTGGCGGGCGCGCTGCCGCATGATCTTGCCCTTACCGGTGACGCGGAAACGCTTCTTCGCACCGGAGTGCGTCTTCATCTTCGGCATGGCCGACTCCTTCGCTACCTCGACGCGCTCGTGTGCGCGTCGGCTGTCTGACTGCCTCGCCCGATCACCCGGGACGAGGGTTCTCCACCCGAGGGTGAAGGGGGTGTTACTTCGCAGCCTCTCCGGCCGCGACCTGCTCGGCCTCAGGGGCCTCGCTCGAGACAGGCGTCTCGGCCTGCGGCTCCGGGGCGGCATTGGCTGCCTTCTCGGCCTCACGACGACGACGGTCCTCGGCGCGCGCCTCGGCCTTCTTCTTCGTCGGGCCGAGCACCATCACCATGTTGCGCCCGTCCTGCTTCGGCGCGCTCTCGATGAACGCGAGCTCCTGCACGTCCTCAGCGAGCTTCTGCAGGAGGCGGAAGCCGAGCTCGGGGCGCGACTGCTCACGGCCGCGGAACATGATGGTGACCTTGACCTTGTCACCGGCCGACAGGAACCGGACGACGTGACCCTTCTTGGTGTCGTAGTCGTGCTGGTCGATCTTCGGTCGGAGCTTGATCTCCTTGATGACCGTGTTGACCTGGTTCTTGCGCGACTCGCGCGCCTTCATGGCCGCTTCGTACTTGAACTTGCCGAAGTCCATGAGCTTGGCGACGGGCGGCTTGGCCTGGGGGGCCACCTCGACGAGGTCGAGGTCGGCCTCGGCGGCGAGGCGCAGCGCGTCCTCGACTCGGACGATGCCCACCTGCTCACCATTGGGGCCCACCAACCGAACTTCCGGGACTCGGATTCGGTCGTTGATGCGTGGCTCAGCGCTGATGGCCTGCTCCTTCACGAGTGTGATGTTCACGAGTTGTTGCGGTGTGCCCGGCCACCGACGGTGTTCGGGCAACAAAAAAGACTTCTTGCGAGCGCAAGAAGTCTTCGTTCAACACGCACGACGCGATGATTGTTCCGTCGCCATCGAGGCGGGTGCCTCGTCGTGCATCGTGACCAAGACCCTGCCTCCCGAAGGAGACCGAGGGTGGAGACCGAAGCCCCTCTTGCGCACCGAGCGCTTTCACTGCCTCGATGAGGCCATGCGAACGTTCGGCTGGTTGCCACTACGATAGCAGCCGGTGTGGCTCCGCCCTAATCGGCGCGGCGGGCGGTTTCGACGTCGGTGCCCTGCGCCTGTGAAGACGCCGGCAGACCGGCCCGTCGTGACCGCAGCCCCCGTCGCGCCCCGACCATGACGGCGCCGAGGCCGGCGATGGCCGCCCCCGTCAGCCCGACGGACGCGAAACCGCCCGCGAAGCCGTGACGGTCGATGAACACGCCTGCGAGCGGCCCACCGAGCGCACCGCCGAGGGTGAGGAACGAACCGTGCCACCCCATCGCCTCACCGCGCACCCGTTCGGGGACGACGCGCGTGAGTGCATCGACGGACGCAGTCATCGTCGGCGCGCAGAACAGGCCCGCGACGAAACCCCACACGCACAGCCCGAGCACGCCGTGGGCGAAGCCGATCGGCGCCGTCGTCAGGGCGAGCAGGACGAGCAGCGCGAACATGGGCGGAGGCGACGTCATCGCGCCGTAGACGAGCCCACCGAGGACGGAGCCCAGCCCCCACACGGCCAGCACGAGGCCGAGCTGGGCGGATGCGTCGAAGTGACGGGCTGCGGCGACGAACGAGACGTCACTGCCGCTGAGGACGACGACGGCCGCGAACCCGACGAGGCACACCGCCAGGAAACGCGGCGTCACCCAGCGTTCGCGTGGCAGGTCGACGTCCGCGGCAGCCTCTTCGTCGAGCGCCTGCCGGATCGGCGGGTCGATCCACCACAGCAGCGCCGCGAGCGCCGCGGAGGCCATCTCGAGGCAGAAGATCACCCACGACGTCGGGAAGTGACCGCCGAGAGCGATCGCGATGACGGGCCCGAGCATGAAGGACAGCTCGACGATGATGCCGTCGGTCGCGAGCGCCGTGCGGCGATCCTCGTCGCTCGTCGCGGCGATGATGCCCTGACGGATGACGGTGAACGTCGGCACGGCGAACAGCCCGGCCAGTGCCGCGAGCATGAGCAGCGGCACATAGCCGACGAAGGGCGCCACGGCCCAGCACCCGGCCGTGACCAGGATCGACGGCGCGACGACCCGGCGCAGCCCGAGGGTGTCGAGCAGGCGCCCGCGCCACGGCCCCGACAGCGCGACGGCGAGGGTCGAGGCCGCCGCGACGAGACCTGCCTGCGACCAGGTGCGGTGCAGCGTCTCGACGACGTGGATCGTGAGCAGCACCGACACCCCGAACGTCGGGATGCGGATGGCGAAGCCGAGCAGCAGCAGCTGGCGGGTGCGGCGGTTGGCAAGAACGCGGCGGTAACGGGTGGCGGGCATGGTGGCGTCATGGTGTCACGGGCGTGCGGTGGTGGGCGAACCCCTTTCGTCCACCGCCTCGAGGTTGCCCGTTCAGCCGTGCAGTTGCCGCTGCAGACGTAGGTAGCGCTCGTAGACCGCGCGTCCGGCGGTGACGTCGTCGTCCGTGGCCTCGAGTTCGTGGTCATAGGCGACATGCCAGGCCGGAGGCTCGTCACCTCCGGCCAGCGCCCACGCCGCCTGGCGCGCCGCGCCGATACCGACGTACTCCCCCGGCGCCGGGATGTGCACCGGCAACCCGAACAGGATCGGTGCGATCTCGCGCACCGCCGCCGAAGCCGCAGCGCCCCCGATGAGGACGATGCGTCGCGCGCTCAGGCCGTGCTGCTTCAGCCCCTCGACGCCCGCGACGAGGTTCGCGAGCATCCCCTCGACGCAGGCGCGCGCAAGGTTCTCCGGCGTCGCGTTCGCTCGGGTGAGGCCGCCGAGCGTGCCCGTGGCGTCGGGCAGGTCGGGCGTGCGCTCACCGTCGAGGTAGGGCAGCAACGTCAGGCCCTGCGCGCCGATGGGTGCCGCGAGCGCGAGGCGGGAGAACTCGTCGAGGTCGACGCCGAGCAGCTGGGCACCTGTCGTCAGCACGCGGGCTGCGTTGAGGGTGCACATGAGCGGCAGGTGCCGCCCGTCGGCCGAGGCGAATCCGGCGGTCTGCCCGCTCGCGTCCCGCGTCGGCGTGTCCTGGACGGCGAAGACGGTGCCCGACGTGCCGAGGCTGACGACGACGTCGCCGGGCTGCAGGCCAAGACCGAGCGCCGCGCCCATGTTGTCGCCCGTGCCCGCCCCGACGACGAGGCCCGCGTCGGTGACGCCGGCGGGCTCGGCGGGGCCGAGGACGCGCGGGACGCCGAACTCGCGGCCCAGGGCGAGACGTTGGATGTCGGCGTCGTACTCGCCGGTGACGGGTGACCAGTACCCGGTGCCGCTCGCGTCGCCGCGGTCGGTCGTCCATCCTCGCAAGCCGCCGCCGGCCTCCAGGATGCGCCCCGTCAGCCAGTCGTGCGGCAGGACGACGGTGTCGAGGCGGGCGGCGTTGTCCGGTTCGGCATCACGCAGCCACCGCACCTTCGCGACGGTGAACGCCGCGACGGGCACGACGTCGAGCCGATCCACCCAGGCACCCGCTCCCCCGAGCTCGTCGACGAGCTCACGCGCCGCGCCCGCCGAGCGAACGTCGTTCCACAGCAACGCCTCTCGGACGACGGCGCCGTCCGAATCGAGGGCGACCATGCCGTGCTGCTGACCGCCGACGGCGATCGCCTCGACGCCGTCGAGCATCCCGTCCGCCGTCGCGTCCTCGTAAGCGCGCCACCACACCTCGGGGTCGACGCTCGTGCCGTCGGGGTGAGGCGCGCGCGAGGTGCGCACCACGGCGCCCGTCTCGGCATCACAGACGACGATCTTGGTCGATTGCGTGGACGAATCCACTCCGGCGACGAGTCGAGATGACATGGTTTCCCTTCTCAGGCGTCGCCGGGGCGACGCGCGGTTCGGATGGCGGCAACCGTACGGTGAGATCAGACCGTCGGCAGTCCGTTCGGATAGATCATGGCCTTGACGGATGCCGGGTCGTCGAGGCCCGCGCGCAGGGCCTGCTCGCCGTCGGCGAGGTCGAAACGCCCCGTTACGAGATCGTCGACCTCGACGACGCCGCCCGCAAGCATCGCGAGCGCCTGCGGCCATGTGTTCGCGTAGCGGAACACCCCGGTGACGCTGACCTCACGCTCCTGCAGCGCAGACAGGGGCAGTTCGACGGTGTCGCCGCCCATCCCGACGAGCACGGCGCGAGCGCCTCGCGCCAGGGCCCGCATCCCGGCGAGCGTGACGGAGGCGACCCCGGAGCACTCGAGCAGAACGTCGTACTCGCGCTCGTCGAACCTCTCGTGACGTGAGTCGACGACCCGCGCGCCGAGCGCCCGGGCACGCTCGAGGCGTTCGGGGTTGAGGTCGACGACGGTGATGTCACGCGCGCCGCGCGCCCGGGCGGCCAGCAGGCACATGAGCCCGATGGGGCCGCAGCCGGTGATGAGGACGCGATCGCCGAGCGTCACGTCGGCCTTGCGGCAGGCCCACAATCCGACCGACAGCGGTTCGACCATCGCGGCCGCCTCGTCGCTCACGCCGTCGGGCACCGGATGCGCGAAGGCGGCGTCGTGCACGATGCATTCGGCGAGCGAGCCGTCGTACGGCGGCGTCGCGTGGAACACCATGTCAGGGCACAGGTTGTAGGCGCCGGCAAGGCACTGCGCACACGTGCGGCACGGCACGCCGGGTTCGATGCTGACGCGCTCGCCGATGCGCGAGGCGTCGACGTCCTCACCGACCGCTTCGACGACACCGGCACCCTCATGCCCGAGCACCATCGGGTAGTCGACGGCGTAGCTGCCGATGCGCCCATGCGTGAGGTAGTGCGTGTCACTGCCGCACACACCGACGCACGTCATGCGCACGAGCACCTGGCCGGGGCCGGGCGTCGGCACGTCACGCTGGGTCAGGGTGAGCGTCTCGGGTGCGCTCAGTTCGAGCACGCGCATGGGGGGTTCCTCTCGTCACACGTCATCCGGTCTCGTCTGTCGTCCTGGGGTTGCATTCACCCCCGAGGGCTCCGACGCGGCCGGCGCCGCAGGCACGATGCCGGCGGCGCCGACCACGCCTCGTCAGGTCACCCCGACGTCACCGTGCCGGCTCACGCGCCGGGGCGGGCATCCTGGGCGGCGCGGGCCTCGAGCGTGGCTCGGGCTCCGACCTCGTGCAGCGAGTCGAGTGCCGCGACGTAGGCCGTCTTGAATCGTTCGTCGTCGACGAGGTCGCCGAAGAAGTCCGGGTTGCGCAGGAAGGCGAGCTTGTCGTCCTGCTGCGCGGCCGCGGCCGCCATGACGGCCTCCTTGGCGCGATCGTTGACGTCGATCGGGTCGCCCTGCTCGTCGGCGCCCTCGGCGTAGCGCGCCCATGACGCGATGACAAGGGCCGAGCGGTCGATCTCGCCGCCGTGCGCCAGGTTGTGCTTGACGACCGGCACGAGCCACTTGGGGATGCGGTCGCTGCTCTCCATGCACAGCCGGGCGAGCGTGTCGCGCACCTCGGGGTTGGCGAACCGCGCGATGAGCTCGTGACGGTAGGCGTCGAGGTCGACCCCGGGCACCTCCGGCAGCGTCGCCGAACCCTCCTTCTCCATGTAACCGAGCAGGAAGTCGACGAACAACGGGTCCCTGCACACCTCGTGCGCGTAGCGGTAACCGGCGAGGTAGCCGACGTAGCAGAGCGTCTGGTGGCCGCAGTTGAGCAGGCGCAGCTTCATCAACTCGTACGGTTCGACGTCGTCGACGATCTGGACCCCGGCATCCTCGAACGGCGGGCGCCCGTCGGTGAACTCGTCCTGCAGCACCCACTGGGCGAACGGTTCGCACACGACCGGCCAGCCGTCCGCGACACCGAACGTGTCGGCGAGCTCGGCGATGTCCTCCGGCGCGGTGACGGGCGTGATGCGGTCGACCATAGAGTTCGGGAACGCGACGTGATCGCGCATGTACTGCGCGATCGACGGGTCCTTCAGCTCGGCGTACGCCGTCATCATGCGCCGCGCGATCTCGCCGTTGCCCGGCAGGTTGTCGCAGCTCATGACGGTGAACGGCATGAGCCCCGCGTCTCGACGGCGTCGGATCGCCTCGACGATGAGCCCGAACGCCGTCTGCGGTGACGCCCCGTCGGCCAGGTCGTGCTGGATGCCCGGGTTGGATGCCTCGAACTCCCCCGTCACCTGGTTGACGAGGTAGCCGCCCTCGGTGATCGTCAGCGAGACGATCCTGACCTCGGGACTCGCCATGAGGTCGATGACCGCGTCGGGGTCGTCGGGCGCGAACAGCATCTTCTGGATCGAGCCGATGACGCGCGGCTCGCGGGTGCCGTCCGGGTGCTTGAGGACGAGGGTGTAGAGCCCGTCCTGCGCATTGAGGGTGTCGACGATGCGCTTGTCGTGCGGAAGCACCCCTACGCCCGTGATGGCCGAGTCGAGGGCCTCGCCGTCGTTCATGAGGCGATCGAGGTACATCGCCTCATGCGCGCGGTGGAAGCCGCCGACGCCGAAGTGGACGATGCCCGTCGTCAGCTTCGCGCGGTCGTAGGTGGGGCGCGCCACCTGTTCCGGCAGCTCGGCCAACGTGGATTGCAAAAGGCGGACGGCCATCAGCGGACAGCTCCCATCGACAGGCCCTGGACCAGCTTGTCCTGCGCGGCGAAACCGGCGGCGAGGACGGGCAGCGACACGACGATCGACGCGGCGCACACCTTGGCGAGGAATAGGCCCTGACTCGTCACGAAGCCCGTGAGGAACACGGGCGCGGTCTCCGCCACCGTACCGGTGAGCACGCGGGCGAACAGCATCTCGTTCCAGCTGAAGATGAAGCAGATGAGCGCGGCCGAGGCGATGCCGGGCATGACGACCGGCGCGATGACCTCACGCAGCGTGCGCACGAGACCGGCGCCGTCGACCTGGGCAGCCTCGAGCATCTCGGTCGGAACCTCGGCGAGGAAGCTGCGCAGCATCCAGATCGCGATCGGCAGGTTCATCGACGTGTACAGCAGGATGAGAAGCCAGATGTTGTCGAGCAGGTTGACCTTATGCGCGAACAGGTAGATCGGCAGCAGCGCTGCGACCACGGGCATGAACTTCGTCGACAAGAAGAAGAACAGCACGTCCGACCACTTCTTCACCGGACGGATCGACAGGGCGTACGCGGCAGGCAGGGCGAGCAGCAGGACGATGAGGGTCGAGACGACGCTCGCCGTCAGCGAGTTCGCCAGGGACGGCCACGGGTTCGAGTCGAAGAAGTTCTTGTAGCCCTCCGTCGAGAAGGGAGCGTCGAACTTGGGCGGGTTGGTGGCCGCGTCGTTCTCTGAGTGGAACGAGATCCACACCATCCACACGACGGGCAGGACGAACAGCAGGCCGATGATCCAGGCGAGGACGCCGAGCAGGGCGCCCGACCTCTTCTTCGGGTTCGGCGTGTACGCGGACCCGGAGGACTTCGGCGTCGCGGCGGGTGCAGCGGCCGCGGAGGAGGGAGTGCTCATCAGTTCTCCTCCTTGAAGAGGCTGAGGACGGTGCGCAGAGCGGCCGTCGCGATGATGATCGTGCCGAGGACGACGATCACACCGGCTGCGGAGGCCTGACCGTAGTCGTGGGCCTGATAGAAGGTCTGGTAGATGAGGTACGGCAGGTTCGCCGTGCCGAGACCACCCGAGGTGATCGTGAAGACGGCGTCGAAGTTCTGCACGATGTAGATCGCGCCGAGCAGGGTGCTCAGCTCGATGTACGGGCGCAGGTGCGGCAGCGTCATGTGCTTGAAGATCTGCCAGTTCGACGCACCGTCGATTCGCGCGGCCTCGACGACGTCCATCGGGCGCGACTGCAGACCCGCGAGCAGGATGAGCATCATGAACGGCGTCCACTGCCAGATGAGCGAGGCCGCCACCGCGAGCAGCGGGTTGTTCGTGATCCAGTCCGGCTGCGGAGCATCGTCGCCGAGAACCATCTTGAGGAATCCGTTGAACAGGCCGTACTCGGGGTTGAACAGCGCGTGCTTCCACAGCAGCGCCGCGGCGACGGGCACGATGAGGAACGGCGTGATCATGAGGGTTCGGACGATGCCGCGGCCCTTGAACTTGCGATCGAGCAGCAGCGCGATGCCGAGCCCGAGCAGCAGGCTGATGATGACGACGATGAGCGTGAGCAGGATCGTCACCCAGATCGCCTTGCGGGTGTTGACGTTCGTGAACACCGTGACGAAGTTGTCGAAGCCGGCGAATCCGACGTCATCGGGGTAATACGCGTTCCAGCGCATCATCGAGATGACGATGGTCGCGACGAACGGCAGCTGCGTCGCGATGATCATGAAGATCAGCGCCGGCAGCAGCGGCGCGCGGCGCGCCCAGGCTCCCGTCCTGGCCAGGGCTGTCTTGCCGCCCGGAGCCGGTTCGAGATCGTGGTTGTCGGGGTCGCGGTGCTCGAAGTCGTCCTCGCCCCCTCGTGCGAGCGCGTTGGTGCTCACGTCACTCACTTCCGTTCACGCTTGCGATAGTCCTCGGCCACGTCGCTCGCGAGCTCCTGGCCCGTCTCGAGCGCCGCGTCGACGCTCTGCTTGCCGGCGATGGCCGAACTGACCTCCTGGCTGACCTGGGTGCCCAGGGCCGGAAACTCGGGGATGTCGACGAACTGGATGCCGCCGGCGGGTCGGGGCTGGACGCCCGGGTTGTCGGGCTGAGCCGACTCGATGGCCTTCTTCGCGGGTTCGGCGAACGCCTTCGCGGAGGCGACGTACTCGGGGATCTCGTACGTCGAGGCGCGCTTGCCGGAGGGGACCGACGACCAGCCGATCTTCTCGCCGACGAGCTTCTCGTACTTCTTGCCCGAGGCCCACGAGACGAACTTCCAGGCGGCGTCCTTCTTCTCGGACTTCTGCTCGATCGCCCACGACCAGGCGTACAGCCAACCGGCGTTCTTCGTCTTGACGACGGGAGCCGGCGCGTAGCCCATCTTCCCGGCCACCGGCGAGCCCTTGGCCTCGAGGGAACCGGCGGCCGACGTCGCGTCGTACCACATCGCCGTCTTGCCCTGCTGGGTGTTGTTGAGGCACTCGGTGAAGCCCGCCTGCGGCGCTCCGGCCTCACCGTGCTTCCTGACGAGGTCGACGTAGAAGTTCGTCGCCTGCTCGAACTCGGGCGAGTCGACCTGCGCCTGCCAGTCCTTCGTGAACCAGGTGCCCCCGAAGGTGTTGACGACGGTCGTCAGCGGCGCGAACAGCTGACCCCATCCTGGCTGACCACGCAGGCAGATGCCGCGCATGCCCGGCTGGGCGCCGTCGACCTTGGCGGCGATGTCGGCGACCTGCGGCCACGTCGGGTTCGCGGGCATCGTGATGCCCTTCGACGCCAGGATGTCCTTGCGGTACATGAGGAAGCTCGACTCGCCGTAGAACGGCTCGCCGTAGATCTTCCCGTCGACGCTGAGCGCCTTGGTCATGGGAGCGAGGATGTCGTCCTGGTCGAACTCGGTGTCGGCCTTGACGTGGCTCGTGAGATCCGCGACCCAACCGGCCTTCGCGTAGATCGGGATCTCGAAGTTGCTCAACGTCGCGACGTCGTACTGACCGGCCTGGGCGCTGAACTCCTGGCTCGTCTTGTCACGCAGGTCGTCCTCCGGCAGCACCGTGAAGTTGACGTGGATCCCCGTCTCCTTCTCGAACTCCGGCGCGAGCTTCTGCAAGTCCATCATCTGCGGGTTGTTGACCATGAGGACGTTGATGCTGTCCTTGCCACCCGATGAGACCCCGCCACCCCAGCCCGCGCACGCGGTCGTAGAACCGCCCACCAGTGCTGTCGCGGCGAGGAGGGCGATGCCATTTCGTCGTCGTCCCACGAAACCTCCCATGTCGTCGTGCCTGGTGTGCAATGCTCGAACGAGCACCATGCTCACTTGAGCACTAGCAGGCACATATGAGTAAAGTGTGATTCGACACACAATGTCAACCCACGATTCACGCTACGAACGCCGGGAGTTCCCATGGTCGACGCGAGCGCACCGCAGCATCAGCGCCTCATGGTCCACGCAGCACGTCGCTACTACCTCGACGACGCCTCCAAGGTGGCCATCGCCGAAGAGCTCGACATCAGTCGGTTCAAGGTGGCGCGCCTGCTCGAGGAGGCCCGCGACCAGGGAATCGTCCGCATCGACGTCGTCGACCCCGGCGCCGGGTGCGAGCACCTCGAACGCCGCCTGCGCGACGCGTTCGGGCTCGCACACGCCGTCGTCGTCGACGTCGAGGAACTCGAGACGGACGCCGCGCAGGACGAGCTCGCCCGCCGCGGCGCCGACCTCATGCGGCGCCTCGCGCAGCCGACCGACGTCATCGGGCTGCCATGGAGCCGGATGGTCGCCAAGGCGGTGCGCCACTTCGACGGTCTGCCACCCGTGCCGATCGTCCAGCTCTCCGGGGCCCTCGACCTGCCGGCGTACGAATCCTCCCCCGTCGACGTCGTGCGTGACGCCGCCCGCCTCACCGGCGGAGAACCCCGCGTCTTCTACGCACCGCTCGTTGCCGACGACGCCGCTGCGGCCGCCGTCATCCGCGCTCAGGCGAGCGTCGCAGGCACCCTCGACGACGCCAAGCACTGCTCCCTCGCACTCGTCGGCGTCGGCGGGTGGAGCAGTGGCGAGAGCACCCTGTTCGACCTCGCGAGCGACGACGAGCGCGACGATCTCGCGCGCCTGCAGGTCGTCGGCGAGATCGCCGGCTCCCTGTTCGACGTGACGGGCGCGCCGGTGCACGCGGGCCTGACGGCACGTCTGGTCAGCATGCGCCCCGACGACCTGCGGCTCATCACCCACGTCGTGGCCCTGTCGCACGGTCGGGCGCGCGCCGCGGCCGTCGCGGCCGGCATCCGCGGGGGCTACCTCACCTCGATCGTCGTCGACACGCCCTTGGCGCAGCAGCTGCTCGCGCAGCACACCGAGGCGACGGACGACTGAGCCCCACGCGCCGCGAGGCGCACGGGAACGGTCGGGACCGGGCACCGCAAACTTCTACCCGCCAGTAACTACCTGCACTCACACCCTGCGCCCCGATGGGTCTAGGCTCTGCCTCGTGGCCAATCATTTTGATGTCGTCGTCCTCGGCGCCGGCCCGGGTGGGTACGTCGCGGCTATCCGCGCCTCCCAGCTCGGCCTGAGCGCCGCCGTTGTCGAGCAGAAGTACTGGGGAGGCGTCTGCCTCAATGTCGGGTGCATCCCCTCGAAAGCTCTGCTGAAGAACGCCGAACTCGCGCACGTGCTCACGCACGAGAAGGAGAAGTTCGGCATCGAGGGCGACGCCACGATGGCGTTCGGGCCCACGCACAAGCGTTCCCGTCAGGTCTCGTCGAACATCGTCAAGGGTGTTCACTACCTGATGAAGAAGAACAAGATCACCGAGATCAACGGTCACGGCACGCTCAAAGCCGACCACTCCATCGACGTGAAGGGTGAGGACGGCTCCACCCAGAGCGTCACCTACGACAACCTCATCATCGCGACGGGCGCCACCGTGCGCACGATGCCCGGGGTCGACCTCAGCAAGAACATCGTCTCCTACGAGGAGCAGATCCTCTCGGAGGAGCTGCCGGGCTCCATCATCATCGGCGGTTCGGGCGCCATCGGCGTCGAGTTCGCCTACGTCATGAAGAACTTCGGCGTCGACGTGACGATCGTCGAGTTCGCCGACCGCATGGTGCCGACCGAGGACGCGGACGTGTCCAAGGAGCTGCTCAAGCAGTACAAGAAGCTCGGCATCAAGGTCATGACCGGCACGAAGGTCGAGAAGGCCGAGGACACCGGCTCCGGCGTCAAAGTCACCGTCTCCCCCGCCAAGGGCGGCGACTCGCAGGTGCTCGAGGCCGACAAGATGCTGTCGGCGTTCGGCTTCAAGCCGCGCGTCGAGGGCTACGGCCTGGAGGATCTCGGCGTCAAGCTCACCGAGCGCGGCGCCATCGAGATCGACGGGCGCGGCCGCACCAACGTCGACAAGGTCTACGCCATCGGTGACGTGACGGCGAAGCTCATGCTCGCGCACACCGCCGAGGCCATGGGCATCGTCGCCGCCGAGACCATCGCGGGCGTCGAGACGATGGAGATCAACTACGACATGATCCCGCGCGCGACGTACTGCCAGCCGCAGGTCGCCTCGTTCGGTTACTCCGAGGCTCAGGCCAAGGAGAAGGGCTACGACGTCAAGACGGCGACGTTCCCGTTCTCCGCGAACGGCAAGGCGCAGGGCCTCGGCGAGGCCGTGGGCTTCGTCAAGGTCATCGCAGACGCGAAGCACGACGAACTGCTCGGCGCCGCGATGATCGGCCCCGACGTCACCGAGATGCTCCCGGTGCTGACGCTCGCGCAGCAGTGGGATCTGACGGCCGACGAGGTCTCGCGCAACATCTTCGCCCACCCGACGCTGGGAGAGGCCGTGAAGGAAGCCGTGCACGGCATCGCCGGGCACATGATCAACCTCTGATCGCGCAGATCCACTGATCGCGCCTGTACCTCAGCGCGATCGATTCGAGACCGCCGGGTCCGGAGCTCATGCTCCAGACCCGGCGGTCTCGTTGCGTCACGTGGTCGAGCGGGCCGCCCGCGTCAACCGGGCGAGACCCCGGGGCGCCCTCGCGCGTGCCCGTCCGGCAAAGAATCGCCGCACGGGAGGTGAACTTCCGGTGAACAGATATCGGGCGCTCCCGCGAATTTCCCGTAGTGCCAACACCCGTTTGCGTACAGCGCGCTCGGCGGCCACTGCGCGGTTGCACACTTGCCGTGTGGATTTCTCGTTCATTCTTCTCGTGCTCGTCATCGTCACGGCACTGGCGTTCGACTTCACCAACGGCTTCCACGACACCGGCAACGCGATGGCGACGTCCATCGCCACCGGTGCCCTCAAGCCCAAGGTGGCAGTCGCCCTCTCCGGCATCCTCAACCTGATCGGTGCCTTCCTGTCGGTCGAGGTCGCCCTCACCGTCACCAACGCAGTCATCAAGATCCAGGCCAAGGACGGCGCTCCGAAACCGGAGTTCCTCGCCGACCACGGCCAGGCCCTGCTGCTCATCGTGCTCGCCGGCCTCGTCGGTGGCATCGTGTGGAACCTGCTCACGTGGCTGCTCGGCATCCCGAGCAGTTCGAGCCACGCACTGTTCGGTGGTCTCATCGGTTCGGCCATCGCCGCGATCGGCATGGCGGGCGTCAAGTGGACGGGTGACGGTTCCAAGCTCGACGGTGTCGTCGGCAAGGTCATCATCCCCGCGTTCTTGTCGCCCTTCATCGCGGCGGTCGTCGCGGCGCTGGGCACGAAGCTCATCTACGCCATCACGAAGAAGGTCAGTCACGCCGAGTCCGAGCGTGGTTTCCGCTGGGGTCAGATCTGCAGCGCCTCGCTCGTCTCGCTCGCTCACGGCACCAACGACGCGCAGAAGACGATGGGTGTCATCACCCTCGCCCTCATCGGCTACGGCTCCTGGACCGACACGCACAGCGTTCCGCTGTGGGTGAAGTTCGCCTGTGCGCTCGCCATTGCGGCCGGCACCTACCTCGGCGGCTGGCGCATCATCCGCACGCTCGGCAAGGGCCTCGTCGAGATCGAGTCGCCGCAAGGCATGGCTGCCGAGTCGGCCAGCTCCGCCGTCATCCTCGTCTCGAGCCACCTCGGCTTCGCGCTGTCGACGACGCACGTCGCGACGGGTTCGATCCTCGGTACCGGCCTGGGCAAGAAGGGCGCGGAGGTCCGCTGGGGTGTCGCCGGACGCATGGTGCTCGCCTGGTTCATCACCCTGCCCGCCGCCGCGGTCGTCGGTGCGCTCATGTGGTACCTCGGTGACGTCATCGGTGGTGGCGCCGGCGGCATCGTCGTCTTCGCCATCCTGTGCGCGTTCGCGGCATACATGTTCTACCACTCGCGCAAGACGCCGGTCGACCACAACAACGTCAACGAGGAGTGGGACCCGCAGGACCTCGCGGCGACGCACATCCCCGACGTCGTGGCCGAGTCCGACCGCAACACCGTCCACCCCGCGACCAAGGTTGGTTCCCGATGAACACTCTCTCCCTCGCGTTCGAGAGCGCCTGGAAGGTGCTTCTCGTCGCCATCGTCCTCGGTGCAGGCGTGCCTGCCCTGTTCGCCTTCGGCGTGCGTGGCTTCGCCGCCGGTGAAGGCGCTCTCACAACCGGCGAGAGCGCCAAGTCCTGGGGCAAGCCCGTCGGCCTGCTCTGCTTCGCGCTCGTCGCCGTCGCGGTGGCGCTGGGCCTCGCCATCATCATCGCGTCGGGCTTCGGCTACAAGGTGTCGTTCGAGCACGTGTTCCCGACCTTTGCCGAGAAGAAGTGAGGCGATGAACCCATCCCTCGAGCGCATCGTCAACTGGCTGCGCGTCAGCTACCCCACGGGGGTACCGGAGCGCGACTACCAGCCGTTGCTCGCGCTCATGCGGCGCAGGCTCTCTCCTGAGGAGATGCACGAACTGGGCAACCACCTCGTCGCCGACGGGCTCGTGCCCGCTGACCGGGTCGATGTGGGTGTCGGCATCACGAAGGTGACCCAGGAGCTGCCCAGCCCACAGGAAATGGACCGGGTGCTCGACCACCTGCACGAGTGCGGGTTCCCGCTGCACGACGAGTTCGACTGAGCACGACGTCAGACCGCACGCCAGGTGTCGACGCGCCGACGCATGACGCAGCCGCAGCACGCCCTCTCCCCCGTCGACGCACTCCTGCGCGAGCACGGCCTCCTCGACGCGCACAGCCTGCCCGATGGCGGAGCGCACGTGCGTGTCACGGTAGGCGGGCACCCAGGCCTGCTGCTGCGCGAGCGCCCAGACCATGCTCGCGCGCACGACGACGCGATGCTCGCTGGCCATGTCGAGCAGCAGGACGTCGCATTCCTCTGAGATGGCCGCCTGCGCCGCGAACGCGGCCTTGACGGGTGACGGGCGGGCCGCCGGATCCCAGGCGGCGAGCGCTTCAAGGCTCGTGAAGACGGGCAGGCCCTTTGTACCGTCCGGCGCGGTCAGCGTCACGACAGCCATGTCGGTCGACTTCTCGACGGCGTGCTCCCCGCTCGTGTCGACCTCGGTGGGGGCGGCGACGATCGGCACGAGCAACCTGCTCTCGGCCAACGCTGCGACCCACGCCTCCTCGTCACCACTCGCCAGCGCCGCCACGAGAGCCGCATCGGCCTCGCCGCGGTCGTCGTCGAAACCGGTGCTCGTCACCTCGCGGCCGCTGAACGGGATGCCGGCCGTGTCGCTCGGCCCCGGGCCGCTCACTCGGGGCGCCCCGCGACGTCGAGGGCGTCGGCGAGCGTCATCGTGCCCTTGTAGAGGGCCGAGCCGATGATGGCGCCTTCGACCCCGTACGGCACGAGCTCGCGCAGCGCGCGCAGGTCGTCGAGCGTCGTCACGCCGCCGGAGGCGACGACGGGGCGGTCGGTGCGCTCGCACACCTGCTGCAGCAGCGCGGTGTTGGGGCCGGCGAGCATCCCGTCTTTCGCGACGTCGGTGACGACGTAGCGCGCGCAGCCCTCACGGTCGAGGCGGGCGAGGGTCTCCCACAGGTCGCCGCCCTCCTTCGTCCAGCCGCGGGCGGCGAGGGTGGTGCCGCGCACGTCGAGGCCGACGGCGATGCGGTCGCCGTGCTCGGCGATGGCGGCAGCGGTCCACTCGGGGTTCTCCAGGGCTGCGGTGCCGAGGTTGACGCGACGGCAGCCCGTGGCGAGCGCAGCCTCGAGTGACTCGGCGTCACGGATGCCGCCGCTCATCTCGACCTTGATGTCGAGCGTGCCGACGATCTTGGCGAGCAGGCCGCGGTTCTCGCCGCGTCCGAACGCGGCATCGAGGTCCACGAGGTGCAGCCACTCGGCGCCCGCTTCCTGCCACGCGAGTGCAGCTGCGACGGGGTCGCCGAACTGGCCGCCCGTCCCGGCGATGCCCTGGACGAGTTGGACGGCCTCACCGCCGGCGACGTCGACGGCCGGCAGCAGTTCGAGGCGGGGTTCGGTGGTCATGGTGCTCCTTCGAGCCGTCGGATCGGGGTGGCTGGGCATGGCATCAGAGGGTGTCGAGCCAGTTGGTCAGCAGCGCGGCGCCGGCGTCACCCGACTTCTCGGGGTGGAACTGGGTGGCGCTCAGCGCACCCTGCTCCATGGCCGCGGCGAAGGGGGTGCCGTGCGTCGCGAGCGTGACGCGCGCGCCCGAGTTGAGGTCGGCGACGGTCGCGGGGGCCGCGAACGAGTGGACGAAGTAGAACCGTTCGTCCTCGACACCGGCGAACAGTCGGCTGCCGGGCGCCGGTTCGAGCTGCGACCAGCCCATGTGCGGTACGACCGGGGCGTCGAGACGCTCGACTCGACCATGCCACAGCCCCAGCCCGTCGACCGGCGACGGCGACGGCTCGCTCGAGCCGTCGAACATGACCTGCATGCCGACGCAGATACCGAGCACGGGGGCCTGACGTGTCAGTCGCTCTGCGATGAGCTCACGCCCGCCCGCGGCGACGAGCCCCGCGGCGCACGCGTGGAAGTTGCCGACGCCGGGCACGAACAGCCCGTCTGCGCGCGCCACGGACGTGGGATCGGCGGTGAGTTCGACGTCGGCGCCGATGCGTTCGAGCATACGCACGGCGGAGTGGATGTTGCCGCTGCCGTAGTCGAGCACGACGACCTTCTTCATCGCTTCTCCTCCATCAGGGCGTGCCCTTCGATCTCTCGCCGTTCTTCCCGTTCCTCGCGGGTGTGCTTGTCGAAGCGTCGTACTGCCTTCGCATCAGGTTCGACGAGATCGGCCTCGATCGCCGCGCGCGGATGCAGCGCGAGCAGATGCCCGGCGGGGATGCCGAGGGCGACCATGACGCCACGCAGCACCTCGATCGGCTCGGCGCCGCGCTGCGCGAGGACGCGTTCGAGGGTCTCCGGGTGCGAGTTCTCCCCCACCGCGAGCAGATCCGCGAGGCTCGCCTGCGGCAGCGCCGCGCGCACGACCCCGAAACCGCGGCGGACGACGAACCAACGCGGCAGGGAGCGCCACCGTCGCGGCTGGACGAGGACGACGGCGTCGTCGCCGTGCACGAAGAACCCGGCGGCCGGGCGCATCATCTGCGGAACGGGGCGGGCGACGAGCACCGTCGCGGCGTCGTCAAAGGGCGCGGCCGCATGCCCAGGGCCCGCCGCGACGACGGCGCACCACGGCCCGTCGAGGTCGACGACGTACGCGGGCACGGTGCCCTGTTCGACCCAGCGAGCCACACGCTCGGCATCGCCGCGTATGACGACGACGGCGTCGAGCGCGCCGGTGAAGTTCGACTGCCGACCTAGTCTCGGCATGACTCAGAGAGCACCCTTCGCGCTCGGGATTCCCTGCACGCGCGGGTCCTTCGCCACCGCGGCGCGCAGCGCGCGGGCGATCGCCTTGAACTGGGCCTCGACGATGTGGTGCGGGTCGCGCCCGGAGATGACGTTGACGTGCAGCGCGATGCCCGCGTTGTAGCCGAGCGATTCGATGACGTGCTGCGTCAGGGAGCCGATGTAGTTGCCCCCGATGACCGCGTAGATCTGGCCGTCCGGTTCACCGGTGTGGACGACGTACGGGCGGCCCGCGACGTCGACGACCGCCTCGACGAGCGCCTCGTCGAGCGGCACCTTCGCGTCCCCGAAACGCGAGATGCCCGACTTGTCGCCGAGCGCTTCGCGCAGAGCCTGGCCGAGCACGATCGCGGTGTCCTCGACCGTGTGGTGGGCGTCCACGTCGAGGTCGCCGCGCGCGCGGATGCGCAGGTCGATGAGGCTGTGCTTGCTCAGCGAGTCGAGCATGTGGTCGTAGAAGCGCACCCCGGTGCGGATGTCGGACGTGCCCGTACCGTCGAGGTCGAGCCACAGCCTGATCGAGGCTTCCTTCGTCGTGCGCTCGATGAGCGCTGTCCGGTGGTCGGCGGGCACGTCGGGGATGACGAAGTCGGTCGCGTCGCTCATGCTTTCTCCTCCTGGAGGGCGTGCGTGGGGGCGAGGTCGGTGAGGGCCGCGATGACGGCGTCCGTCTCGGCGGGCGTGCCGGCCGTGATGCGCAGGTGGTGCGCGATGCCGACGTCGCGCACGAGGATGCCGCGATCGAGCAGGGCCTGCCACGTGGCGTGCGCGTCGGTGAGACCACCGATGAGAACGAAGTTCGCATCGCTCGGCGTCGGCGTGAGCCCCGCCACTCGCGCGGCCTCGACGATGCGGTCGCGCTGGGCCTTGATCGCATCGACCATGGCGAGCATCTCGTCGGCGTGGTCGAGGGCCGCCAGGGCGGTCGCCTGCGTCACCGACGACAGGTGGTAGGGCAGACGCACGAGGCGCATCGCGTCGCAGATCTCGCGCGAGGCGGCCATGTAACCGACGCGCGCGCCGGCGAACGCGAACGCCTTGCTCATCGTGCGGCTGACGATCAGGCGCGGGTGATCGGCGAGCAGCTCGAGGGCGCTCGGCGTGCCCGGGCGCGCGAATTCGACGTATGCCTCGTCGACGATGACGACGGCGTTCGGCGCCGCGTCGTAGATGGCGCGCACGACGTCGTTGCTCACCGCGGTGCCCGTCGGGTTGTTCGGCGTGCAGACGAACACGACGTTCGGACGGTGCTCGCGCACCTGCTCGACTGCGAGGTCGACGTCGAGGTCGTAGACGCCCTCACGACGATCGCGCAAGCCGTCGACCCATGTCGTTCCCGCGCCGCGCGCGATGATCGGGTGCATCGAGTAGCTCGGCGTGAAGCCGAGCGCGACGCGGCCCGGGCCACCGAAGGCCTGCACGATGTGGCTGAGCACCTCGTTGCTGCCGTTGGCGGCCCAGATCTGCTCGACAGGCAACCGGACGCCCGTCACGCGATCGAGGTAGTCGGCGAGGGCCGCGCGCAGTTCGGTGAACTCGCGGTCCGGGTAGCGGTTCAGCCCGCCCGCGGCCTTCTCGACTCGCTCGACGATGCTGCGCACGACCGTCTCCGGCACGTCGTAGGACGACTCGTTCGTGTTGAGCGCGATGGGCACGTCGAGCTGCGGCGCGCCGTACGCGCTCTGGTTTCGCAGGTCTTCGCGCAGCAGCTGCGTGATCGTGGGTTCGCTCATGCGGGCGCGTTCTCCGCCCCGGCCTCTGCCTCGTCCCGACGCTCGAAGCGCGCCGTCACGGCCTCGCCGTGCGCCGGCAGGTCCTCCGCGTTCGCGAGCGTGACGACGACCTCCGCGACCTCCGCGAGGGCCTCGCGCGAATAGTCGACGATGTGGACGCCCTTGAGGAACGACTGCACCGACAGCCCGCTCGAGTGGCAGGCGCACCCGCCGGTCGGCAGGACGTGGTTCGACCCGGCGGCGTAGTCGCCGAGGCTGACGGGCGAGTAGGTGCCGACGAAGATGGCACCCGCGTTGCGCACGCGCAGCGCGTCCTCGCGCGAGCTGGCGGTGTGGATCTCGAGGTGCTCGGCGCCGTAGGCGTCGACGACGCGCAGCCCGGCCGTGACGTCGTCGACGAGGACGATGGCCGACTGCGGACCGCCGAGGGCCGTGAGCACGCGCTCGCTGTGCTTCGTCGCGCGGGCGCGGCGCTCGAGGGCTGCCTCGACGTCGTCGGCGAGGCGCGTCGAGTCGGTGACGAGGACGGAGGCCGCGAGGTTGTCGTGCTCGGCCTGGCTGATGAGGTCTGCGGCGACGTGCTCGGCGTCCGCGGTGTCGTCGGCGAGGATGCCGATCTCCGTCGGGCCCGCCTCGGCGTCGATGCCGATGAGGCCCTTGAGCAGGCGCTTCGCGGCTGCGACGTAGATGTTGCCCGGGCCGGTGACGAGGTCGACGGGCTCGCACACGCTCGTGCCGTCCTTCTCCCGTGCGCCGTACGCGAACATCGCGACGGCCTGCGCGCCGCCGACGGCGTACACCTCGTCGACGCCGAGCAGGGAGCACGCGGCGAGGATCGTCGGGTGCGGGTAACCGGCGAACTCGCCGGTGTTCTGCGCCTGCGGCGGGCTCGCGACGGCGACCGAGTCGACGCCCGCGACCTGCGCGGGCACGACGTTCATGACGACCGAGCTCGGGTAGACGGCGAGGCCGCCGGGCACGTAGAGCCCGACGCGCTCGACGGGGATCCAACGTTCAGTGACGCGGCCGCCGTCGCTCACCTGCGTCGTGACGTCCTCGCGCGCCTGCGCGGCGTGGACGATCCGCACGCGGCGGATGGCTTCGACGAGGGCGTCCTTGATCGCGGGGTCGAGCTGCGCTTCGGCGGCTGCGAGCACCTCCGCGGGCACCCGCAGGTGCGTCGGACGCACCTTGTCGAATCGCTCCCCCAGCTCGCGCAGCGCGTCGGCCCCGTCATGGCGCACCTGCTCGCACAGCGGACGCACGACGTCGAGGGCCGCCTCAATGTCGAACTGTGCGCGCGGCAGCGCATCGCGCAGGCCGCGTGCATCGAGGGAGGTCAGGGCTGAACCACGAAGGTCACGACGCGAAATCACCTCTCCATTCTAGGCGGCGGCACCGAGCGCCTGCCCGCCCGTCTCAGCGTCGGAAGCTCGGTCCGGTGCTGTTGTGAGGATCCTCACCGTAGAACACGCGGTCGACGACGAGCCGGGCGCGCCGCGAGACCTTGCGGTACTCCTCGCCGAGCTGACGACCGTCACCGGCGGGCAGTCCGAGCAGCGTCGCGATGCCCTCCGCGTCGCGCAGGTCGCTCGGCAGCGACTCGACGGGGCGGCCGCGCCACAGCACCGAGGCGTTGCGCACCCGGGAGGCGAAGGTCCACGCGTCGGCGAGCACCTCGGCGTCGTGGGCGTCCATGAGCTCGAGCTCGGCGAGCAGCCGCAGCGTCGAGATCGTGCCGGTCCGACGCAACTGTGGGTGGGCGTGGGCGTGCTGCAACTGGTGCAGTTGCACGCACCACTCGACGTCGGACAACCCGCCGCGCCCCAGCTTGAAGTGGGTGCGCGGATCGGCCCCGCGGGGAATGCGCTCGGCCTCCATCCGCGCCTTGAGCGTGCGGATGCGACGCACCGCGGCGTCACTGATGCCGCCCTCGGGCCAGCGCAGCGGATCGACGAGGTCGACGAAGGCGCGGCCCAGGTCGGCGTCACCGGCGAGCGGGTAGGCGCGCAGCAACGCCTGGGCCTCCCAGCCCTCCGACCAGCGCTCGTAGTACGAGGCGTAGGAGTCGAGGGAACGCACGAGGGGGCCCTGCTTGCCCTCGGGACGCAGCGCGGCGTCGATCTCGAGCTTCGGGTCTGGCCCGGCGAGCGCGGCGAGGCGTCGCAACTCGGTGACGACGGCGAGCGCCTGGTCCTGCGCAGCACCGGCGTCGGCGCCGTCGCGCGGGCGGTGGACGTACATGACGTCGGCGTCGGAGCTGTAGCCGAGCTCACGCCCGCCGAAGCGTCCCATACCGATGATCGTGACGTCGGTGAGGCGTGCGTCCGAGTCATCGCAGACGGCGCGCCATGCGAGGTCGAGCCCGGTCTGCAGCATCGCGGCCATGACGTCGGTGAGGGCCTTCTCGACGCCCTCGAGGTCGAGTTCGCCGAGCACGTCGGCGATGGCGATGCGCGTCAGCTCGGTGCGGCGGACGGTGCGCGCCGCGAGCATCGCCTTGTCGACGTCGTCGTGGCGACCGGCGACGGACGTCATCGTCGCGCTGATCGCCTTCTCGTCACGCGGCACGCGCAGCGCAGGGTCGGCGAACAGCTTGACGCTCTCGGGCGCGCGTTCGAGCAGTTCCGAGACGTAGCGCGACTTCGACAGCACCTCGGCGAACAGTTCCGCGGTGCTGCCCTCGCGCAGTGTGTTGAGGTACCAGTGCGAGGTGCCGAGCTCGTCACTGATGCGGCGGTAGGCGAGCAGCCCGGCGTCGGGGGTCGGGCCGTCGGCGAGCCACTGCAGGATGACGGGCATGAGCGTGCGCTGGATCTGCGCACGCCGCGACAGCCCCGACGTCAGCGCCTGCAGGTGGCGCAGCGCGCCGCTCGGGTCGGCGTAACCGAGCGCGGCGAGACGATCGCGCGCGCCCTCGTCCGACAACTTCGCCTCATCGTCGTCGAGACGCGCGACGGCCGACAGCAGCGGCCGGTAGAACAGCTTCTCGTGCAGGCGGCGCACCGAGCGCGCGAGCTCCTGCCAGTGGGCGGTGACGGCCTCGTCGGGGTCGCGCATCAACCCGACGCCGCGTCCGAGGCGGCGCAGGTCTGCGCTCGACGTCGGCATGAGGTGGGTGCGACGCATCTTGCTCAGCTGGATGCGGTGCTCGAGCACGCGCAGCTGACGGTAGGAGCGGTCGAGCGCCGAGGCATCCGTGCGCCCGACGTAACCCCACGAACTGAGCGCCTCGAGGGCGTCGAGCGTCGAGCGGGCGCGCACCCGCTCGTCGGTGCGTCCGTGGACGAGCTGCAGCAGTTGCACGGAGAACTCGATGTCGCGCAGACCGCCCGGGCCGAGCTTGATCTGGCGTGCCTGCTCGCTGACGGGCACGTGCGACTCGACGCGACGGCGCATCGCCTGCGCGTCCTCCACGAAGTTCTCGCGCTTGCTGGCCTGCCACACCATCGGCCGCATCGCGGCGATGTAGGCGTCGCCGACCTCACGGTCGCCCGCGATGGGGCGCGCCTTGAGGAGCGCCTGGAACTCCCAGCCCTTCGCCCAGCGCTCGTAGTAGTTGCGGTGGCTCGCGACGGTGCGCACGAGGGGGCCCTGCTTGCCCTCCGGGCGCAGCGCGGCGTCGACCTGCCACAGCGAACCCTCCCCCGTGCTCGCCGAGCAAGCGCGCATCAGCTCGGTCGCGAGCTCCGTAGCGAAGCGCAGGGCGACGTCCTCGTCGACCCCGTCCGCGGGCTGCGCGACGAAGATGACGTCGACGTCGGAGATGTAGTTGAGCTCGCGCCCGCCCGTCTTGCCCATGCCGATGACGGCGAGTCGAGCCTGCTCGGCGCCCTCGACGCTCTGCGTCGCGATGTGCAACCCCGCCTCGAGCGCGGCACCCGCGAGGTCGGCGAGTGACGCTGCCGTCGCGGGCAGGACATTGGCGGGGACGTCGGTGACGTCGAGCGCCGCGATCTGCACGAGCTGACGACGGTAGGCCACGCGCAGCGCGTCGTAGGCGCTGACGTCGTCGTCCCGCCCGTCGATCTCGGCGATGAGCGCCTGAGCGAACGCCGCCTGGTCGCGACGCTCCGCGGCGACCACGTCGCGCCACTGCTCGGGCTTGGCGACGAGGTGATCACCGAGGGCGCTCGAGGCGCCGAGCACGCCGAACAAGCGCGCTCGTGCGAGCGGCTGCGTCAGCGCCTCCGTCAGCGCGCGCCGGCCGGGAGCATCGAGCGCCTCGCGCAACCGAACGAACGCGAGCAGCGCCTGGTCGGGGTCGGCGACCGCGCCCGTGACGTCGAGCAGGACGTCGGTCGGGACGAGGTCGGCGACCTCCTGGGCCAGCGAGCCGGCGCGTTCGGTGTCGGTGTAGCCCGCCTTGCGCCAGGCCGCGGAACTCTTGGTCTGCTGCGTACGACTCACAACCGGCGCAGATCCTGCTTGATCTCGAACTCGGTCACCTGGTCGCGGTAGGCGGCCCACTCGTTGTGCTTGTTGCGCAGCACGAAGTCGAAGACGTGCTCGCCGAGCACCTCGGCGACGAAATCGCTCTCCTCCATCGTGCGGATCGCCTCGTCGAGCGAAGCCGGCAACGGTCGGATGCCCATGGCGCGACGCTCGCGCTCGGTGAGCGTCCACACGTCGTCCTCGGCCTCGGGCGGCAGCTCCATGCCCTGCTCGATGCCCTTGAGGCCTGCGCCCAGCATCACGGCGTACGCGAGGTAGGGGTTGCACGCTGCGTCGAGGGTGCGCACCTCGATGCGCGTGCTCTGGCCCTTGTCGGGCTTGTACATGGGGATGCGGATCATCGCGCTGCGGTTGTTGTGCCCCCAGCAGATGTGCGCCGGCGCCTCGGAACCGCCCCAGATGCGCTTGTAGCTGTTGACGAACTGGTTCGTGATCGCCGTGAACTCCGGCGCGTGGTGGAGCAGGCCGGCGACGAACTGGCGGCCCGTGCGCGAGAGCTGATACGGCGAACCCGGCTCGTGGAACGCGTTCGTGTCACCCTCGAACAGCGACAGGTGCGTGTGCATGCCGCTGCCGGGCTGGCCTGCCATCGGCTTCGGCATGAAGCTCGCGAAGATGCCCTGCTCGAGCGCGACCTCCTTGATGACGGCCTTGAACGTCTGGATGTTGTCGGCCATCGACAACGCGTCGGCGTAGCGCAGGTCGATCTCGTTCTGCCCCGGCCCGCCCTCGTGGTGACTGAACTCCACGGAGATGCCCATGTTCTCGAGCATCGTGATGGCGGCGCGCCGGAAGTCGTGGCCCGTGCCGTGCGGCACGTGGTCGAAGAACCCGGCCGAGTCGACCGGCACGGGACGGCCGTGGTCGAGGTCCTTCTCGAACAGGTAGAACTCGATCTCGGGATGGGTGTAGAAGGTGAACCCCAGGTCGGCGGCCTTCGTCAGCGAGCGGCGCAGCACGTCACGCGGGTCGGCGAGGCTCGGGGTGCCGTCGGGCAGCAGGATGTCGGCGAACATGCGCGCAGTGCCGGGGTTCTCGCCGCGCCACGGCAGCACCTGGAACGTCGAGGCGTCCGGGCGCAGCAGCATGTCGGCCTCGTAGACCCGCGCGAGACCGTCGATCGACGAACCGTCGAAGCCGATGCCCTCGGCGAACGCCCCCTCGAGTTCCGCCGGCGCCACGGCGACCGACTTGAGGGTTCCGAGCACGTCGGTGAACCACAGACGCACGAATCGGATGTCACGTTCCTCGATCGTGCGGAGCACGAACTCTTGCTGACGGTTCATGACGCCATCCTGCCTCACCGCGTCACCCGACGACGAGCGGCCCCGGGGATGATCCCCGGGGCCGCTCACATGTCGGACTCAGCCGCTCGCCTCAGCGCGTCAGCGGCGGAAAAGCACGTCGAGGTGCGCCTTGTCCTTGCTCACACCCCTGACGGTGACCTGGACGCCGCTGCCTGCCGTCAGCGTCGAACCCGTCGGGTTGGAGGCGTCGTAGTAGTTCGTCGCCTTCGTGTCGTCGAACGTCGACACGCCCTTGCTCTTCGGGAACGTCGTGGCGTCACCGTTGCGGTGCAGCGTCAGCGACGGCATCGAGGACGAGCCGAACACCGCGTCCCAGGGCTGCAGCTTGTTCGACACGAGCGTGCCGTCCTTCCACTTCATCGCCTGCGCGTGCGAGTCGATGGGCAGCACCTGGCCGTGGCCGGGGTGCTCGGAGACGTTGTTGTTCGCGTACTCGTTGTCGACGTACCACATGAGAACACCGGGCTGGAAGGCGAAGTGCTCGACACGCTCTGCCTGCTGCTTGAGATAACCGAAGTTGTACGGACCCGTCTTGAGGTAGAGGTCGTAGCCGTTGTACTGACGGTTCTCTGCGAGGTAGTAGTGCGTCTTCTTCTCGCTCGTCGTGCCCGATGAGAGGGTGAAGCCCTTCGCGACCCAGCCGTTCGTGCCCTTCTCGACGTCGTCCGACAGCAGTGTCGCGCCGTCGGCGACGATGCGGATGTCGTCGAGGAACGGGCCCGCCCCGTGGACGCCGCCGTCACTCGCGTAGCGGAAGCGGAAGTCGACCTTCTTGCCCGCGTAAGCGCTCAGGTCGTACGTGAGGTCGCTCCAGTTCTTCTTCTCACCGGAGACCTCCTTGCCGACCTGCGCCCAGGTGGCGCCACCGTCGGTGCTGACCTCGCCGTAGAAGAAGTCGTAGCCCTCCTCGGTGTCGTACCAGGCGGCCGTCGTCACGCTCGCGGACTTCTTGCCCGTGAGGTCGATCGAACGCGTCAACGTCGAGTTGAGGTTGTCGGCGCTGCCGCCCCACCACTCGTTGGCCCCCGACTGGGGCTTGTTGTACGTCGTCGTGATCGTCTTGTCTGGCAGGTTGATCAGGGCCGCCTGGCCGAGCGTCGCCGAGTCACGGTCGCTCGGACCGATCTGGACCTTCTTGCTCTTGCCGTAGCTCACCTTCGTGGCGTCGAGCCAGCCGAGCTGCAGCTTCTCCCACGGACCCATGTAGCCCGGGCGCGAACCGATGTCGGTCTTGCCGTCGCCGAGCCACGAACCGGCGCTCATGAGCGACCAGTACGAGACGTCGTTCTGAGCCTTGTTCGTCGTGTCGTACAGGTCCGGCAGGCCGAGGTCGTGACCGAACTCGTGCGTGAAGACACCGAGACCACCGTTCTCCGGCTCGGTCGTGTAGTCACCGATCCACAGGCCCGTGTCGCCGAGCGGCACACCACCGAGCTTGTTCTGCGACGGGCCGGCCTTGCCCGCGAGGTTCTGGTACGCGTACCAGCGGTGGCTCCAGATGGCGTCATCACCCTGGGCGCCACCGCCGGCCTCTTCGCCCTCGCCAGCGTGGATGGCCTGGAAGTGGTCGATGTAGCCGTCGGGCTCGTCGAAGTTGCCGTCGCCGTCGTAGTCGTAACGGTCCCACTTGTCGAAGCTCTGCAGGTACGCCTTGATCTGGGCGTCGCTCTTGCCCGCTGCCTTCTGCGCGTTGACCCACGCCGTGGCGCTGTCGGCGATGAAGGACCAGGAGCCCTCGGCCTCGCTCGTGCCATCACCCGAGACGGGGTTGTGGCCGTAGCGCGCCTCGTTGAAGGGCACCTTGACCCAGTCGCTCACGTCGCCCTCGACGTCGAAGCGGCCGTTCGACTGCTTGGAGTAGAAGTCCTTGAACGACTCCGAGCTGCCGAACATCATGTCGAAGTAGTGCTGACGGTTGAAGTCGGCCTTCCAGATCGTGCTGTTGTTGTCGGTCGCGCCGCCGTCCATCTTGCGGTCGGGCTGGGCAATCTTGTTGTGCAGCGGGCCGGGCGCGCCACCGGCGGCGGGCTTCGTCTGGTCACCGAACTCGACGAGGAAGCTCAGGATGTTCGCCTTCTGGTTGACGTCGTACTGGACGTAACGCGGCTTCGTCTTGCCCTTCTTGTCCTTGCCCTTGACCTCGATGACGCGCTTGCCGTTGACCTTCTTCGTGGCGGCCTTGCCCGTGACGAGAGCGCTGACGGCGGCGTCACGCAGGTCGGCCTTCTTCTCCGCGAGCGGGTTCGGACGGTCGTCGGACTTGCCGACGCGGGTCTGGCCCTCGCCTGCGGGCGGGGCGTTGTTGGCGGAGGCGACCGGGGCTGCGATGAGACCGAAGGCCGTCACCGTGCCGACGAGAGCCGCGGCCATGCGCGGCGTGTTCGAACGACGATGTGTCATGAGTACTCCAGGAGCAGAAGGGCGCCCACGTCCAGCACGTGAACACTGTGAAGATACCCAGCCTCCCCTCAGCGAACGGTGATGTCGCTTACAACATTTGCGTAACGAAGGGTGCTATCACGATCCGCCCCCGCCAGCGGATGGGAACGGCTCCAACGGCTGCTGATTACGCTGGAGCCATGAGTGAAGAGGCCGCCCCGTACCGCACCGCCGAACGCAAGCGCATCCGCACCGTCACGCTGCAGCAGTTGAAGGAGCGCGGTGAGCGTTTCTCGATGCTCACCTCCTACGACATGTACACGGCCGAGATCTTCGACGAGGCCGGCATCGAGACGCTCCTCGTCGGCGACTCGGCGGGCAACAACGTGCTCGGTTACGACACGACGCTGCCCGTCACCCTCGACGAACTCATCCCCCTCGTGCGTGCCGTCAGCGGCGCTGCGCAGCACGCCCTCGTCGTCGCGGATCTGCCGTTCGGCAGCTACCAGGAATCGCCGCAGCAGGCGTTCGCGAGCGCCGCGCGACTCATGAAGGAAGGGCGCGCTCACGCGGTCAAGCTCGAGGGCGGGGCGCACATGGCGCCCACCGTCGAGCATCTCGTGCGCGGCGGCATCCCCGTCATCGCGCACATCGGGTTCACGCCGCAGAGCGAGCACACGCTCGGCGGGTACCGAGTCCAGGGCCGCGGCGACGACGCCGAGCGCATGGTCGCCGAGGCGCGGGCGCTGCAGGACGCGGGGGCTTTCTGCGTGCTCATGGAGATGGTGCCGGCGCCCGTCGCGCAGCAGGTGACGGACGCGCTGCGCGTGCCGACGATCGGCATCGGCGCCGGCGCCGGATGCGACGGTCAGGTGCTCGTGTGGACCGACTTCGCCGGCCTGCGTGACGGCCGCTATCCGCGCTTCGCCAAGAAGTTCGCCGACGTGCGCAGCGTGCTGCTCGACGCGGCGCGCACCTACCGCGAAGACGTCGCCTCCGGCACGTTCCCGGCGCCCGAGCACAGCTTCGAGAGCTGACGCCCGCGCTCGTCGTTCGCGCGGGACGCGAGAGGATCGGGTATGTCAGCGCTGGTGTGAGGGTGCTGAGTCGGCGGCGTCAGGTTCGGGCCGGGCGGCACCCCATCCGGCGCGCATGAGCTTGGCGGGCCAGTAGGCGAGCATCGCGGCGGCGAGGACGCCGAAGATCGCGTTCACGACGACGGCGGCGCTCAGGCCGGCCAGCGCCGTCATGCCGGACAGGGCGAGCGGCCCGATCGTCGAACCGGTGTCACTGAGCTGGCGCCACAGGCCGAGGAACGGCGCGCGTCCGACGTCGGGCGAGAAGTCGGCGCCGAGCGTCATCACCATGCCAGAGCCGATGCCGTTGCCGAACCCGAGCGCGCAGCTCGCGGCGAGCACCGCGGCGAAGGTGTGGGCGAACGGCAGCGCGACGAGGGCTGCGGCCATGATGAGCATCGACGGTACGGCGACGGCGGCGCGCCCCCGCACGTCCATGACTTTGCCGGCCGGGTAGAACACGAGCATGTCGATGCCGCCCGCGATCCCGTAGATGGCGCTCGTCGACTGCTCGTCGAGGCCGATGTGCGTGCACCACAGCGGGATGACGACCTGCCGTGTCGCGCGCACGGCCGACACGAGCAGGACGCCGAGCCCGGCCGTCAGCAGCACGCGCGCGAACGAGCGTGCGACGGTGCGGGTGGAGACCCGTTCGACGGGCCCGGTTCCGGCCCGCTCGACATCCTCCATGAGCAGCGCGCACCACGTCGCGAGCGCGAGGAAGACGATGGCGAGGACGAAGACGGAACGCCCGCCGAACACTCCGATGAGGGCGGCGCCGACGAGGGGGCCGACGAACATGCCGATGCGACCCACGCCGCCGAGCAGCGACAACGCGCGCGCCCGGTGCGTGGGCGGGACGGCCTCCGTCAGGTACTTCTGGCGCGCGAGCATGTAGACCGACGACGCCATGCCGATGATGACGACACCGAGCATGAGCGCGACGAGGCTCGGCGCGAGGCACAGCAGGCATCCCGCGGCCGTGACGACGCCCGCGAGCACGAGCGCGCGACGTTCGCCGAGGCGCTGCGTGATGAGTGAGGCGGGGATGTTCGACACGAGCGAGCCGAGCCCGATGAGCATCGCGACGAAAGCCGCGAGCGCCACCGACGCGCCGCGCGCCACGGCCGTCGAGGGGATGACGGGCAGGATGGCGCCCTCAGCGGCACCGAACAGCAGCGTCGGGCCATAGGCGGGGATCGCGAGCCGCCGCAGATCGAACCCGAGCTCGCTCACCTGTGCTCCCCTTCTTCGCACCCGTCGTTGCATTGCGATGCTATGCGTCGATGGCGTGGGGCGCGTCAGCGTCTCACGTGGGGCTCATGGGCGGCCCTACCCGGCAGGCAACGGTGACATTCCTGGCCAGATGCGCGCGTCGGATCAGCCGCATCACGCCGCGCCAGATCATGACGACGGGCCGCATCCCTCGTGGGATGCGGCCCGTCGCGCGTGGATGGGTGCGTCAGTCGTCGCCGTTGAAACGACGCTCTTCAGCGTCCCACTCCTCGCTGCGCTTGTGCGCGGATTCGATGGCGTCGCGCGCCGCGGCCTCGGTGGCGTAGGGGCCGAGCATGTCGCTCTTGGCGTTGGTCTCCTCCCCCTGCTCCACGGCACCGGTGTTGACGTTGTACCAGTAGGCCATGACGGCTCACCTCCTCGCGCCTGCGGGCGCGTCTTGTGCGGGCGCCGAGCCCTGTCGGACCCGGCCTCTAGACTCAACCCTATGACGACGACGCGCTCCACGACCACGTCCGGCCGCACGATCACCGCGGGCACGATCAGCCCGCGCCGCAGCGTGCCTCAGAAGATCGCCCGCCCCGAGTACGTCGGGCGCGACGAGGCGCGCGAGGGCTTCGAGTCGTACGTCAAGGACGCGGAGACGATCGAACGCCTGCGCGTCGCCGGGCGCATCGCCGCGGGCGCGATGGAGGAGGCGGGCAAGGCCGTAGCCCCCGGTGTCACGACCGACGAGCTCGACCGCATCGCCCACGAGTACATGCTCGACCACGGCGCCTACCCCTCGACGCTCGACTACCTCGGCTTCCCGAAGTCGCTGTGCACGAGCGTCAACGAGGTCATCTGCCACGGCATCCCCGACTCGACGGTGCTCGAGGACGGCGACATCGTGAAGCTCGACGTCACGGCCTACAAGGACGGCGTGCACGGCGACAACTGCGCGACATACCTGTGCGGCGACGTCGACGACGAGTCGCGCCTGCTCGTCGAACGCACGAAGGAGGCGATGATGCGCGGCATCCGCGCCGCGAAGCCGGGGCGGCAGGTCAACGTCATCGGCCGTGTCATCGAGCAGTACGCGAAGCGGTTCGGCTACGGCGTCGTGCGTGACTACACGGGCCACGGCATCGGCACCGAGTTCCACAACGGCCTCATCATCCCGCATTACGACGCGGCGCCCCACTACGACGACGTCATCGAGGTGGGCATGGTCTTCACGGTCGAGCCCATGCTCAACCTGGGTTCGGGCGAGTCGGCCCCGACCTGGGACGACGGCTGGACGGTCGTGACGGCCGACGGCTCGCGTTCGGCGCAGTTCGAGAACACCCTCGTCATCACCGAGACGGGCCCGCAGATCCTCACCAGCCTCGACTGACGTTCCTGCAGGCCCAGCGCCTGCGCACGAGGGCTGACGGGCCGCGCGGTTAGGCTGTCGACGAGTTCGTCGCCGCACGCGAGATGTCGGTGGCCCCGTCCCGTGCAGTGCGATTCCCCTGCAGTTGATCAAGGAGCCCGAGCATGACCCGCACGTCCTATCCCCTCGGCATCGACGTCGGCGGAACCGGCATCAAGGGTGCCCCCGTCGACCTCGACAAGGGCGCGTTCGCTTCGGAGCGCATCCGTTTCGAGACGCCCGCGGGTGCCTCGCCTGACGCTGTCGCGGACGTCATCGCCCAGATCGTCGAGCACTTCGCCGACATGATCGGCGACGAACCGATCGGCGTGACGATTCCCGGCGTCGTGCAGCACGGCGTCGTGCGTACGGCCGCGAACATCGACAAGGCGTGGATCGGGACGAACGCCGAAGAGCTCATCTCGGCGCATATCGGGCGCGACGTGCTCGTGGTCAACGACGCCGACGCGGCCGGCATTGCAGAGAACTTCTACGGCGCGGCGAAGGACACGGACGGGCTCGTGCTCGTCACGACGCTCGGCACCGGCATCGGCACCGCCGTCATCAACGACGGTGTGCTCGTACCGAACTCTGAGCTCGGCCACATCGAGGTCGAGGGCCACGACGCCGAGACGCGGGCCGCTCACTCGGCGAAGGAGCGCGAGGAACTGTCGTACGGCAAGTGGGCCAAGCGACTCACGAAGTACTACACCTCGCTGGAGAACCTGCTGTGGCCCGACCTGTTCGTCGTCGGCGGTGGCGTGTCGAAGAAGGCCGAGAAGTTCCTGCCACTGCTCGACATCCGCACGCCCATCGTGCCCGCCAAGCTCGAGAACGCCGCCGGCATCGTCGGTGCAGCGCGCCTCGCGCACGATCGGCACGTGAAGTAGCGGCCACTGCTCGGCCGTCACCTGCGACCAGGCGCGCCCGAGAACTCGCCCGATGACGACGAGGCCGGCTTCCCGCAGTGTGCGGGAGCCGGCCTCGGTCGCTTCGTGGCGTGCTCACCCAGGGTGGTGGTGCGCGGCTGTTCGGGCCGTGGTGGGGCTCCGAGTCACCTGCCGGTTCGCGCACTCGGGGTGGTGAGCGCGTCGAACGCGATGCCTCAACTCTTGCAATGTCGATCATGCTGCGCAACACCCACCGCCTTGATTGGTCATTATGATCAAGGTGGCGGGGCGTCATGCGTCGTTGCTTGGCCACGACGCCCAGGTTGGCAGGCACCGGGCCCTTCCAGCGTCAGGCTCGGGTGGGCGTGAACTGCTCGTGCGACCTGCGCGGGGCAGCGCACTGCACTGTGCTTCAGGCCATGGATGCGGTGCGCTGAGCACGCGTCACGACTGGAACGAGGATGATCATGGATCGACGCTCCCCCGCCCGACGCGGCGCAGCTCGACAAACAGACACGGGGCCACGCACGGCGACGACGTCCGCGACCGCGACGTCATCTGGGTCGCCGCGCCCGACCTCACCGCCGCAGCTCGACGAGACGGATCGGCTGCTCCTGCTCGCTCTCGACGAGGACCCGCGTATGACGACGATGGCGCTCGCGCAGCGTTGCGGCCTGGCGCGCGGCACGGTGCACGCGCGGCTGGAGCGGTTTCGCGAGCGCGGCATCCTGCGACTCAACAGTGCGCGCGTCGACCCGGCGACGCTCGGACGGCCCATGAGCGCGATGGTGGCGGTCGAGCTGGATCAGCACGACATCTCGGGCGCGATCGACGGGTTGGCGCAAATCCCCGAGGTGCTCGAGTGCTTCGCGCCGGCCGGCGAGACGGACCTGCTCGTGCGCGTCGTCGCGCGCGACCCTGACGACCTCTATCGCGTCAGCGAGGAGATCCGCCTGTGCCCCGGCGTCACTCGAACCCGCACGAGCGTCTACCTGCGCCGCGTCATCCCCTACCGTATCGACCCGCTGTTGCGCGAAGGCATCGACGAACCGACGTCTGCGCGCGACCGGCGGGGGTGAGGCGGCGGGACGGGGCGGGCGACGACGTCGTGGGTGCGTGAGGCGCATCGCGGTGTGGAACCGAGCCACGTGCTCGAGGAGCTGCTAGCAGTTCCGGCGGTCAAGCGTGGGAGCCGACGCTGCACCTCACGCAGTCGCCCGCGGTGCTGGGCACGGCGGAACCGAGGCGACCGACACGCTCCCAGCACGGGCGCGGGTGTGGTCGACTGGAGCCATGAGCGACGACATGACGCAGCGTCCCGGCGGGCGGCCCGATCCGATGCGCACCCTGACGGCAGCGGAGGTGGCCGCGCAGGCCCCGGCCGGGTGGGCGCAGATCATGGGGTCACTGCGGGCGCGCTACCGCACGGGCGACTTCGCGACGGGGTTGCGGCTCGTGAACCTCATCGGCGAGTCGGCGGAACGGTGGGATCACCATCCCGACGTCACCCTGACGTACGGGGACGTCATCGTCAGCCTCGTCAGCCATGACGTCCGCGGCATCACGAGCCGCGATCTACGGATGGCGAGGTTGAGCGCCGAGCACGCGGCGCACCTGGGCCTCGAACCGGACGTGGCCGGTCTCACCCAGATCGATCCGGGGCTCGACACTGCACACGCGGACGAGGTCGCTCCCTTCTACTCGGCGCTCTTCGCTGCGCCGCTGCGTGACGGTGAGCCCGTCGACCCGAGCGGCCAGACGCCGACGGTGTGGTGGCAGGCACCGGATGATGCGGACTCCCCCGATGGCGATGCGGCCGACGATTCCCAGCTCCCGCCGACGGATCACGAGCAGCGTTGGCACTTCGACGTCTGGGTGGCGGCGGAGGCCGCCGAGCAGCGGCTGGCAGCCGTTCTCGATGCCGGCGGCCGCCTCGTCAGCGACGCCCACGCCCCGTCGTTCTGGGTCGTCGAGGACGCTGACGGCAACCGTCACTGCATCTGCACGCCCGCCGGGCGATGAGGGACTGGGCCGACGTCGCGGAGGGCTACCGCCGATCGTTTGCACGGGCTTGCGCGGGCGCCACCGGGCCGCTCCTCGCCGCAACGAATGACCAGCGCGGCCACAGCGACGACGTCGTGCGCCATCTCGACGTCGGGTGCGGCGACGGTCGCTTGGCCGCTGCCGCGTCAGAGACCGGTCGTGCGGTCGTCGCGTGCGACGCGGACGCGACGATGTGCGAACTCACCCGCTCTTCGGCACCCCACGTGGCCACTCTGAAAGCAGCGCTGCCTGAACTCCCTTTCTGCTCCGGCAGCTTCGACATCGTGACGGCCAATTTCGTCATCAATCACGTCGAGGCACCGTGCGCGTCGATGCGCGAGCTGTCCCGCGTCTGCCGTCGTGACGGGATCGTGGCGGCGACGATCTGGCCCGCCGGTGGCGCAGGGTTCGGCCCCTTGCTCCGCGAGGTGCTCTCCTGCCCCGATCTGACGCCGCTGCCTGACCAGTCCCTACCTGCCGATCAGGACTTCGAGCGAACCCGCCGGGGCCTCGGTTCCCTCTTCGCCGCGGCGGGGCTCGACGATGTCCGATCCACCGACATCAACTGGACGTGGACGGTGACGCCCGAGGACCTGTGGGCGGGCATCACGGCCGGCGTGGCGACGCCGGGCATGACGTACCTTGCTCAATCACCCGAGGTGAGGGCCCGGATGCGGGAGCTCTTCTTCGAGACGGCCCGCACGATGAGTGCCGAGGGGACGCTGACCTTCGATGCTCGCGCCGTGCTGGCGACCGGGCGCATTTCGTGAACCTCCGGTGGGCCTGACCGTGCGATGACGCGTGGCGTTTCCTCGGCGCAATGGGGTCGGCGGCGGGACGGGCCATCCCGTGACCGACGGTGCGCGACAGCGGACGTTGACTCAGTCACAGGCCCGCTGCGCTCGGCATCGCTGGGGTCGCTGCACGGCACCATAGCTGGCGAGGGGCAGCCGATCCGCTGGGGGTTTCTCGCAAAGGTACGGACCAGCCCGGCTTCGACCGGTCAACCCGGCGTGCAACAATCTCCACCATTCGAACATATGTGCGATAATGCGGCATGGGCAGCATCGTGCGGGAGAGCCTCGGGGCGCTCACCTGCCTGCCCGGCGACGAACTCGTCGAGACATGGCAGGCACTGACGCGCGTGGTAGCAGACCGGGCGCTCGCAAGCGGTTCCGCGCTGACGTCCGATGCGGACGACGGCGTGACCCTCGACGACCAGTGCGCAACCCTCGCGGCGACCCGCCGCGACCTCGAGCGAGCGACAGAGGCGGCGCGCAAGGTCACCCGGTTGGCGCAGACCGTCGTCGACCTCACCGCGCATGCTCATCACGACACGGTGCGGGCTCAGGATCATCTTGAGTTCGAACGCTTCGCACGTGCTGACGAGTCGTACTCGCTCGCGCCAGGCGAGTTCGCCCCCGCCCACCTCGCTGCGGTGCTCGGGATGCAGCCCGGCACGGTCGCTGCGATGTCCGATGACGTCGCCGCGCTACGCAGCCGCCACCCGCGGTTGCTCGCGCAGCTGCACACGGTGACGCGCGCATGCCTGCGGTGCGCGCCATCGTGCACGAGGTGCAGCACCTCGAGCCCGAGGTCGCGTCCGGCATCGAGGCCGACCTGACGAAGGCCGGCGCCCACCGCCTCGGAGCCGACGCGGCACGTGCGCGGGCGCTCACCCTGCTCCACCGGCAGGGTCTCGCGAAACCGCGCGACCCTGATGAGACCGCACGTGAACACGCCGTCTGGTTCACTCCGCACCTCGATTTCGACGCGTTGACGCAACTGCACGTCACCCTCGGCACGGGCGACGCGGTGGCGCTCAACGCCGTCATCGAGGAACACGCGCAGTCGTTGCGCGAGAACAGCCCGCCCGGAGCGGCTCCCCCGGCCGGATCGCTGCGCGTCAAGGCGCTTCTCGACCTCGCACTGGAGAACAACCGCGTCAGCACGACACTCCACCTGTGGCTCACCTACCCGGGCTGTCACATCGAAAAGGCCGCGCCGCGCTTCCACGCGGCATAGCGGGCCGCGGGAATCGCGCGCGCGAGGCTTCGCCGCTTCCCGCATCGTGGTGGACGGCCTCGCGAAATCAGCGGCAACGCCCGGCAGGCGATCTTGAGGCTTCTGGGCAGACGGTGGCGACGTCGCCGTTCGGCCTCGAGGTGGGTCGAGCGGAAGCGGCGTGGCAGGGCACACAAGTCGACAAGTCGCTCGGCGGCAACCGCCGTCGTACGCGCCGAGGAAGTCAGTCAGCCAATGCCGGTTGCCGTGATGACGATCGCCGGCAGGCGCCGAATCAGTGAACTGAGCCGAACGAGCGCTTCTCGCCGTCCGACGCGAGGGTCAGCCAGCTGGCCCCCGCCGCGGCCAGCCCCGACGACCGGCAACGAGCGGCGGCGTTCGGCCGCGCCGAAAAGGCACGCGCAGAACGGGCAGTCGACCGCCGCGCGAACTCCCGCTCGCCACACCTCGAAAACCCACGACCCGCCCGATGGGACATCAGGCGGGTCGTCGCGGGTCAGGTCAGCGTCAGCCGAGTCGGTGCCACGCTGCGTCAGCGCGCTTGGCGCGAACGTCAGATGCCTTGGAGCGGGCGCCCGCGGCGGCGCCGACGAGCGTCCCCTTGGGGTCGTTCTTGAGCGAGACAGCCGTCTTCTTCGCCGCGGGCACGCCGCGCTTGAGCGTCGAGCGCACCACGGGCAGGGCCGTCGCGAAAACGGGGAACATCGGCGAGAGCGACTTGTCGTACGTGCCGACGAGCATGTCCTCGTGCTTGGCGAACTGGCGCTTGAAGTCGCTGATGCCGTCATTGAGGAGCCCGTTGAAGTCATAGCGTTCGACGCCCTGCGCCTTGACGTGCGTCATCGCCCAGAACTTGAGGCCGTAGTTGAGGCGCAGCTTCATGCCACGCGGGCTGACGCCGCCGTACAGCTCGAACGCGGTCTTGCCGGAGACCACGAGCCACACGAACGCGACGACCTCGTCGCCCTCCCACGCCGCGATGAGCTGCGAGGCGGGGCCCATGAAGTCGCGGATCTGCTCGTGGTAGAGGTCGGAGTGCACGGCGAAGTTCGCGCGCTTCGCCGTCTCCTTGTTGATCGCGAGCACCTGATCTAGATCGGCCTGCTCGGTGACAAGACCGAACCGGGCGTTCTCGGCCTTGAACGACTTGCGCACGTTCTGACGGGTGGAGCTGCTCAGCTCCTTCATGATCGTGTCCTCGTCACGAGTGACGTCGACGATCAGCGTGTGCGGGATGAGCCCCGTGTTGTCACTGCGCACGTACCCCGCAGCCTCGACTTCGGCGAGCCACCCGGACGTCGGCCGGGCGACGAGGGACGCGATCTCGTCGTCGGACGCGCCCTTCTCGAGCGGCGCGAACGGCGCCTCCCAGTCGGGCTCGATCGTCAGGCCGATCGGGCCGTGCGTGTTCTTGACGTACTGCGCGAGCGCCGCGACGACGCGCGCGCGGTCTGCCTCGGCGGCCTGCGGGCCACGCGGCACGTAGGCGAGCGACTTGAACGGGGCCGGCAGGCGGCGCAGCAACACCTGCGCCGAGCCGACGACGTCGTCACCGTCACGCACGACGACGCGGTCGGCCGACCACTCGTACTGCGACTTCAGCTCGCCCCAACCCCACAACTGCAGCGGGTGGCCGCCGGAGGAGTTGACGAGGGCATTCCACTCGTCGCGGTCGTGGCACGAAGTCACCGAGAGCGTCATGCGCCCAGGTTATCGGCAGGCGCCAACACCCCACAAAGCCCGACGCCCCGGCCGCGACACGTCGCGTCGGCGGCCACGCCTCTCGGGCACTCGCCGGGGACTATCCCACCGAGCGGGCGCCGTCGGCTGCACTCTCGTGCGACGGCAGCCTGATCCCCCCGCCCAGCGCTGCCGGGAGACCAGCTAGCCGCTCCCATTCATTCAGCACGTGTCCGCACACGGCGTCATTGGCAGCACTGAAGCGGCCTGCCGCCGATCGCACCACCCGCGTCATCCCGGGCGGGTCAAGCGGACAATTCGACGCTGTCGCCGACGGGCACGTCGATGACGTCGACGCCGCCGTCGCGGCCGAAGTCGGCGACGTGGTTGAGGAAGATGCCGCGCGCGGCGGGGGCGATGATCTGGTCGTGGATCGGCACGACGTGCTGCGGCGCGACGGCGCGGACGAAGGCAATGGTCTCCTTGACGGCCGACCACGGCGCGGCGAGCGGCACGCACAGAAGATCGATGTTCTCGGGGCGCCCCTCGAGCGAGTCACCGGGATGGAAGACGCGCGGCTCACCCGGCGCGCTCACGACGATGCCTACGTTGCCGACGCGCGGGATGTAGGGGTGGATCTCGGCGTGCGTCGAACCGACGCCCTCGAGCGTGACGCCCGCGACGTCGTACGTCTCGCCGGCCTTCGTCGCGGTGGCCTCGACGCCCTTGTCCGCGAGCAACTGTGCCGTCTGCGGCTCGGCGAACCACACCGCATCAGGGTTCTCGGCCCGCAGGCTGTCGATGGCGTCGGGGTCGAGATGGTCGGCGTGCTGGTGCGTGACGACGATCGCGTCGACGCCCTTGACGTCGTCGAACGAGCTGAACGTGCCGGGGTCGAACAGCACGCGAACGCCGCCGGCGTCGAGTTCGATACAGGAGTGACCGTGATGCGTGAGCTTCATGCCTCAACCGTAGGCCCGCCGCCGCCCCCGCGTCTGCTCGGGACGGTCGCGGCGGGCCGTGTGGCCAGCTGCCGGCCCCACACGACGCCGGGCAGGCATCCGTTCGGGCATTCGGGCGAAGGCCGCCTCGAACAAGAAAGACCCCGCAATTCCGCGGTTGTCGGCGCGTCAGCCTAGGGTGAGTGACGTGGAACTCATCACCGGAAAAACGGCCTACGACCTCACGTACAACGACGTCTTCATGGTGCCGTCGCGCTCGCGCGTCACGAGCCGTCTCGATGTCGACCTCACGACGAACGACGGGGTCGGCACGACGATCCCGCTCGTCGTCGCAAACATGACGGCGATCTCGGGTCGCCGCATGGCCGAGACGGTCGCCCGGCGCGGCGCGGTCGCCGTCCTGCCGCAGGACATTCCGATCGCAGCCGTTCAGGAGACCATCCGGCAAGTGAAGGCGAGCCACCCGACCTACGAGACGCCGGTGACGATCGCGCCGGACGCCCCCGTCAGCGACGTGCTCGCGCTGCTCGGCAAACGCGCACACCGCGTCGCCGTCGTCATCGGCGACGACCGCCGCCCCCTCGGCCTCGTGAGCGAGGCGCACTGCCTCGAGGTCGACCGCTTCAGCGTCATCGCCGACGTCATGACGCGCGACATCACGACCGTGGAATCCGGAGCCGACCTGCACGACACGTTCGACCTGCTCGAGCGTACGCACCGCGACATCGCCGTCGTCGTCGAGGCGGGCGGCGCCCTCGTCGGTGTCCTGACGAAACGCGGCATCCTGCGCTCCACGATCTACTCCCCCGCGCTCGACCCCGACGGCAAGCTGTCGATCGGCGTCGCCATCGGCATCAACGGTGACGTCGAGGGCAAGGCGACGACGATGCTCGAATCGGGTGCCGACGTCCTCGTCGTCGACACCGCCCACGGGCATCAGGAGAAGATGATCGACGCGCTCGGCGTCGTGCGGGCAGCCCGTGACGCTCACGAGACGTCCTCGGGGCGCCGCATCCCCATCGCGGCGGGCAACGTCGTCACTGCCGACGGTGCCCGTGACCTCGTCGAAGCGGGCGCCGATATCGTGAAGGTCGGCGTCGGGCCGGGAGCGATGTGCACGACCCGCATGATGACGGGTGTCGGGCGCCCGCAGTTCAGCGCGGTGCTCGAATGCGCAGCCGCCGCGCGCGAACTCGGCGCTCACGTCTGGGCTGACGGCGGCGTCAAGTATCCGCGTGACGTCGCGCTCGCCCTCGCGGCCGGGGGCGCGAGCGTCATGATCGGGTCGTGGTTCGCTGGCACCTGGGAGTCGCCCGGCGACCTCAACCGCGACGCCGACGGGCGCCTCTACAAGGAGTCGTTCGGCATGGCGTCGGCTCGTGCCGTGCGTGGCCGCACGTCATCGCAGGGTGCGTTCGAGCGTGCACGTTCGGCGCTGTTCGAGGAGGGCATCTCGTCCTCGCGCATGTACCTCGACCCGCAGCGGCCGGGTGTCGAAGACCTCATGGACTCGATCATCGCCGGCGTGCGCAGCTCGTTCACCTACGCGGGCGCAAAGACGATCGACGAGTTCCACGAACGTGCCCGCGTGGGTGTGCAGAGCGCCTCGGGCTACGACGAAGGGCGCCCGCGCCACACGAGTTGGTGACGGCGGAGCCTGCGCAGGCCGGCCTCACCCGGGCCGCATCGAGCACACGATGCGTCACCGGGATGGGGCGGGCTGGTCCGTCTGCGACGGTTCGAGGGTGAACTCGCGCATGCTGCGGATGAACAAGGGCACGACACTCGCGATGAGAAGGAAGCACGCGGCGACGGCAATGACCTGGCGGGCGCCGAACGTCTGGGCAAGGGGTGCGGCGAGCACCGAACCGAGCGGTAGCGCGACGAAGGACATGAGGATGTCCCAGGAATGCACGCGGCCCTGCAGCTCGCCGGGCACAGCCTGCTGAATGGCCGTCTCCCAATGCACGTCGTAGAAGAGCAGACCCGCGTATCCGACGGCGGCGAGCACCGCGATCGGCCACACCGAGTGAAAGACCGCGAAGCTGAAGGCCCACAACGGCATGAGCAGCAGCGGCGCCCACCCGCTGAAGAGCGGACGTCGCAGGTGGATGCGCGACCCGAGAGCTGCGCCGACAAACCCACCGAGCCCCTCGGCGGCGGCGACGATGCCGACGGCGTGGGCGCCACCCGCCTCTCTGGCGACGAGCAAGGGTGCCAGCACGAGGATCGCGCCGTTGCCGATGTGGTAGAAACCGGCCGCGAGCAAGCCGAAGAGCAGCCACGAGCGCGAGCGCACCGCGCGCCACCCGGCGACGAGTTGCTCGCCGAAGCTCTCATCCACTTCGGTGCCCTCGCCCGCTTCCGTGAGCTCGCTCGCCGTCGTGTCGACCTGACCCGCCCAGACGAGCACCGCCCCCAGGGAGACGACGAACGTCGCCGCGTTGACGGCGAAGCCGACTCCCGCGCCGGCGAACCCGACGACGGCTGCCCCGAGCACCGGGCCCAACATGAGCATGAGCTGACGCAGGCTCGTGATGGTCCCGTTCGTGCGCCGACGCGCCCCCGCCGGCACCACGGCGCGCCGCCACGTCATGAACGCAGGCCCGTAGAACGCACCGGCAGCCGCGGTGACGAAGGCGCATCCGACGATGACCGGCGTCGACCATGCGCCGGCCCAGAAGCAGCAGGCGAGGACGAGCCCGCACGCTGCGCGCACCGCGTCCGAGGCGGCCATGACGATGCGTGGCTGCACCCGATCCGCCCAGACCCCACCGAACAACGTGAACACGAGGCGTGCCACCGTCGTCGCGGTGATGGCCGCGGCCATCTGCCCGGCGCTACCGCCCGCCACGACGATCGCCACGGGCAATGCCACCACCTGGAAGGCATCACCCAGCCAGCTGAGCACCTGCCCGGTGAGCACGGCCGTCATGCGTGTCGTCATCGCGCCAGTATCGTCGATGTGGGACGGGCGGTGAAGCAAACGGGGCACCCCTGGGGGTGGGAGCGCCCCGTGCGCTCACCGTGTACTTTTCAGGCCATGAACGAACGTCCTCGCGTCCAGATCCGTCCCGTCGGGGGCCTGCCCGGGTGTCTCGGCATGATCCTGTTCTCGGTCATCGCCTCGATCGTGCTCACGCTGCTGCTCAACATGTGCAGCAGCGCGGCGACGCACTGACGGCCCCACGATCGCGACAGGCAGGAAGGCGCCACTCCTGCCGGATGGCGCCTTCCGGCCTGCTGTTGCGGGCTGGCGCCCGCGATGTTCGGGGGATGAGTCGGCCTATAAGCCGGGTTGTGTTCCGCGCGCCATTGCTGGCATCGCTTCGGCGATCATCCATCTAGGCCCTGCATTGCTGCAGGGCTCGAGCGATCTACCCACATGCTCAGCGGGCCGCTTCGACGCATGCTGTCTGATCTTGCTCCGGGTGGGGTTTACCGAGCCGCCCCAGTCGCCTGGGGCGCTGGTGGTCTCTTGCACCACCGTTTCACCCTTGCCGCGCTCATGAGCGTGGCGGTCTGTTCTCTGTGGCACTTTCCCGCGGGTCGCCCCGGGTGGCTGTTAGCCATCACCCTGCCCTGTGGAGCCCGGACTTTCCTCGGCGAGAGCGAACTCTCGACGCGACCGCCCGGCCGACTCATCCGCGCGCAAGCTTACCTTTGCCTGCGGGTGCCGACGCATCCGACCGGCCCATGACGGGCGACGACCCAGCTGCGTCACATGATGCCGCCCGAGTCGGTCACGCCTGACGCACCCAGCACGATGTGACGCAGCGAGGCGTCAGTACCTCACGCGAGGGCGAACGTCAGCTTCCCCGTCGCGATGTCGGCGCCCGTCAACGTCACCTCACACGCCTCACCGAGCGCAGGGGCCGCAGCGTCACCGACCTTCACCGTCGCGACAACGGCGTGGTCGACGAGCTGGATCGTCGGCTCGCCCTTGCCGTGGCCGTGGTCTCCGTCCTCGACGACGAACGCCGCGAACGTCTCCCCGACGTCGGACGACAGCGCGGCCGCCTCGACGCGGTCGACGCACGCGCGGTCGATCTTGCGCGCCAGCGAGTCGGTGCGCTTCATGATCTCGGGCAGCTCGACGAGCGCCTCGCGCGCCCAAGCCGGTACCTCGCGTCCGTTGGAGACGGCCTCGCAGATGACGAGCCCGAAGCGGTCGACGAGCCGCCGCAGCGGCGCAGTGACGTGCGCGTACGGCGCCGCGACGGCGGCCTGCTCGGTGATCTCGGGCGTCGCGATGGCCGGGTTGTCGCGGTCGAACGGCGTGTACGCGGCACCGCGGAACAGCCCGACGGCCTCGTGGACGAGCGCGAGATGGTGCGGGTCATCACGATCGAGGGAGCGCAGGAACGCGCCGTACGTCTGGTCCTCGGCCCATGCCACGCCTAGCGCTTTCGCCTGCAGGCGGAACCGCGCGACGTCGCGCTCGTCGGCCTTCGGCATAGTGCGCAGGATGCCGATGCCGGCGTCGAGCATCATCCGCGCCGCCACCATGCCCGTCATGAGGGAAATCTGCGCGTTCCAGTCCTCGCTCGGTACGGGTGGGCGGAAGTGCACCTCGTAGTCGCCGGGGCTCGGCTCGCTCACCTCCTGCTCGGGCATCGGCAGCGACGCGCCACCACGCTCGATCTCCAGCTGCGCGCGTAACTCACCGATCTGACGCAGCAGCGCGAAGCGCTCGTCGACGGCGCCGCCCGTCGCGCCCCCGCCATCGACATTCCCCTGCACCTGCGTGTAGTCGAGCCGTTCGACGCTGCGGACCTGCGCGCGGTACAAACTCGCCGACGTCACCTCGCCGCGTGCGTCGAGATGCATGTCCCACACGAACGCCGAGCAGATCTGCCCCTCGAGCAGGCTCGCCGCACCTTCACTGAGTTCCTCGGGGTGCAACGGAATCCGCATGTCGGGCATGTAGATCGTCTGCCCACGACGGCGCGTCTCGGCGTCGAGAGCGCCGCCGGGACGCACGTACAGCGGCACATCCGCGATGGCGTAGCGCACGTGGAAACCGTCGCCGTCACGCTCCAGGTGCATGGCCTGATCGAGGTCCATCGAACCGGCCGGGTCGATCGTGAAGAACGGCACGGACGTTTCGTCGCGCTCCGGTTTCTCGACGTGCGCGAGCGCGTCGAGAGCGTCGGCCACGGCGTCGGCCGGGTAGTCGGTGGCCAGCTCGTTCTCGGCGCGCAGGGCCTCGAACGAGCGCGCGAGCTCGCCGGAGGCGTCGGTGTTCTGCAGCAGGATGCGTGTGCTCGGCATGGCCCGAGCCTACGCGGCGAGCGCCTCGGCATGGCCCGTTCCACACCGGCACGCGACGCGGCTGCCCCCACCGCGCGCGAAAGCGAGCGACTCAGCGCCGGCGGGTGACCGAGCGCCTCGCCCACTACCCTGTGCCGGTGATCATCCTTCTGCCGCCGTCGGAGACCAAGGCGACGCGTGCCCGCGGGCGCGCCATGAACCTCGACTCGCTGAGCAACCCCGAACTGAACGACGCGCGCCGCAATGTCATCAACGCCCTGACGGCGGTGAGCGCTCGCCCCGACGCTGCGTCCGCCCTCGGCGTCTCCCCCAACCTCACCGACGACATCGCCCGCAACACGCGCCTGACGACGGCACCCGCCCTGCCCGCGTCGTCGCTCTACACCGGCGTGCTCTACGACGCGCTCGATCTCGCCTCGCTCACCGGGGCGGACAAGACACGTGCCGGGCGGCGCGTCGTCATCTCCTCCGCCCTCTACGGAGCCGTGCGTCTGCGCGACGCGGTCGCTCCCTACCGGCTGTCGATGGCCGTCAACCTGCCGGGCATCGGCCCGCTCGCGAGCTTCTGGAAGCCACTGCTCGACGCGCCCTTGACCGAGGCCGCCGGGCGCGGCCTCGTCATCGACTGTCGATCATCGACGTACGCCGCGTCGTGGGCGCCATCCGGCGACCTTGCGAAACGCTGGGTGCACATCCGGGTGCCCGGGGCGACTCACATGGCGAAGCACACGCGTGGCCTCGTCACGCGCGCCCTCGTCACCGACCCGCGTGACCCGCGCACGCCGGCAGCCCTCGCCGAGCAGCTCGCCGAGACGTTCGACGTCGCCCTCACCGCGCCCAAGAGCGCGACGAAACCGTGGATCCTCGACGCCACGGCCCGATGACGACTGCCCACACCAGGTGCACGACGCGGTGTTCTCATGCATGAAGCGCTCGACTTGCTCGCCCGGGTGCCGGGCGTTCTCGCGTTTCTTCTGGCGCTGACGATCGTCGCCGAATGCTGCTCCGCCGCAGGCGTCTTCGACGACCTGGCCCGGCGTCTCGTCACTGTGGGGCGCGGTCACGTGCCCGCGACGTGGCTGCTGTTCCTGCTCACCACCGGCGTCGTCACCGCCCTGCTCGGCCTCGACACGACTGCCGTGCTCATGACGAGCGCGGCCGTCGTCGTCGCGCGTCGACTGCGGGCGCCGGTCGCGATGTTCGCCTTCCCGACGCTGTGGCTCGCGAACATGGCCTCGCTGTGGCTGCCCGTCTCCAATCTCACCAACCTGCTGGCGCGCGGGCACCTGGACACCACGAGCAGCCTCGGCTTCCTCGCGCTGGCGTGGCCCGTCGCACTGACGACGACGCTCGTGCCGCTCCTGTGCGCCGCCGTCATCTGGCGCCCCGCATTCCGGCCATTCGACGGGCACGATCGCCCCGGGCGGCAATCACCGTGCACCACGGCGCCCGATGACACATCGGCGTCAGCACCACTGCCGCAGCAAAGATCCGCGCGTCGAAGCGTCGCCGTCATCACCCTGCTCATGTGCGCGGCGATCCTCGTCGTCGAACCGTGGATGACGGCCGGCGTCGCGGCGCTGTGCTGCGTCCTCGCTCTCGCACTGCTCACCCCTGAGCGTCTCCGCGAGATCACCCTGCCGTGGCGCAGCCTGCTCATCACGACGGCCCTGTTCGTCGCCGTCGCGGTGCTGCATGGGTCCGGCGCGCTCGACCCGCTCGTCCGGACGCTCGACGACGCGCCCGCCTGGGCCCTCACGCTCAGTGGCGCGGGCCTCGCCAACGCGACGAACAACCTGCCCGCCTACCTCGCCCTCGAACCCGCCGCCCACGACGCGACGCGTGTGCTCGCCCTGCTCATCGGCGCCAACGTCGCAAGTGGGCTGACGTGGTGGGGGTCGGTGGCGACGCTGCTGTGGCGCGAGCGCCTGCGCCGCGAGGGCGTCACCGTGTCCTGGCGCCGTCACCTGCTGCTCACCGGATCGACGACGTTCATCACGACCGCCGCGGCTCTTGCCGTCCTCGCCCTGACGCGATGAGCTACTGGCCCGTAGCTGCTTGACCTGCTGGCCCCAAAAGCATGACGCATGGCGCCGGCGACCCCCGTCAGCCGAGAGCGACCTGCAGCGCCTGACGGACGTCGTCGACCAGATCACCCGCATCCTCGAGCCCGACCGACAGGCGCAGTGTGCCGTCCGTGATGCCGATCGCGGCCCGCGCGTCGGCACCCATCCGACGATGCGTCGTCGTCGCGGGGTGGGTGATCATCGACTTGGAATCGCCGAGATTGTTGGAGATGTCGACGATGCGCAGCGCGTTCATCAGGGCGAACGCCTCCGCCTTGTCACCGTCGATCTGGAACGTCACGACCGAGCCGCCACCGCTCATCTGACGTTTCGCGAGCTCGTGCTGCGGGTGCGAGACGAGGAACGGATGCACGACACGTGACACCTTCGGATGTGCCTCGAGCACCTCGGCCAGCGTCAGCGCTGTCGCCGCCTGCGCCTCGACGCGTAGCCGCAGCGTCTCCAGGCCCTTGAGCAGCACCCACGCGTTGAACGCCGACATCGTCGGGCCGGTGTGGCGCACGAGGTTCTGCACCGGCCCGTCGATGAACTCGCGCCTGCCGAGGATGGCGCCACCGAGCACGCGTCCCTGCCCGTCGATGTGCTTGGTCGCGGAGTAGACGACGACGTCGGCGCCGTGGTCGAGCGGCCGGCTGAACACAGGCGTGCCGAAGACGTTGTCGACGACGACCTGCGCCCCGGCCGCATGGGCGAGGTCGCTGACGGCGCGCATGTCGACGAGTTCCTGCATCGGGTTGCTCGGCGACTCGAAGAACACCGCCGTCGTCGGCTGCGACAGCGCCTGGCGCCACTGTTCGAGGTCAGGCCCGTCGACGAAGACCGTCTCGACGCCCCAGCGCGGCAGGATCTCGTCGAGGATGACGAAGCACGAGCCGAACAACCCGCGTGAGGCGACGACGCGGTCGCCCGCCCCCAGCAGCGCGGCCAGGGCCGTGAACACCGCCGACATGCCGGACGCCGTCGCCGTGCACGCCTCGGCTCCCTCGAGAGCGGCGAGCCGCTCCTGCAGCATCGCCGTTGTCGGGTTGCCGTATCGGCTGTAGACGAACCGGTCGCTCTCACCCGAGAACGCGGCCTCGGCGGCCTCGGCGGAGTCGTAGACGAACCCCGACGTCAGGTACAGCGCCTCCGCCGTCTCCTCGAAACCGCTGCGCGCGAGGCCGCTGCGCACCGCGAGGGTGTCGGGTCGCCAGTCTTCTTGCCCGCGCTGAATATCCATAACTGCAACTTATGGATCTTCGGCGCCGCTCGCCACACAGGATGGATGATCGTCCGCGCACCGGACGACCCGCCTTGGACGCCGGCGCACGCCCCTTGACGCCTGCATCGGAGGCTCTGAGGCTCTGTCAGCCCCGCAGGTGATGCGTGTCGTTCGTGAACGCGACCTGCGCGTTGCCGTCGCGCCACACCTCGATGCCGGTCAGCGACGCCGGGGCCGCCGCAACGCGCCACGCGCCGTCCATGCTCAGATCGAGCACCTTGGCGAGCACCGACATGATGACGATGCGGTGCGTCACGATGATGACGACACCGCCGCGTTCCACCGCCCGACCGAGGGCTGCAGCGACGCGCTCGTCGAGCTCGTCGCGCGTCTCGCCGCCCGGCGCGCGGTGAGTCGGTTCGTGACGCAGCTTCGACAGTCCCGCCGCGTCCTTGGCGCGGATCTCCTTGAACGACAACCCGTCCCACTCGCCGAAGGCCTGCTCGTCCCAGTCGGCGTCGACCCGCGGCGTCACCCCGAGACGTTCGGCGATCAGCGTGCCTGTCTCGACCCCACGGGCGAGCGACGACGTCACGACGTGCACGTCGCTGTCACCGACGAGCCCGTCGAGCGCGCCCGCGACGCGGCGTGCCTGATCGCGACCCTCGGTGCTGAGCGACGGGTCCGCGCCACCGCGACCGTCGAGCAGCCCCCTCGTCGTGAAGTCGGTGACGCCGTGGCGCACGAGGACGATGCGCGTCGGCCGTCCGAGATCCGCCGGCCCCCTCGGCTTCTCGTCGGGCTCAACGACGACCTCGCCGCCCACTTCGCCCCCACCGTTCGGGTCGCCCGCACCCGCGCCCGCGCTACTGGCGCCGTCCACGTCAGCACCAGCACCGTCAGTGCGCTCGCCACCACCACCCTGCGACGCGCGCTCGACGTCGTCACCCCATGTGTCGCGTCGCACGGTGACGCCGTCCATGCCGTCGTTGGACAGCTTGTCGGCGTCCTTGTTCTTGGCACGCGGGATCCACTCGTACGTGACGGCGCCGCCCGCGCTCGAGATCTCCGCCGCGAGCGCCTGGGCCTCGGCGGCGAGGCGTTTCATGTCCTCATGCTTGATCTTCCAGCGGCCCGACATCTGCTCGACGACGAGCTTCGAGTCCATCCGCACCGTCACGGCAGCGCCCGGGGCATGATCGACGACGGCCCGCAGCCCCTCGATGAGGCCGGTGTACTCGGCGACGTTGTTCGACTCCTTGCCGAGCGGCGCGGCGCGTTCGGCGAGCAGCGCACCGGTGTCCGCGTCGCGCACGAGGCTGCCGTACCCGGCGACGCCGGGGTTGCCGCGCGAACCGCCGTCAGCTTCGACGATGAGACGTCGCGTCATGATGAATCTCCTTCGCCCACAGGCATTTCGGACGACGAACAGCGCCCGGCGCCGTCACCGCGAGGCGACGCGCCGAGCGCTGTACTCTCTGCCCGGTCAGAGGTCGGATTCGGCCGTGCGCACGAGGATGCGTCCGCACTCGTCGCAGTAGACGACCTGGTCGGCGGCGCTCGAGCGAATGCGCTGCAGATCCGAGTGGTTGAGTTCGAGGCCGCAACCGAGGCAGCGACGACCGTGCAGCGCCGCCGCGGCGACACCGCTGCGGGCCCGGATGCCGTCGTATTCCGCGAGCAGGTCGGCGGCGAACGACGGGGCCATGTCGTCGCGCTTGCGCTGCACCTCGGCGCGCTCGGTCTCGAGCTCCTTGGCTGCCTCGCCCATCTCCGCCTTGAGCTGCTTGACCTTGGCCTCGGCCTCGTCAGCGACCGTCGTGAACGCGGTCAGCCGCTCGCGCAGGCCCTCGGCGCGCTCCATGATCTCGAGCTCGGCGTCCTCGAGGACGACCTGACGGCGAGCGAGCGTGTCCGTCTCGTGCTGCAGCGCCTGCAGATCCTTCGCGCTGCCCTCACCCGAGGCGAGGCGCTTCTCGTTGCGGGCCATGCGGTCGCGCACCTGCTGCACGTCGGCCTCGCTGCGCGCGATCTCACGCTCGACGTCCATGACGGCCGTCTGCGCGAGAATCATCTCCTCCGTCGCGGTGTCCGCCTTCTTCGTCAGCTCCGCGAGCTCCTTCGCCTGCGGCAGGTTCGCGAGACGGTGATCGATCTGGTCGAGGCGGGTGTCGAGCTTCTGCAGGTCGAGCAGCCTCCACTGCTGCTGAAGTTCTGCCTTCACTGCATCTCTCCTTCATTGGTGGGCACGAGGAAATTCCAGGGGTCGGTGCACGTCGTCGAGACGTGCACCTCGATGTCGCCGCCGCTCTCGCGCACGGCCTTCACGAGACGCTCGCAGGCGTGCTGCAGCCACAACCATTCGGTAGCCCAGTGTCCGGCGTCGACGAGGAACATCGGCGCCGCCGGGTCGTCCTCCTCGCGCGCCTCGATGGCGGGATGATGACGCAGGTCGGCGGTGACGTAGACGTCCGCCCCCGCGCGTCGTGCCGCGCCGAACTCGCCGTCACCGGCGCCGCCGAGCACCGCGACGCGCTGGACGCTCGCCTCGGCCTCTCCGCTGACGCGCAGGCCGACGGGGGCGGGTGGTAGCGCCGCGGCGAGGCTTTCGCAGAAGGCGCGCAGCGTCATGCTCTGAGGCAGCTCACCGACGCGGCCCAGCGGCTGCCCCTCGCTCTCGACCAGGGGTTCGACGTCCTGCAGGCCGCATGCGGCCGCGAGCGCGTCGTTGACGCCGGGTGTGGCCACGTCGGCGTTCGTATGCGCCGCGTACAGGGCGACGTCGCCGACGACGAGCGCTGTCACCGCGCGCCCCTTGCCTGACGTCGTCGCGACCGACTTGACCCCACGCATGAGCAGCGGGTGATGCGTGACGAGCAGGTCGTAACCGCCGGTGACGGCTTCGTCGATGACGCTCATCGCCGGGTCGACGGCGAACAGGACACGTTCGATCGGCTGCTCCGGGTCGCCGGTGACGAGGCCGACGGCATCCCACGACTGAGCCGTCGACGGCGGGTAGAAGCCGTCGAGGATTCGCGTGACGTCCGCGAGGGTCGTGGTGGAGTTGTTCATGTGGGCCCCGCCGGGATCGAACCGACGACCGACGCGGTGTAAACGCGTTGCTCTACCAGCTGAGCTAGAGGCCCTGAGCGCGCGCCGAGACGGCGCGGATGCAGCTGAATCCTACCCGCCGCGTGGCCACGTCGAGTTCGGCGTCATCGAGGGGCGGCGCCACGACGCCGCGCCGCGTCACAGGTTCTCGGCCACCTCGAGGGCGGGCGAGAAGTCGCGCGCCTCGCCGGGGCCGTTGATGAGCGACCAGAGCACCGTCATCGACGCGTCGATGAGGAAGGTGCCGCGCACGGCGAACCCGCGCTCGTCGTCGAAGACGCCGTAGGCGCGCGCGATCGCGCCGTGCGGCCAGAAGTCGCTGAGCAGTGGGAAGTCGAAGCCCTCGGCGTCCGCCCACGCGCGCTGCGTGAACATCGCATCGCAGCTGATGCCGACGACCTGCATCGCGTCACCGTCGTAGCGGGGCAGGTTGTCGCGGATGTGGCACAGCTCCCCCGTGCAGATGCCGGAGAACGCGAAGGGGTAGAAGACGAGCAGCGTCGGGCGCTCGGCGACGAGGCCGGACAATGTCACGTCCTCACCGAACTGGTTCCTGAGCGTGAAATCGGGCGCCGCAGCACCCACCTCGAGACCGCTCATGTCACTCCCTCTTCGTCTCGTGCGGCGGCCGCGCTCAGCGCTGCTTCGCCGCGCCACCCTGGACGAGCTTCGTGCCGATCCAGTCGTCGCCGACCTTGAAGGTCGAGCTGGCCTTGAGACCGGCGGTCGTCGCAGCTTCCTGCACGTCCGCGGCGTCGATCGCAAGATCCGAGCCGGCCTTCGGCGTCATGAGGAGGACGAACCCCTTGTCCTCCAGCGTGGCGAGCGCGTCGACGACGTCGTCGGTGAGGTCGCCGTCGCCGTCACGGAACCACACGAGGACGGAGTCGACGACGCCGTCGTACGTCTCGTCCTCGATCTCGGAGCCGACGATCTCCTCAATGGCTTCGCGCCACGACTCGTCGACGTCGTCGTCCCAACCGATCTCCATGACGATGTCGTCCGCGGAGAAGCCGATCTTGGCCGCCGGATGTGCCCCTGCGGTCTGGTTCACGTGCTGTGCTCACTTTCTGTTCTGGACGCTGCGACCACGCCGGGTGGATGCAGCCTTGTTCGAAGGGTAGTCCACAAGGTTGTCTCGCGCATTGCAAGAAGGCGCCCTCATGACGACCGTCTCGTGGGCCCGGTCGCCCTGGCCTGATGAGCCTCGAAACCCCTCGTCCCGCCCGCCAAACCGAGTACCCACGAGTAACCCCGTCCCGGTTTCGCGCAGGGTGCTCACGGGGGGCAGGATGGGAGCATGTGGCGCGTGCCAGGTAGCGCCGACGCAGTGGACGAGAGGACGTGACCTAAGTGTCGCTTGAGGAAGCCGGCCCGATCCTGAATGGCATTCCCAGTCAGTTGCCGGACATCGATCCCGACGAGACGCAGGAGTGGCTCGACTCGCTCGACGGCCTCGTCGACGAAGCCGGACGCAACCGTGCCCGCTACGTCATGCTCAAGCTGCTGGAGCGCGCCCGCGAGCAGCAGATCGGCGTGCCGTCGCTGACTGCGACCGACTACATCAACACGATCGGCCCCGAGGCCGAGCCGTGGTTCCCCGGCGATGAGGAGATGGAGCGCAAGTACCGCGCCTGGATCCGCTGGAACGCCGCCGTCATGGTGCACCGCGCGCAACGCCCCGACATCGGCGTGGGCGGCCACATCTCGACGTACGCCTCCGCCGCGACGCTCTACGAGGTCGGCTTCAACCACTTCTTCCGCGGCAAGGACCACCCGGGCGGCGGTGACCAGGTCTTCATCCAGGGCCACGCCTCCCCCGGCATCTACTCGCGCGCCTACCTCGAGGGCCGCCTGACCGAGGAGCAGCTCGACGGCTTCCGTCAGGAGAAGAGCCACTTCATCGACGGTGAGTCCGCCGGCCTGCCGAGCTACCCGCACCCGCGCAACATGCCGGAGTTCTGGGAGTTCCCGACCGTCTCCATGGGCATCGGCCCGATGAACGCCATCTACCAGGCGATGGTCAACCGCTACCTCAACGACCGCGGCCTCAAGGACACGTCCGACCAGCACGTCTGGGCCTTCCTCGGTGACGGCGAGATGGACGAGGTCGAGTCGCGTGGCGCCCTGCAGTGGGCCGCCAACGAGGGCCTCGACAACCTCACGTTCGTCGTCAACTGCAACCTGCAGCGTCTCGACGGCCCCGTGCGCGGCAACGGCAAGATCGTGCAGGAGCTCGAGGCATTCTTCCGCGGCGCCGGCTGGAACGTCATCAAGGTGCTGTGGGGCCGCGGCTGGGATCCTCTGCTCGCCCAGGATCGTGACGGTGCGCTCGTGAACATCATGAACAAGACGCGTGACGGCGACTACCAGACGATCCGCGCCAATGACGGTGCCTACGTCCGCGAGTACTTCTTCGGTCAGGACCCGCGCACGGCGAAGATGGTCGAGAACTGGTCCGACGACGACCTGTGGTGGAAGCTCAAGCGAGGTGGCCACGACTACCGCAAGGTGTACGCCGCCTACAAGGCTGCGATGGAGCACACGGGCCAGCCGACGGTCATCCTCGCGCACACCATCAAGGGCTACAGCCTCGGCACGCACTTCGCGGGCCGCAACGCGACGCACCAGATGAAGAAGATGACGCTCGAGGACCTCAAGCAGTTCCGCGACTCGCTCGACATCCCGATCAGCGACGAGCAGCTCGAGAAGGACCCGTACCGTCCGCCGTACTACCACCCCGGCAACGACGACCCGGCGATCAAGTACCTGCTCGAGCGTCGCGCGAAGCTCGGCGGTGGGCTGCCGTCGCGCAAGGGCCGCAGCTCGCAGCTGCCGTTGCCCGGTGACGAGGCGTACAAGATCGCGAAGAAGGGCTCCGGCAAGCAGGAGGTCGCGACGACGATGGCGTTCGTCCGCATCCTCAAGGAGCTGATGCGCGACAAGGAGTTCGGCAAGCACATCGTGCCGATCATCCCCGACGAGGCGCGCACGTTCGGCATGGACGCGTTCTTCCCGACGGCGAAGATCTACAACCCGCACGGGCAGCACTACCGCTCCGTCGATGCCGAGCTCATGCTCGCGTACAAGGAGAGCCCGCAGGGCCAGCTGTTGCACCTCGGCATCAACGAGGCCGGCTCCGTCGCGGCGTTCACCGCCGTCGGCGCCGCGTACGAGACGAACGACATCCCGATGGTGCCGGTCTACGTCTTCTACTCGATGTTCGGCTTCCAGCGCACTGGTGACTCGATCTGGGCGGCCGCCGACCAGATGGCCAAGGGTTTCCTCATCGGCGCCACCGCGGGCCGTACGACGCTGACGGGTGAGGGTCTGCAGCACGCCGACGGTCACAGCCACGTGCTCGCCGCGACGAACCCCGCCATCCGCTCCTACGACCCGGCCTACGGCTACGAGATCGCGCACATCGTGCAGGACGGCCTGGAGAAGATGTACGGCGAGAACGCCGAGAACGTCATCTACTACCTGACCGTCTACAACGAGCCGATCGTGCAGCCGGCCGAGCCCGAGAACGTCGACGTCGAAGGTATCAAGCGCGGCATCTACAAGCTCAAGGACGGCTCGTTCGACGGCCTCGGCGACGACGCGCGCCGCGTGCAGCTGCTCGCCTCCGGCGTCGGAGTCGCCTGGGCCCTCGAGGCACAGGAACTACTCAAGGAGGACTGGGGCGTCGTCGCCGACGTCTGGTCCGTGACGTCGTGGAACGAATTGCGCCGTGACGGCCTCGAGGCCGACGAGCACAACTTCCTCCACCCCGAGGACGAGCGCCGCGAGCCGTTCATCACGTCGCGCCTCAAGGACGCACCCGGTCCCGTCATCGCGACGAGCGACTCGATGCGCCAGGTGCACGACCAGATCCGCCAGTACGTGCCCGGCGAATTCCACTCGCTGGGCGCCGACGGATTCGGCTTCTCCGACACGCGAGCTGCAGCACGACGCTTCCTCCACATCGACGGCCCGTCGATGGCGGTGCGCGCCCTGCAGTCGCTCGCCGACCGCGGCGAACTCGACCCGTCGATCCCGCGTCAGGCAGCCGAGAAGTACGAGCTGCTCAACGTCAAGGCCGGCACCTCCGGCAACGCCGGCGGAGAAGCCTGACGGGCAATGCGAACAGCGACGGGCAGAACTGGGCGACGGTTCTGCCCGTCGGGCTTCTGCGCCAAATGGTGCGCGGAGAAGCCTGACGATTCCCTCGCGGCGTCTTCCATCGGTCCGGAGTCGCAAGCTCTCCCGGCCCGAGGTGCGACACCGCCACGGGGGCGCGTCCACGTCCCCTGCATCGCACGTTGGCCGTGCGCACTCACCGTCCGTGAGTGCGCACGGCTTCGTGCTTTCCGGGGTCGGTCGGCCGACCGGTGTCGTTGCTACTCGTGGGTTCCCACAAGGCTCGGTTACGGTGACGGGCATGGCGGAACCCAGGGTGCCCTCGCGTGAATCTCTGACGGCGATGCGCCGCGGCGTCGGGGCGATGGCGACGTCGGCCGCGGCGCGCGTCGAAGCCGACCACGCCTGGTTCGCCGCGCTCAGCGCCGAGGATCGCAGCTGGATCGGCGTCATCGCGCACGGCGGCATCACGTCGTTCCTGTCGTGGCTCGAGAACCCGCACGTCGAAGGCGCCGGCGCCATCGACGTGTTCGCCGACGCACCAAGCGAACTGACGCGCAGTATCAGCCTCGAACAGACCCTCGACCTGCTGCGCACCGTCATCGAGATCGTCGAGGACGAAGCACCCGCCCTCGCGCGGGCCGACGAACGCGCGGCCGTGCGCGAAGCTGTCCTGCGCTACTCCCGTGAGGTCGCGTTCGGCGCCGCCCACGTCTACGCGCGCGCCGCGGAATCGCGCGGCGCGTGGGATGCACGCCTCGAGTCGCTCGTCGTCGACGCCGTCGTGCGCGGCGAACCCGACGAGACGCTCGGCTCCCGCGTCAATGCCCTCGGCTGGGCCGAGGTGCGCGGCGTCACCGTCGTCGTCGGCGCGAGCCCTCTCGGCAGCCAGACGAGCGTCGTCGACCCACTACGACGCGCCGCGCGTCATGCCGGGCTCGAGATCCTCGTCTCCGTCGAAGGACGGCGGATGATCGCCGTCGTCGGCGGGCTCGACGCGGCCACCCTCGCGACGCCACGCAGCGGCACATCGTCAGGCAATGCAGCAAGCACGTCGTCTCAGGCCGCCCCGCACGCCGACCCGCTCGCCGCGGCGCGACTGCTCGCCGACCACTTCGGCGACGGCCCCCTCGTGTGCGGGCCCCGCGTGCCGCACCTCTATGCGGCGGGCCGCTCTGCACGGGACGCGCTGCGCGGCTACGACGCCGCGCCGGCGGCCACCTCCTGCCGCCGCCCGGTGCACAGCGACGACCTGCTCGCCGCACGCGCCGTCTCCGGTGACGACAAGGCACGCCGCGCGCTCGCCGCACGGGTGACGGCCGCGCTCCAGCCCGATTCGGTCATGCGCGAGACGGCGCGCGCCTACATCCGTCTCGGCTCGCTGGAGGCCACGGCGCGCGAGTTGTTCGTCCATGCGAACACCGTGCGCTACCGCCTGGGGCGCACCCACGACCTCACCGGTTACGACCTCACCTGCCCCGAGGACGCCTTCGCCATCCGACTGGGCCTCATGTACGCCGACCTCGACGCAGCTCGGTCCCGCCCGCGCACCCGGCCGGACGCCTCCCGCGCCGCACGGGAGCAACCCAGCCAGGTGTGATTGGAGGTTTCCTACAAATCACACCGGCGAAGTTCGTCGGCCCGCTCGTCGCCTCGCCCACCACCTCCAGGGCAAGGTTGAGGGGTGCTAGCGATCGTGTGCCCCGGACAGGGCTCTCAGACCCCCGGTTTCCTCCGCCCTTGGCTCGAGCTGCCAGAGTTTCACTCCCGCATGGCGTGGCTGTCGGCCTGCGCCGGGATGGATCTCGTCCACCTCGGCACCGAGGGTGACGCGGAGACCATCAAGGACACCGCCGTCGCACAGCCCCTCATCGTCGGGAGCGGCCTCGTCTCGATGCTCGCGCTGTTCGCCCACCCCGTCGACGGATTCCGTTCCGTCGGTGTCGGCGCCGGCCACAGCGTCGGTGAGATCACTGCCGCGGCCTCGGCCGGCGTCCTGAGCGCCGAGCAGGCCATGGTCTTCGTCCGCGAGCGCGGTGCGGGCATGGCGCAGGCCTCGGCCGTCACGCCGACCGGCATGGCCGCCGTCGTCGGCGGCGAGGCGAAGGACGTCGTCAGCCACCTCGAAGCCCTCGGCCTCACGCCGGCCAACATGAACGGTTCCGGTCAGATCGTCGCGGCCGGCACCCTCGAGCAGATCGAGCGGCTCAAGGCCGAGCCGCCGGCGAAGGCACGCGTGATCCCGCTCCAGGTCGCGGGTGCCTTCCACACCGAGCACATGACGCCGGCCGTGGAGCGGCTCAGTGTCTTCGCGCGGGCCATCTCGACGCACGACCCTCGCATCCCCCTCGTGTCGAACAAGGACGGGCTCGTCGTCCACGACGGCACGCGGGTGCTGCGCCGCCTCGTCAGCCAGGTGAGCAACCCGGTGCGCTGGGATCTGACGATGGAGACGTTCAAGGCGATGGGCGTGACGGGCCTCATCGAGGTGCCGCCGGCCGGCACCCTGACGGGCCTCGCCAAGCGTGCCCTGCCTGGTGTCGAGACCCTGGCGCTCAAGACCCCCGACGACCTCGACGCGGCGCACCGCATGGTGCGCGAGCACGGCCAGGTCGACACCGATCTCGAACCCGCGTGGCGACTCGTCATCGCGCCGGCCAAGGGGACGATCGAGCGCGCGCCCCTCGACGAGGGCGACACCATCACCCCCGGCGAGACGATCGGACAGGTCGTCACGGCGCGCGACGCGTACAACGTCGTCGCGCCGCACGGCGGGCGCATCATCGAGTGGCTCGTCAGTGAGGGCGACCCTGTCTCTCCCGGCCAGCCCCTCGTGCGTCTTCATCCGAAGGAGGCGCAGTGAAGGCCCTCGCGCAGCGCACCGGCGCGCAGTACACCCGCATCCTCGGTTTCGGCGGTTACCGCCCGCAGCGGCTCGTGCCGAACAGCGAGATCGTCGAGGCCATCGACTCCTCCGACGAGTGGATCCAGGAGCGCTCCGGTGTCCGCACGCGTCATTTCGCGCGCGACGACGAGACGATGCTCGACATGGCCGAGTCGGCGGCGCGCGACGCGATCGCACGCTCCGGTGTCGACCCGGCGACGATCGACGGCGTCATCCTCGGCTCGGTCACGCACGACATGTTCACGCCCGCCGCTGCGCCGATGCTCGCGGATCGACTGGGGCTGGACTCCCCCGTCGCGTTCGACCTGTCCGCCGCCTGCGCCGGGTACTGCCACGGCATCGGTGTCGCCTCCGACCTCGTGCGGGCCGGTAGCGCGAGCACTGTCCTCGTCCTCGGCGCCGAGCGCCTGACGTCCGTGCTCGATCCGAGCGACCGCGGCACCGCCTTCATCTTCGGTGACGGCGCGGGCGCGGCGATCGTCGGCGCGAGCGACCACGTCGGCATCGGCCCGACGATCTGGGGCAGTGACGGAGCGGCGTGGGAGGCCATCCGCCCCAACGTGCTCGAGGACGGCTCGCCCGGCCCGACGATCACGATGCAAGGTCAGAGCGTCTTCCGCTGGGCGGTGTGGAGCATGGCTCCCGTCGCGCTGCGCGCCATCGACGCCGCGGGCCTGAGCGTCGACGACATCGACGTGTTCATCCCGCATCAGGCGAACGTCCGCATCATCGACGCCATGGCCAAGCAGATGAAGCTACCCGAACGCGTCGTCATCGCGCGCGACATCGTCGACACGGCCAACACGTCCGCCGCGTCGGTGCCGCTCGCCGCCGAACGACTCGTGCGCGAGGGGCAGGCCAAGAGCGGCGATCTCGCGCTGCAGATCGGTTTCGGCGCGGGCCTCGCCTACGCGGCGCAGGTCGTCGAGATCCCCTGAGCCGCACCGCGACTCAGCATTCAGCTCCCGCGCCTCGGCGGGCCATCCGGGGCAAGGAAAGAACCGCAGACGGAGTCGATCGACGAACGGTCGACGTCACGACAAGGAGAAACACCATGGCTGCTTCCGAGCAGGAGATCCTCGCCGGCCTCGCCGAGATCGTCAACGAGGAGACCGGCATCGACGCCGCCTCCGTGCAGAGCGACAAGTCGTTCACCGACGACCTCGACATCGACTCGCTGTCGATGATGACGATCGTCGTCAACGCCGAGGAGAAGTTCGGCGTCCGCATCCCCGACGAAGAGGTCAAGAACCTCGTCACCGTCGGCGACGCCGTCAGCTACATCAAGAACGCCCAGGCCTGAACGGCCCCCGTCGACGCGCCGCCCCGGCACCTCGCCCGCCCGGGCGGCGCGTCGCACCCCATTCTTTCGTGCCCCACCAAGGAGCCAGCATGACCCCGAACCGCGACGCCCGCATCGTCGTCACCGGCATCGGTGCGACGACCCCGCTCGGCGGCACCGCACCCGAGACGTGGGACGCCCTGCTCGCCGGTCGTTCCGGTGCTCGCGCGCTGCCCGCCGAATGGCTGGAGCAGTTCGAGCTGCCCGTGACGTTCGCCGCGTCCATCGCCCAGGACCCGGCCGAGGTGCTGACGAAGGTCGAGACGCGCCGCATGGACCGCAGCGCCCAGTACGCGCTCATCGCAGGGCGCGAGGCGTGGGCAGACGCGGGCAGCCCCGAGGTGGAGCCGGAGCGACTCGCAGTCGCGTTCGGCACCGGCATCGGCGGGGTGACGACGCTGCTCGACCAGTGGGATGTCATGCGCGAGAAGGGCCCGCGTCGCGTGTACCCGCTGACGGTGCCGATGCTCATGCCCAACACCTCTGCGGGCAACCTGTCGCTCGAGTTCGGTGCGCGCGCAGGCGCCCACACGACCGTCTCCGCGTGCGCCTCCGGCGCCGAGGCGATGGGTCTCGCGATCGACATCATCCGCTCGGGCCGCGCCGACGTCGTCATCGCCGGCGGCACCGAGGCGCCGATGCACCCGCTGCCGTTCGCCGGGTTCGCGGCGATGAAGGCCCTCTCGACGCGCAACGACGACCCGCAGGCCGCCTCCCGCCCGTACGACACTGGCCGTGACGGCTTCGTCATGGGCGAGGGTGCTGCGGTCGTCGTGCTCGAGTCCGAGGAGCACGCGAAGGCGCGCGGCACGCGGATCTACGCCGAGCTCGCGAGCATCGGCATGTCCGCCGACGCCCACCACATCACCGCGCCCGAACCCGAGGGTGCCGGTGCCAAGCGGGCGATGCGTCAGGCCGTCGATGCCGCCGGTCTGACGCCCGCCGACATCTGCCACATCAACGCCCACGCAACCTCGACGCCCGTCGGTGACGTCGCCGAGGCGAACGCGATCCGCGCCGCGTTCGGCGCCGACGCCGACCACATGGCGGTGGCCGCGACGAAGTCGATGACGGGTCACCTGCTCGGCGCTGCGGGCGCGCTGGAGGCCGTCATCACGGTGCTGTCGGTGCACCACCGCCTCGTTCCGGCGGCCATCAACATCGACGACCTCGACCCCGCCATCGACCTCGACGTCGTGCGCAGCGAGGCCCGCACGCTGCCCGAGGGCGACATCGCGGCCCTCAACAACTCGTTCGGCTTCGGCGGCCACAACGTCGCCCTCACGATTCGGAGCGCCTCATGAACGCCCTCACCGCCACCGCGCCGGCCGAGGCCGACGTCGACCCGCGCGACCCGTATCGCCGCCTCGAGAACTTCCTCGACGCCGGCAGCGTCGACGTCATCGCCGAGGTCGAGCGCTCCGGCTTCGTCTCCGCTCGCGGCACCGCCGACGGCACGCCCGTCGTCGTGTTCTGCTCCGACGCGCGGGTGCAGGGCGGCGCGATGGGTGTCGAGGGGTGCAAGGCGATCGTCGAGGCCTACGAGATCGCCCTCGCCGAGAACCTGCCCGTCATCGGGCTGTGGCACTCCGGCGGTGCGCGACTGGCCGAGGGCGTCGTCAGCCTGCATGCCGTCGGCGAGGTGTTCGCCATCATGACGCGGGCGTCGGGCAAGATCCCGCAGATCTCCGTGGTCATCGGCGCCGCCGCCGGTGGTGCCGCCTACGGGCCGGCGCTGACGGACGTGGTCATCATGGCCGATCAGGGCCGCATCTTCGTGACGGGCCCCGACGTCGTGCGCTCGGTGACGGGCGAGAACGTCGACGCCGCACGCCTCGGCGGGCCCGAACCGCACGGTCGACGCTCGGGCGTGGTCCACGTCGTCACGGCCACAGAGGATGAGGCCTTCGAGCGAGGCCGTCTGCTCGCCTCGCTCATGGCGAATCAGGGCGAGTTCGACCTCGGATCGCTCGAAGAGCGCGACCTCGGCGCCACGTTCCCCGAGAACCCGAAGCGCGCCTACGACGTGCACCCCCTCGTCGACGACCTGTTCGACGATGCGGGTGAGCAGGTCGAGCTGCACGCGAAGTGGGCGCCCAACATCGTCACCTCGCTCGGGCGCCTCGGCGGGCGCACCGTCGGCGTCATCGCGAACAACCCGATGCGTCTCGGCGGGTGCCTCGACTCCCCCGCCGCGGAGAAGACGTCCCGTTTCGTGCGCATGTGCGACGCGTTCGGCATCCCCCTCGTCGTGCTCGTCGACGTCCCCGGCTACCTGCCTGGCGTCGGTCAGGAGTGGGACGGCGTGGTGCGCCGCGGCGCGAAGCTGCTGCACGCGTTCGCCGAGGCGGTCGTGCCGCGCGTGACGCTCGTGACGCGCAAGACGTACGGCGGCGCGTACATCGCGATGAACAGCCGCTCCCTCGGCGCGACGCGCGTGTTCGCGTGGCCGAGCGCGGAGGTCGCCGTCATGGGTCACGTCGCTGCCGTGCGCATCCTGCACCGTCGCCGGCTCGCGGAGGTCGACGAGGCCGCGCGTCCCCGGGTCGAGGAGGAACTAGCCGCCGAGCATGCCGTGCTCGCGGGTGGACTGGAACGCGCCCAGGAGATCGGTGTCGTCGACGAGGTCGTCGAGCCGGCCGAGACGCGCGGAGCGCTCGCTTCGGCACTGGCCGCCGCACCCGCGCGTCGCGGGCAGCACGGCAACATCCCACTGTGATCTGACGCCCACCCGGCCTTCGACGTGTGTGGTGCGTCAGCCGACGCGGTGCAGCCAGCGCACGGGAGCGCCGTCGCCGGCGTAGCGGAAGGGCTCGAGCTCCTGGTCCCAGGCGGTGCCGAGCAGCTCGGCCATCTCGGCCCGGAACTCCTCAGGGTCGCCCTGGCTCGCGACGAGGGCGCTGCGCAGGCGGTCCTCGCTGACGACGGCGTCGCCGCTCGCCGACGTCCACGTGTGGTGGATGCCGAGGTTCGGGGTGTGCGACCAGCGTGAGCCGTCGTTGCCGGGTGAGGGTTCTTCGGTGACTTCGTAGCGCACGTGATCCCAGCCGCGCAGCGCGCTCGCGAGCTTTGCGCCGCTGCCTGGTTCGCCGCTCCAGCTGAACTCGCTGCGCACGAGGCCCGGCGCGACGGGCTGCTGCGTCCACTCGAGGTTGACGTCGGCGCCGAGGACGCTCTCGAGCGCCCACTCGATGTGAGGGCACAGCGCAGCGGGGGTGGAGTGCACGAAAACCACCCCGCGCGTCATGACGCGAGTCATCGACATCCGAACCTCCTGGTGTTCGCGAGGGACGTCTTCCCCAACGACCTCAGCCACACCCAGGAATCCGATGATGTGTGCCGCCATTCTGCACGATGGCGACGCTGCAGGCCAGCACCCGTGCGGCGTGGCTAAGAATCAACCTGTCACTCTGGCGCATGCGGTGCTCACCCCGTGGGAGCGACACGCCCGCGTGTCCTGGCGAGCTGTCTCGCAGTGCCCGCTCAGAGGATGTCGTCGCTCTCGGGCGCTGCGGCCCGGTGCGACGCCGTCCGGCCCCGTAGTTCCGCGACGTCGGCGCGCAGGGCTCGGATCTCATGGGTGAGTGCTTCGACCTCGTCGCGCATGCGGTCGTCGGCGGCGACCTCGCCGTCCTCCTCGCGGACGCGATCGAGGATCCATGACGCCACCGAACCCGTGACGACACTGAACAGCGCGATGCCGCTGAACATGAGGCAGGCGGCGACGACACGTCCGCTCGGTGTCACGGGGTGGTGCTCGCCGTAGCCGACCGTCGTGATCGTCGTCGTCGCCCACCACAGGGCGTCGCCGAAGGTGTGGATGTTGGCGCCCGGCGCCTTGCGTTCGGCGTCGAGGACGGCGAGTGCGCCGAGCAACAGCACCGTCAGCGTCGCGAACCCGAGGTAGGCGACGATGCGGCCGCGCAGGGTGCGTCCGAGGCGCTTGTCGAGCAGCCGCAGCAGGGCGATGAGCTGCATCGTGCGCAGCGGTTGCAGCGCGGGCAGGACGAGGACGAGCACGTCAAGCCCGGAGTGGCGCAGGAAGCCGCGACGGTCGCGGGAGAGGTGGAGGCGCGCGAAGTAGTCACCGACGAACGCGAGGTAGGTGATGACGTTGAGTGCATGGAACGTCAGGATGACATCGGTCGGCAGGCTCGGCCGGAGAATGGGTGCGGCATACGAGGCGATGAAGACGAGCGCCAGGATGCCGAGAGGGACGCGCGTCGTCTCCTGCCACTTCTCCCGCGCGCCTTCACCGGATGATGCCGGGCCGGTGCTCACCCACGGCGCGTTGCTCATGCGCCCATCGTAGGGGGAGGCGCGCCCTCGCGCACCGACGGCCGCCGACATACGCCCTGCGAGAAGGCGGCTCGCCTCGAGATGACGACGTCCTCGGCGTGACGGCGTGACGACGTCCGAGTAGGGCGGGCGGGGCTTGAACCCGCGACCCAGGGATTATGAGTCCCCTGCTCTGACCAGCTGAGCTACCGCCCCTCGCCCGCTCGTCGCGGGCCGCAAGAGAGTTTAACCCCCGTGACGTGGGGTTACCCACGTGGCGTCAGCCGACCAACTGTGCGGCGGCGTCGGAGTCGGATCGTCCGGTGCGCCCCGATTCGTCGATGAGTGCAGAAGCTGCGGCGACGACGTCCTGCGACATCGCCTCGACGCCGAGGTCGGCGCAGATGGTTTCGGTGGCGCCGCGCCCGCCGATGAGGAGGCGGTAGGAGCGCGCGAGGTCACGCAGCTCGTCGAGCGAGCGACGGAACGTCGTGTCACGCGTCGCAGCCATGACGACGAGATCGGGCTGCAGGATCGAGCACGCCTGTGCAAGATCAGCGACAGGCGTCTCCTGGCCGATGTAGCGAATACGCCACCCCGAGCGCGCGAGAAGCACCCCGAGCACGAGCAGTGGAATGTCGTGCTGCTCCCCCGGCGGGCAGGCGAGGACGACGAGGGGCCCGTCACCATCGGCCCACATGAGGCTGTAGCTGTCGAGGCGACGGCGGATGAGTTGCGTCGCGAAGTGCTCGTGCGCGACGGACACCTCACCCCGCTCCCAACGCCCGCCCAACTGCACGAGGAACGGCATGAGGCCGTCACGCAAGGCTTCCTCGAGCCGATGCGACGACAGCAGCCGATCCAGCGCGGCACTCAGGGCGAACTCGTCGAACCGGTCGACAGCGCGGTGCATCTCGTAGACGATGGCTGCGGCATCGATACGTCGGCCGGCCGGGATCTGGGCGACGACGTTCGCGTTGACGCGGCGCGCGGCCTCCGCGATGGACACACCTTGCTCGCGTAGGCCCAGCACCGCAGAGACGCGACGGACGTCGAGTTCGCTGTAGACGCGGTAGCCGCCCGTCGTGCGCGACGGTTTGAGGATGCCGTAACGGCGCTCCCAGGCGCGAAGGGTGTGAGTCGACACCCCGACGCGTTCGGCGAGTTCGCCGATCTGCAGCCCCTCGACATGCGTTGACATACGCAGAGATTAGCGACCTTGAGAACGTTAGACAAAGGTTTGTCGGCGCCTGTCACCCCGCCTTACGTTCAAAGGAACGCCGCACACAGCGAGTTCCCATTCGTCGGCGCCCGCCGCAGCTGCCGACCAGAAGGGGGCGACCATGAGCACGGCACTCGAGACCGACACATCTTTCAGTGACCTTGGTCTGAGCCTGCCCGCACTGGCCCGCCTGCGGCTGCACCAGACCTGGACGGCGCCGCTGCCCGTCAGCTCTACCCAGGCAGCTGAACTGTGGCTCGCCGACCTCGCCCTGCCCGTACGCCTCTCCCGGTGGGCGCATGGCTTCCGCTCGTACGACCTCGGCGCGTTCACCGCGGATGAGTTCGCCGCGCGTAAGCGTGACGTTCTCGCCGCCTGTGGCCGCACGGACGGCCGCGTCCTCATGCTCGCGCAGCCGGCCCGCGACGCCGTCGCGCCCCGTATCTACTGGGTCCTCGAGGAGGACGACACCCCCGTCGCGCACATCGCCGAGATCGTCCATGACGGCGAGCGCCTCGGCCTGTTCGTCACCGGCGCCGAGGGCAGGCACGTCCAGGGGCGGCTCGTCATCGACGGCATCCCGACCGAGACGGTCGGGCAGCTGCGCGCCCACCTCGACGTTGACGGTGTGCGCGTCGGCCTCCAGCTCACGAGCGTCGACGGTTCCCCGGTGCTGACGATGTCGCTCACCGGCACGCTCACGTCGGGTTCGTCGCGCGCCCTGATCCAGTCGGCGCAGCGCGCGGCAGCGTCACAACGCGTCCTCGCCGCCTGAGACACTCACAGATTCGCTCGCGACCCCGGCCACCAGGTGGAGCCGGGGTCGTGAGTCGTCAACAGCGTGAGACGAGCGCGGGTGCTGCGGGATCTGACGGGTCAGTAGATATCGACAACCTATCCACGCTCATGTGTAGCAATTAGGTCACGAATGAGCGCGGCGGCGCCGTAGCGTCCTGTGGGCGTGACTACGATCACTGCCATGACCGGAGCCACCACTGCCCCAGCGCACAGTGACATCACCGCCCAGCGAGGCGAACCCCTCGTCGTGCTCGACGGAGTGAACAAGCACTTCGGCGACCTGCACGTCCTCAAGGACATCGACCTGAGCGTCAATCGCGGTGAGGTCGTCGTCGTGCTCGGCCCCTCGGGATCCGGCAAGTCGACGCTGTGCCGCACGATCAACCGGCTCGAGACGATCGAGTCCGGAACGATCACGATCGACGGCAAGGCGCTGCCCGAGGAGGGCGCGGCGCTGGCGAAGCTGCGCGCCGACGTCGGCATGGTGTTCCAGTCGTTCAACCTGTTCGCCCACAAGACGATTCTCGACAATGTCACCCTCGGCCCCATCAAGGTCCGCAAGCAGAGCAAGGCCGACGCGGAGGCGAAGGCGATGGAGCTGCTCGAACGCGTCGGTGTCGCCCACCAGGCGAAGAAGTTCCCGGCCCAGCTCTCCGGCGGCCAGCAGCAACGCGTCGCCATCGCCCGCTCCCTCGCGATGGAACCGAAGGTGATGCTCTTCGACGAGCCGACGTCAGCGCTCGACCCCGAGATGATCAACGAGGTCCTCGACGTCATGGCGCAGCTCGCCGCCGACGGCATGACGATGATCTGCGTCACCCACGAGATGGGCTTCGCCCGCCGCGCCGCCGACCGCGTCATCTTCATGGCGGACGGCGCCATCCTCGAGCAGGCGGCCCCCGAACAGTTCTTCAGCAACCCGACGACCGATCGTGCCCGGGACTTCCTCGGCAAGATTCTCACCCACTGACGCAGGCCGTCAGCAAACCCAGGAGGAAACAGACATGAAGCGTGCCATCGCCACCGCAGGTGTCGCCGCCCTCGCCCTCGGCCTGACGGCCTGTGGCGGCAGCGACGACAAGAGCTCGTCCGGCTCGGGCGACAAGATCAAGATCGGCATCAAGTACGACCAGCCCGGCCTCGGACTCAAGGCCGGCTCGGACTACAAGGGCCTCGACGTCGACGTCGCCAAGTACGTCGCGAAGGAGATGGGCTACGGCGAGGACAAGATCGACTTCGTCGAGTCGCCCTCCAAGCAGCGTGAGAAGATGCTCGAGGCGGGCACCGTCAAGATGATCTTCGCCACGTACTCGATCACCGACAAGCGCAAGCAGCAGGTCTCCTTCGGCGGCCCCTACTTCGTCGCCGGCCAGTCGGTCCTGACGAAGGCGGACAGCGACATCAAGAGCGTCAAGGACCTCGCGGGCAAGAAGGTCTGCTCCGTCACCGGCTCGACGTCGGTCGACAACCTGAAGAAGCAGCAGCCGAACCTCGTCCCCCAGCAGTACGACAAGTACTCCGAGTGCGCGGACGCGCTCGCCTCCGGCGCCATCGACGCGATGACGACGGACAACACGATCCTCGCCGGCTACGCCAACCAGGATGCCTACAAGGGCAAGTTCAAGCTCGTCGGCGATGCCTTCACCGAGGAGAAGTACGGCGTCGGCCTCAAGAAGGGCGACAAGGACACCTGCGAGAAGGTCAACAAGGCCATCACGAAGATGGTCGACTCCGGTGAGTGGAAGAAGGCCGTCGAGTCGAACCTCGGCGCCGACTTCCGCTACGACACGAAGCTCAACCCGCCGAAGCCGGCAGCCTGCTCCTGATCCACGCGCGGTGTCGGGCGCGGCACCCGCCGCGCCCGTCACCGTCACCCATTGAAAGGCCTTGCATGTCAACGCTTTTCAGCGATTATCATCTGCTCGACGCGTTGTGGATGACGATCAAGCTGACCCTCGTGGCCGCCGTGGGCTCCCTCGTCCTCGGCACGCTCGTCGCCGTCCTGCGCATGTCGCCGGTGCCGATGCTGCGCTTCCTCGGCACGTCCTACATCAACATCTTCCGCAACACTCCCCTGACGCTCATCATCCTGTCGTGCAACCTCGTGCTGTGGGCCAAGCTCGGCGTCGAGCTCGCGGACAGCAAGAGCCCCGACTTCTTCACGACGAACAACTTCCGCCTGGCGGTGCTCGGCCTGACGGTGTACCACGCCGCCTACGTCTGCGAGGCGCTGCGTTCCGGCGTCAACACGATCCCGCTCGGGCAGGCCGAGGCCGCGCGTTCGATCGGGCTCACGTTCAGCCAGTCACTGCGTGAGGTCATCCTGCCGCAGGCGTTCCGCGGCGCGATCGTCCCCCTCGGCAACGCGCTCATCGCGCTGACGAAGAACACCACGGTCGCCGTCGTCATCGGCGTCATGGAGATGGCCGCGATGCTGGCGAAGGTGACCGAGGACGACCCGGGCCTGCTCAACCAGGCGTTCTCCGCCTCGGCCCTCGCCTTCGTGGCACTGACCCTGCCGACGGGTCTGCTCGTCGGCTACCTCGGCAAGAAACTGGCGGTGAAGCGATGAGTAGCGGAGTTCTCTTCGACGCCCCGGGCCCGAAGGCCCGCCGGCGACACGCCGTCCTGACGGTGCTCGGCGCCCTCGTCCTTCTCGGCCTGCTGTGGCTCGTCTACCGCCGTCTCGACGACAAGGGCCAGCTCACCTCGGCCATGTGGAAGCCGTTCCTCGAGGCCTCGACGTGGCAGGACTACATCCTGCCGGGCCTGCTCGGCACGTTGAAGGCCGCCGGCACCGCCATGATCGGCGCCGCCGTCTTCGGCATCGTCTTCGCGATGGCCCGCATGTCGCATGTGCGGCCCCTGCGGTGGGTCGCCGGCGTCATCGTCGAGCTGGGCCGCGCCGTGCCCGTGTTGCTCATGATGCTGTTCGTCTACGGCTGGCTCTCGACCCGCGGTGACAACGACAACAACCCGTTCATCGCGACGGTCGTCGCCCTCGTCATCTACAACGGTGCGGTCGTCGCCGAGGTCATCCGCTCCGGCGTCGACCAGCTGCCGAACGGGCAGCGTGAGGGGGGTCTGTCCGTCGGTCTGACACAGACGCAGACCCTGCGCTCGATCCTGCTGCCGCAGGCGATCACCGCGATGATGCCGACGCTCATCAGCCAGCTCGTCGTCGTGCTCAAGGACACCGCGCTGGGGTACAACGTGCTCTACGGCGAGATGCTCTACAAGGCCAAGAACGCCGCGGTCTCGTCGGCGAACATCGTGCCGATGATCTTCGTCGTGGCGCTCATCTACATCGCGCTCAACTACACGATCTCGAAGATCGCCGTCCTCGTCGAGAAGCGCCTGCAGAACCGCGGGCAGGCAGCCGGCGCGGGCGAACACGGCGACGGGCCGGGCGCGGGCGTGACCGCCGGGGTCGCCGTCACCGGCGCCCCGGGCGTCAACTTCGGCGAGCAACACACGACCTGACGTTCGCGCACACGACGCGGGGGCCTCGACCATGATCGGTCGAGGCCCCCGCGTCGTGTTGCGTCAGGACGCGCTCAGCGGCGCACGAGCCGCCACAGCATGCGAGAACCGCCCCGTATCATGGTGATACGAGGCGGTTCTCGGTGATGCTCCCCCACTTGGACTCGAACCAAGAACCCTCCGATTAACAGTCGAATGCTCTGCCAATTGAGCTATAGGGGAATGCTCGACCCAGCGGTTCAGGCTCTCACCCGAACGTTTGGCGCGCCGTAACTATAGCAAAGGTTAGACGCGCGTTCACAATCGCAGCCTTGCGCTCGCCCGGGGCACCTATCTCAGACCGGCCTCGCGCAGCGCGTTGAGCTGCGTCTGCAACTGGAACAGGTGCGCACTCGCTGCACGGGAGGCGTCTGCGTAACCCGGCGCGTTCGGGTCGAGCCGGCGAAGCTGCCCCATGGCATCGGCGATCGCCGAGCTGAGCGCGCCCTCCTGCACGTTCTGGATGAGCGCCGCGACATAACGCTCATCCGGGCGGCCCGTCGCCTCGTCGAGTTTCGTCGGCAGGTCACGGACGACGAGCTCGTTGAGCACGTCATGCAGCTGCGGGTCGGTGCCGCGCCGCACGGCCTCGTTCCACGCCCCGATCGACGCCACGGAACCCGGTCCGCCGGCCACGATCGCCGCCGCCAGGATGAGCTGGTGCGCCGGCGCGCTGAAGTCCCCCGGTACGAGCTGATCGAACACGGTGCCCTTCAACGACTCCGGGTACTGCAGCATCACCTGCAACAGCTGCCGCTCCCCCGCGATCGACGGATCACGCGGGTTCGGCTTCGGGATGCTCGGACGCTGCGGCTCAGCGGCCTCCGACACGCTCTGGCCCTCGCGCTGCCCACCGCCGGGGCCCGACGATGGCTGCTGAGAACCCTGCCGCGATGCGGCCGGCGACTCCTCCCGCCGCGGCGGGCGTCGCTCGCTCAGCTTGCCGCGCGGCGCGGTGCGCACGGCTGCGCTGAGCTGCTCGATCTCGACTCCGATCCACCCGGCGACCGTGCGCACGTACTCGGGCCGCAGCGTCTGGTCACGGATGCCGGCGATGATGGGGGCCACCGCGCGCATGGCGGCGACGCGCCCCTCCGCGTGGTCGAGGTCGAACCCCGCGATCGTCGTGCGCACGGCGAACTCGAACATCGGCACCGCGTCTTCGATGAGACCGCGCACCGCCTCATCGCCCTGGCGCAGGCGCAGGTCGCACGGGTCCATCCCGTCCTTCGCGACGGCGACGAACGACTGGCTCGCCCAGCGCTGATCCTCGTCGAACGCCTTCATCGCCGCCTTCTGGCCGGCGGCGTCACCGTCGAACGTGAAGATGACGCGCGCGGGGGTGCCCCCGGCCTCGTCACGCATGATGCGACGCAACGACTTGATGTGATCCACGCCGAACGCCGTGCCACACGTCGCGACGGCATTGTCGACGCCCGCGAGGTGCGCGGCCATGACGTCGGTGTAGCCCTCGACGACGACAGCGCGTCGCTCGCGCGCGATCGTCTTCTTCGCGAGGTCCAACCCGTACAGGACGTGGGTCTTCTTGTAGACCGGCGTCTCGCTCGTGTTGAGGTACTTCGCCTCGATGCGGTCGTCTTCGAAGATGCGGCGCGCGCCGAAGCCGACGGTGTCGCCCGTGATGTCGCGGATCGGCCAGACGACGCGGCCACGGAACCGGTCGTAGAGGCCCCGCGACGACTGACCGACGAGCCCGGCAGTCGTCATCTCCTCGGGGCTGAAACCCTTGGCGCGCAGGTGCGCCGTCAGCGCGTCGCCGGTGCGTGGCGCGAAGCCGACGCCGAAGTGCTGCGCGGCCTTGCCGTCGAAACCCTTGGCGCGCAGGAAATCCCGCCCGGCGCGGGCAGACGGGTCGCGAAGCAGCGCCTCGGTGTAGAACTCCTCCGCCACGCGGTGCGCCTCGACGAGCCGCATGCGCCGCCCCGGCGGCTCACGGTCGGGCCGCTCGCCCTCCTCGTAACGCAGCACCATCCCGGCCTTCGCGGCGAGGCGCTCGACGGACTCGGTGAACGACAGGTGCTCGGTCTCCATGACGAACGAGATGACGTCACCCGACTGACCGCACCCGAAACAGTGATAGACACCGACGGCGGGACGCACGGTGAAGCTCGGCGTCTTCTCGTCGTGGAACGGGCACAACCCCTTGAGCGAACCGGCGCCCGCGCGCCGCAGCGTCACGTGCTCGGAGACGACGTCCTCGATGTTGACGCGATCCTTCACGGCAGCGATGTCCTCTGCCTTGATCAGCCCCGCCACGTCACTCCTTCCCACCTCACGCGATGCCCGGCCACGGCCGGCTCGGCACGCACCGTAAGTGTAGGCGCGGCCACCGACAACCCCATCCGATCGTCACGACGGGGCGTGCGCCGCCTCCGCGAGCGCTCGCCCGTCCGTCAACGACGCGACCTGGTCGATGACGACGCGGAGCACGCCGGCATCGTCGGCCGCGGCGCGCGCGTCGTCGAGAAAAGGTACGTCCATGCGCTCGGGATCAGCGACGAGACGGGCGACGAGTGACTCGACGACCTCGCGCTGCACCCGGTGCTGCGCCTCGCGTGCCTGCGTGAACATGACGAAGTGCGCCGACATTCCCTTGAGGACCGCGACCTGTGCACGCACGTCGTCGGGCACGACGAGCACAGCGTCGTACCGCGCGAGCGGCTGGTGGCCGTACGCGGCGCGCGTGGCGTCCTCGGGTGCCGCTGCGAAACGGCCGATGAGCTTGCTCGTCATGTCCTTCAACGCCGCCAGATCGCGGCGCGAACCGACGAACGATGCCGGCAGGTCGTCGTGCAGCAGGGCGTCGAAGGCCTCCGCGAGCGCGTCATCACTCAGATCGGGCGCGTACCGGGCGCGCGCCGCGGCGATGACGCCGGCACGCTCAGCCGGCGAGCGCAACGCCCGCAACTCCAGCGCACCGGCCGCGACGGCGTCCTCGATGTCATGGACGCTGTAGGCGACGTCGTCGGCCCAGTCCATGACCTGCGCCTCGAGGCACGTGCGTGCCGGCGCCTCGGTGCGCACGAACGCGAAGACGTCCGCGTCGTCTTCGTAGACACCGAACTTCGTGGTGCCCGCCGGGCCCTCGCCACGGCGCCACGGGTACTTCGTCGCCGCATCCAGCGTCGCGCGCGTGAGATTGAGCCCGACGGAGCGCCCTCCCGAGGTGTGCCGCTTCGCCTCGAGGCGCGTCAGCAGCCGGAAGGTCTGCGCGTTGCCCTCGAACCCGCCGATGTCGGCCGCGAGCGCGTCGAGCACGCTCTCGCCGAAGTGCCCGAACGGCGGGTGGCCGATGTCGTGCGCGAGACATGCGGCGTCGACGACGTCCGAGTTGCAACCGAGCGCGTCCGCGAGTTCGCGCCCGATCTGCGCGACCTCGAGCGAGTGCGTCAACCGGTTGCGCACGAAGTCGTCCGTCCCGGCCTGCCACACCTGCGTCTTCGTCGACAGCCTCCGCAGCGAGGCGCTGTGCACGATGCGCGCTCGATCGCGCGCGAAGTCGTCACGATCACTGCGCTTGCGGGTGCGATCCTCCGCGACGAAGCGCTCCCGATCGCGCGCCGCGTACGTGCTCAGCGAAGCACCTCGAGCTGCGTGCGTAGGTCGCGTGCCCAGTCGGCGAGCCAGTCGCGCTGCATCTCGTTCCAGGCATCGGCGACGAAGTCGCTCGGGAACATGATGCTCGACTCGTCCGGCAGCGACAGCCCGATGTCGCGGCCCTCGGCGTCCGTGATGACCCGCCACTCGAGCACCGTCTCCAGGGTCAACCACTGCCCCAGCGCGAAGCCGATCATCGCGACGAACGGCGTCGGATCCTCGCGCTCGGTCTCGTCCTGCGCGATGACCCGGTCGACGTAACTCTCGTACGCCGCGTCGATCGTCGCGACGTCGGTGACGTCTATGTTCCAGCGCGCCGCGTCATCGAGCCAGCCGTCGAGAACGGTCTGCTCGGCCTCGCCGACGGGTTCGACGATGATGTCGGCCATCAGCTCGCCACCGCCGCGTAGCGCTGCGCCGCGCGGGCGCGCGCCTTGCTCGCCTCGACCTCGCGGTCCTTGGGCGGCGCGCTCGTCACGAGAGAGTCGATCAGCTCGCGCGAGGCCTGCGCGATGACGTCGACGGCGCGCTCGTAGGCGGCTTCGTTGGCGCTCGACGGCTTGGCCGAGCCGCCGATCTTGCGCACGTACTGCAGGGCTGCGGCACGCACCTCCTCGTCAGTCGCGGGGGGCGCGAAGTTGTTGAGCGGGCGGATGTTGCGGCACATGCCTAAAGCGTGCCACACGACGCCGACAACAGCCGTCGCATCGGGCGCCACGCCGGGCCCCGGCTCGCTACGCTGACAGCATGACGCACCTGCCGCACCCGCTCGTGTCAGCTCACCGACTCGCCGCACGCCTAGAAGCCGGCGAACGCTTCCACCTGCTCGACGTGCGGTGGGCGCTCGGGCAGCCCTCGATGCACGAGGCGTACCTGCACGCACACCTGCCCGGCGCCTGCTGGGTTGAGTTCGAGGACGCCCTCAGCGACGCGGTCAGCGACGACGGCGCGGGCGGGCGTCATCCGATGCCGTCGCTCGATCGGTTCCAGGACGCGATGCGCGCCGCCGGCGTCCGCAACGATGTGCCCGTCGTTGTCTACGACGCCGCGAACGGCCTCGCCGCGGCCCGCTGCTGGTGGTTGCTGCGCTATTTCGGCAAGCTCGACGTGCAGGTGCTCGACGGCGGTCTCGCCGCGTGGAAGCAGGCCGGCGGGGCGCTCGAGGGGGGCGATCCGACGCCAACGCAACGCGGTGACTTCATCGCGACGCCCCGCCACCTCACTCTCGTCGATGCCGACGGCGCGGAGGAGCTCGCCGCGCGTCACCTGCTCGTCGACGCCCGCCCCGCCGACCGCTTCGCCGGCCAGAACGAGACGATCGACCCGGTCGCCGGGCACATCCCCGGCGCCGTCAACATCCCGGCGCTGAGCAACATCGGCGCCGACGGCTGCTTTCTCACGAGCGACGACCTCGCCACGCGCTTCACCGCGCGTGGCATCCCACGTCATGAACGCGTCGGGGTCTACTGCGGCTCCGGCGTGCAGGCCGCGCATCTCGCGCTCGCGCTCGAGGTGAGCGGCGTGTTCGACGACCCGGCGGTCTACATCGGGTCGTGGTCGGACTGGATCAGCGACCCCGAACGACCCGTCGAACGCGACTGAACCGAGCCGTCGCGCCCCTCGGCGATCTCGCACCCTTCGCTGCCCCACCCGTGACAGACGCGAACGGCCGGCCCCCGCTCGTGCAGGGGCCGGCCGTTCGTCGTGTCAGCGTGGGTCAGCCGCGCTTGGGCAGACCCAGCTTCGTGTCAGCCTCGGCCTCGAGTTCGAGCGCGCGGTGGGGGTCGCTCGCAACGTCGGTGCCGAGCATCGGGATGACGCTGCGCAGCTCGTTCTCCCAACGCTCCCATTCGTCCTTGAACGACGAACGCAGGATGTCGAGCGCGATCGGGACGGCGGTCGACGCACCCGGCGACGCGCCTAGCACACCCGCGATCGTGCCGTTCGCGGAGGTGATCACCTCGGTGCCGAACTGCAGCGTGCCCTTCGTGCCCGAGATGGGCTTGATGATCTGCGCGCGCTGGCCGGCGGTGAACAGCTTCCAGTCGTCCGAGACGGCCGTCGGCGCGAAGTCGTGCAGCGCCTCGATGCGCTTGGCCTGGTTCGCGAGCAGATCCTGCGCGAGCACTTTCGTCAGGCCGAGGTTCTCAAGGCCGGCGGTCGCGATCGGCAGCACGTTGTCGGTGCGCAGCGACTGGAAGAGGTCGAGAACCGAGCCCTCCTTGAGGAACTTCGGCACGAGACCGGCGAACGGGCCGAACAGCGCGGTGCGCTGGCCGTCGATGATGCGTGCATCGAGGTGCGGCATCGACATGGGCGGCGCGCCCTCGGCGGCCTTGCCGTACACCTTCGTCTGGTGCTTGGCGGTGACGGCCGGGTTCTCGGTCGACAGGAACGTGCCGGAGACGGGGAACAAACCGTAGCCCTTCACCTCGGGCACCCCGGCCTTGCGCAGCAGCTTGAGCGTGTAACCGCCCGCGCCGAGCATGAGCACCTTCGTGCGCACGACGCGCGTCGCGCCGTCCCGCAGGTTCTTGACGGTGACGTTCCACGAGCCGTCGGCATTGCGCTCGATGTCGGTGACCTCGTGCTTGAGCTCGAGTGCGCCGCCGCGGGCGACGAAGTCCTCGAACAGCTGACGGGTGACGGCGCCGAAGTCGACGTCGGTGCCGCTCGGGGCGTAGGTCGCGGCGATCTTCTCACCGGCCGGGCGGCCCTCGATGAGCAGCGGCGACCACTGCTCGATCTGGCCGTAGTCCTCCGAGTGCTCCATGTCGTGGAAGAACGGGTGCTCGCTCATGAGGCGGAAGCGCTCGCGCAGGAACTTCTGGTTCGCATCGCCGCGCACGAACGCCATGTGCGGCGTGTTGTTGATGAACGTCGACGGCTCACGCATCGCGCCCTCGGTGACGAGGGAACCCCAGAACGTCTTCGTCGTGAGGAACTGGCCGTTGATCGCAATGGCCTTCGAGATGTTGACGCTGCCGTCGGCCGCCTCGGGCGTGTAGTTGAGCTCGCACAGCGCGGCGTGGCCGGTGCCCGCGTTGTTCCAGCCGTTCGAGCTCTCGAGGGCGACCTCGTCGAGACGTTCGAAGACGGTGAGCGACCACTCGGGGTGCACCCGCTGGATCATGGCACCGAGCGTCGCGCTGACGATGCCGCCGCCGACGAGCAGGACGTCGACGGAATCGGATGCGCTCTTCGCGCCCTCCACGTTGTTCACCACATGCCCCTTACGCGCTGATGTGTCGTGTTGCTGGCGCGCCGCATCGCGACGCTTTGTTCTCCACGGTAGTCCTCCTGGATGCCGAGCGTGCAACGGGGCGATGAACTACCGGGGTGATGTGATCCGTGACACGCCTGGCGTGTCAGCCCCCGGAGTTCTCCGCCTCCGCCTCGGCCACCCAGGCGGCCTGTTCGGCGGTGAGCTCCTGCGTGTCGAGCCACCCGTCGGGCAGGACGACGCGTCGCTCGCTGCCCGCGCGACCGCGCGGCCCGTCCGCCGCAGCGCCGGGCCACGGGGCGTCGAGGTCGAGCCCGGCGACGAGGTCGTCGAGCGCGGCGAGGGAGTCGACGAGCGCGAGCTGATGACGCAGCTGCGAGCCGACCGGAAAGCCCTTGAAGTACCAGGCGATGTGCTTGCGGATGTCGCGGCAGCCCTTGAGCTCGTCGTCGTAGAACTCGACGAGGTACTCCGCGTGGCGGCGCAACGTCGCGCAGACCTCACCGAGCGTCGGGTCGACGCGGGCGTCGGAACCGGCGAAGGCCGCGGCGAGGTCGGTGAACAGCCAGGGCCGTCCGAGGCAGCCGCGCCCGACGACGACGCCGTCGCAGCCTGTCTCGGCGACCATGCGCATGGCGTCCTCGGCCGACCAGATGTCACCGTTTCCGAGCACCGGGATGCTCGTCACGGTCTCCTTGAGGGTGCGGATCGCCGACCAGTCCGCGTGGCCCGAGTACGCCTGTGCGGCCGTGCGGGCGTGCAGCGCGACGGCCGCGACGCCCTCACCCTCGGCGATGCGCGCCGCCTCGAGGTAGGTGAGGTGATCGGTGTCGATGCCCTTGCGCATCTTGACGGTGACGGGGATGTCGTACGGGCTCGCCTCGCGCACGACGGCGCTGACGATGCCGCGGAACAGCTCGGTCTTCCATGGCAGCGCGGAACCGCCGCCCTTGCGCGTCACCTTGGGCACCGGGCAGCCGAAGTTGAGGTCGATGTGGTCCGCACGGCCCTCCGAGGCGAGGATGCGCGCCGCCTTGCCGGCGTTGAGCGGGTCGGTGCAGTAGAGCTGGATGGAGCGCGGGTTCTCGTCGGGGTCGGTCTCGATGAGCTTCATCGTGAGCGGAACGCGCTCGACGAGAGCGCGCGAGGTGATCATCTCGCTGACGTAGAGCGACGTCGCGCCGCTCGCACCCGCGGCGACGGAGCCGTCATCGCCGTACTGACGACACAGGCGCCGGAACGCACGGTTGGTGATGCCCGCCATCGGCGCGAGTACGACGGGCGAGGTGATGGTGTGCCGTCCGATCTGCAGCGGCGGCAGCGCCGACGGGTCGCGCACGAGCGCACCGGGTGCGGGAGGGGCTTCGAGAACAGTCATCGCCTTCCAGTGTCCCACTCGCGCGCAAGGCGGGCGACATGACGACTGGAGCAGCACCCGGCCCGCGCCCACTACCCTGGTGCCGTGTCACGCAACGAACCACGACCCGAAGTCTCCGTCAGCACGAGCCGCGCGAAGGCCATGCACGCCTCCGACCCGGCGATCGGGGCGCTGGCGCGCCTGCCGCAGTGGGTCATCCTCGCTGTCCTCGCCGTCCTCATGATCGTCGGCATCGCGGTGCGCGGCGTCGTCGGAGCCGTCGCGTTCGGCCTCGTCACCGCCTTCCTCACCTGGCTGCTGTACCTGTCGTGGCAGCAGCTGCGCCCGCTCGACCGCCTCGCGCGCGCCGCCGTCATCGTGCTGACGCTGGGCGTGACGATCGTGCTGGCGTTCCCGAGGTAACCCCATGTTTTGACAATGATTCTCACTTTGAGTGAGAATCATTGTCATGTTCATGCGTCGCTCGTTCACCGTTGCTCTCACCGCCGCCCTGGGGCTCGGCGTCACCGCCTGCGGCTCCGAGAACGGGCGCACCGACGACGGCCGCGTCCAGACACTGGCGAGCTTCTATCCGATGCAGTACGCGCTCGAACGCATCGGCGGACCAGACGTCACCGTCAAGAACCTGACGAAGGCCGGCCAGGAGCCGCACGACGTCGAGCTCACGCCCCGCCAGGTCGCCTCCGTCGCGGACGCCGGCCTCATCGTCTACGCGAAGGGCTTCCAGGCCAGCGTCGACGACGCCGTCGCCTCGAGCGCCAAGGCCGGGCGCGCACTCGACGTCTCGCCGCAGGCCGACCTCGACCTCACAGCCGAAGAGGAGGGCCACCATGACGAGAGCGAGCACGAGCACGCTTCCCATGCCGGCGGTTCCGACCCGCACTTCTGGCTCGACCCGGTGCGCTACAAGGCCGTCGTCCAGGCGATCGGTGCCCGGCTCGCCAAGGACGACCCCGAGCACGCCGACGGATACCACACGCGCACCGCGTCACTCGTCAAGGATCTCGATGCCCTCGATGCCGAGTACCGTGGCGGCCTCGCTCACTGCACGAACCGGACGATCGTGACCGGCCACGAGGCGTTCGCCTACCTCGCGGCACGATATGGGCTGACGCAGCGCGGCGCGTCGGGTGTCTCCCCCGAGGCCGAGCCGACGCCGGCGCAGCTGTCGTCGATCAGCGATTACGTGAAGAAGAACAAGGTGACGACGATCTACGCTGAGACCCTCGTCTCGCCGAAGGTGGCTCAGACCATCGCCTCCCAGACCGGCGCCCGCGTCGACGTCCTCGACCCGATCGAAGGGTTGACGGACGCGAGCAAGGGCAGCGACTACCTCGCCGTGATGAGATCCAACCTCGCCACATTGAAGAAGGGCCAGGGCTGCTCGTGAGCGTCTCCCCCATCCTGCGACTGCGCGACGCCGCGTTCGGCTACGACGGCCGCGCGGTCGTCAGCGGTGTCTCGCTCGAGGTGAACCCCGGCGAGATCATCGCGGTTCTCGGGCCGAACGGCTCCGGCAAGTCGACGCTGATGCGCGGCATCCTCGGCCTCAACGACCACGTCAGCGGGCAGGTCGAGCTGTTCGGCACGCCCGCATCTTCGTTCAAGGCGCGCACGCGCATCGGCTACGTGCCGCAGCGGCACACGCTGTCGGCGTCGGTGCGCGCGACGGTGGAAGAGGTCGTCGAGGTGGGTCGCCTGCCGCACCGGCCCTGGTACCGACGCGCGGACGCCGTGGATCGCCGGCTCGTCACCGCGGCCCTCGCCGAGGTCGGGCTCGCCGATCGCTCCCGCGACGACGTCGCCACCCTCTCCGGGGGTCAGCACCGACGCGTCCTCATCGCCCGCGCGCTGGCCGCGCAGCCCGACATCCTCGTCATGGACGAGCCGACGGCCGGCGTCGACACCGCCAGTCAGGAGGTACTCGCCGAGGTGCTCGAGCGCCTCGCCGCGAGTGGCGTGACGATGATCATCGTCACGCACGAGATCGAGGCGCTGCACGGCATCGTCACGCGCATCGTCGAGGTCGCGCACGGCGCCGTGACGTTCGACGGACCGCCCGCGCGCTACGGCGAGCGCGTCAGCGCGTCGCTCGGTGGGGCGTCGCTCGGCGGCCACGACCACCACGCCGAGGACCTGCCGCACCACGCGCCGGGCTACGCGCGCGGACCCTTCGACGACGCCAGGTTCGCGCCCGATCACGGGCGATTCAGGGAGGGGGATCGTCGTGGCTGAGTCGCTCGCTACGTGTTCTGATGGGGCGCCCGTGCGTCCCGTCGCTCCCTTCCACGCTCTGATCGGAGGCCACCGTGGGTGACCTGTTCGTCCTCGAGGCGATGCGATACGCGTTCGTCGCCGCGCTGCTCGTCGGGGCGGCCGCGCCGTCCGTCGGGGTGTTCCTCGTGCAACGACGGCTGTCGCTCATCGGTGACGGCATCGGCCACGTCGCGCTCGCCGGCGTCGCGATCGGGGTGCTCCTGCACGCCTCGCCGATCCTGACGGCGCTCATCGCGGCCGTCGTCGCGGCGTGCATCATCGAGTTCATCCGCCTGCGCGGGACGACGAACGCCGACGTCGCCCTCGCCGTCATGTTCTACGGCGGTATCGCGGCGGGCGTCGTACTGCTCTCACGCGCCGACAACGCGGGGCAGACGTCGATCAGTCAGTACCTGTTCGGCTCGATCCTCACGACGACGAGCGACCAGCTGTGGCAGTTCGGCGCGCTCGCCCTCGTCGCCGTCGGCGCGACGACGGTGCTGCGCAAGCGCCTGTTCGCCGTCGCCAACGACGAGGAGTACGCGCGGGCCGTGGGGCTGCCCGTCGTGCCGCTCAATCTGCTGCTGTCGATTCTGACGTCGGTGACGGTCGTGTTGTCGATGCGCGTCATCGGCCTGTTGCTCATCTCGGCGCTCATGATCCTGCCCAACGCGACGGGCCAGCTGATCGGTCGTAGCTTCCGTCAGACGACGGCCGCAGCCGTCGTCGTGGGCTGCCTCAGCGGTGCGCTGGGCGTCACCAGCGCGTACTACCTCGACACCCCGCCCGGCGGTACCGTCGTGCTCGCGGCGATCGCGCTGTTCCTGCTCGCGTCGTTCGTGGCGATGACCGTGCACGCCGTGCGCGCTCGTCAGGCGCGACGGGTGGCGCACCACGCGCACGAGCACCGGCAGGGCTGCGGGCACCCGTCCGTCCCTCACGGCGACCACGTCGACTACCTTCACGACGGTGAGTTCCACGCGCCGCACGGCGACCACTGGGACGCCCACCGACCCGCCGTCGAGACCTCGAAAGGCACGCATGATGCGGTGTGACAGCGCAGGACGCTTCGAGCTTCGACGAGTCTGGACGGATGTCCGATGAGTGCGCGCAAACCGACACGCCAGCAGCGCGCCGTCGCCGAGAGGCTCGACGGCTGCGGCGAGTTCTGCTCCGCGCAGGATCTGCACGCGAAGCTGCGCGCCGACGGTGAGACGATCGGCCTCGCAACGGTGTACCGCACCCTGCAGGCGCTCGCCGGGGACGGCACCGTCGACGTGCTGCGCACCGACGACGGTGAAGCCGTCTACCGCAGCTGCTCCCCCACGCACCACCACCACCTCGTGTGCCGACGGTGCGGACGCACCGTCGAGGTCGAGGGCCCGACGGTCGAACGCTGGGCCTCCGGCATCGCCGCCGAGCACGGCTTCACCGCCGTCAGCCACCAGCTCGAGATCTTCGGGCTGTGTCGCGCGTGCAGTCAGGACGCCGCCGCTGCCTCTGCTTCCGCCCCCTCTGACGCGGGGCCTTGAGTCGCCCGAAGCGTTGCGGCGGGTTCTCCCGTCAGGACCGCACCGAATGTCTCGACGGCACTGACCCTGCCGCATGGCGACGGCGCAAACACCTCACGAAGGCGCCGTCTCCACCGTGTCACGGCGGCGCTGACGCGTCACGGCGGCACTGAATACCATGACGGCACTGCCCCGGACTCCGGTCTCGAGGGGTGAATCAGGCGACGCGGCCGGCATCTGACACCACTGCGAACTGCGTCCCTCTGTGCGCTTTTCGTCGACCTTCGTAAATCGCAGGGGGGCCGGGTCAGTCGATGAGGCCGTCGTCCTCGTAGATGCCGCCGCCGTCAGCGTCGGGGTCCCCCATGAGCACCGGGTCGTAGGACGGCTTGGGCTTCGACGGCGCACGAGCTGCCGCCGCAGCGTCGTCCGCAGCCTGCTGAGCGGCGACGGCGTCGACGGCTCCGCCATAGCGACGGTCGCGCCGGGCGTAGATGTCGACGGCCTCCCACAGCTTGCGACGGTCGAAGTCGGGCCACAGCGTGTCGAGGAAGACCATCTCGGCGTAGGCGCTCTGCCATAGCTGGAAGTTGCTCGTCCGCTGCTCGCCGGAGCTGCGCACGAACAGGTCGACGTCCGGCAGGCCCGGCGCGTAGAGGTAGCTCTGGATCGTCTTCTCGGTGATCTTCTTCGGGTTCAACCGGCCGGCCGCGACGTCGTCAGCGAGCGAGCGTGTGGCATCGACGAGCTCTGCGCGCCCGCCGTAGTTGACGCACATCTGCAGGGTGCAGACGGTGTTGTTCTTCGTGCGCTCCTGGGCGACTTCGAGCTCGCGCACGACAGAACGCCACAGCCGCGGCTTGCGCCCCGACCAGATGACGCGCACGCCCCACGAGTCGAGCAGGTCGACGCGACGACGGATCGTGTCGCGGTTGAAGCCCATGAGGAAGCGCACCTCCTCCGGCGAACGGCGCCAGTTCTCCGTCGAGAACGCGTAGGCGCTGATGTTCTTGACGCCGAGTTGGATGCAGCCGGCGACGACGTCGATCAGCATCGCCTCACCCGCCTCGTGGCCCTTCGTGCGCGGCAGACCGCGCTCGTTGGCCCAACGCCCGTTGCCGTCCATGACCATCGCGATGTGCTGCGGCACCAGCTCAGCAGGAATCGCGGGCGGCGTGGCGCCGCTGGGGTGCGGGTCGGGTGAGATCGGCACGGGCGTCGTCCTTCGGGTCGTGATTCTTGTCGTCGTGCTGCGTGACGTAGGTGTCCCGACGTCTCGGTGAGGACAGTCTCTCAGGACGCCGGGTGCGCGTCGTGCGTCGCAGGCTCGGCGGGTGTCGCGGGTGGGGTCGAGCGAGCGACGACGGTGTAGTCGCCGCGATCGACGTGCCTGAGCGAGCGCACGCCGTGTTCGAGGTGCCATTGGACGTATGCGGCGATGAGGTTGCTCGACTGTCGACGCGCGTCGTCGCTCGTCGCGGCGACGGCGTTCCAGTGGCCGCGCAGCAGGGCGTCCATGAGGACGAACGTCTCGGGCATCGGCGCGGTCGATCCGGGCGGGCGGCACTGCGGGCAGACGGCGCCACCGACGGCGAGGTTGAACGCACGCTGCGGGCCGGGGTCGCCGCAGCCGGCGCAGTCGATGAAGCTCGGCGTCCACCCGGCCGTCGCGACGGAACGCACGAGGTAGGCGTCGAGTACGAGATGCGCGGGGATCTGACGCTGCGCGAGCGCTGCGAGCGCCCCGGCGAGAAGGTTGAAGTGGGCCACGACGCGGTCGGAATCCTCGCAGAGCCGGTCTGCCGTCTCGAGCATCGCGGCACACGCGGTGTAGGAGGGATAGTCCTGCGCGATGGCGTCGCCGTAGGAGGCGAGGAGGTCGACCTGAGTGACGACGTCGAGGTTGCGCCCCTCGTGCAGCTGGATGTCGACGACCATGCCCGGCTCGAGACGCGCCCCGAACTTCGACTTCGTCTTGCGCACGCCCTTCGCGACGGCGCGCTTCTTGCCGTGATTGCGCGTCAGCATCGTGATGATGCGATCGGCCTCCCCCAGCTTGTGGGTGCGCAGCACGATGGCGGCGTCACGGTAGAGGGGAGGCATGTCTCCATTGTCTCGCGGTTGCCTGCGTCAGCGATAGCGGGCCCGCGTCTCGTCCGCTGACGGCGCAACTCGTCGGGCGGATGCGTCCCCAGGCATGCCTCAGCCGCCGACATGCGTTCTGCTCCCCCACCCCCGCCGTTTCCCCCTGCGTCCAACTGCACCCGGGTGCATCTGGGCGTAAAGGGCGGGGCTGGACGAGTCAGGACAAGAGGCGCATAATCGAACACATGTTCGCAGGGTTGCAGGGGTCGCTGCTCGACCAGGTCGAGGAGGTCGGCGTGCGTCCGCTCGTAGGCGCCGTCCGTCGCACCCAGCTGACGCGCGGGGCCTGGGTCGACCTGCGCCCCGGCTTCATCACCGGCGCTGACGAGTTGTTCGGCCGCCTCATGCTCGGTGGCAGCGCGGGCGTCGACTGGCGGGGCGAGCGTCGCGTCATGTGGGACAAGGAGGTCACCACGCCCCGCTTGCTGCGCTTCTACCGCGGCGACGAACGCTGGCCCGACCCCGTGATGCGCGACGCCCAACGCGCGCTGAGCGACCATTACGCCCCCGAACTCGGCGAGCCATTCACCACCGCCGGCATGTGCCTCTACCGTGACGGCCGTGATTCCGTCGCGTGGCACGGCGACAAGGAGGGCCGCTCGAGCACGAAGGACACGATGATCGCCATCGTCTCGATCGGCTCGCCGCGCACACTGGCGCTTCGCCCCGTCGGTGGCGGGCAGAGCCTGCGCTTCCAGATCGGCCACGGCGACCTGCTCGTCATGGGTGGCTCTTGTCAACGGACCTGGGAGCATGCCGTTCCGAAGACGACGAAGTCCGTCGGGCCTCGCATCAGCATCCAGTTCCGGCCCTACGACGTGAGATGAGATTCAACCCCGTGACGCATGCCGTCAGCCTGCAGCCGAGGGGCGTGGGACCACAGGACGCGCCCACGGCGCCCGCGCCTCGACGACCTGGGGAGCAGTAGCCATGCCCGACCCACGGCCCCGTTCTTCGACGCCCACTCTTGCGACCCGCAGTGTCGAAACCCTTGACGGCGTGCTCGACCGGATCGGGCGATCATCGTTCAGGGCGAAGTTCCATCTCAGCCCGGCCGATGCGCGGTACGCGCGCGATCGGGGGCGTCGCGAGATCGAAACCCATGCCGCGCGCTTCATCGGCGAGCGCCTCGCCGCTGCCAATCCCGACAACGACGGCCGGCAGACCCCGATGCGCGGCCATCCGGTCTTCCTGGCTCAACACGCGACGGCGACCTGTTGCCGCGGATGCCTCGCGAAGCACCACGGCATCGTCAAGCACCACCCGCTGACAGACGAGCATCAGGTCTACGTCGTCGCCGTCATCATGCGCTGGATCGAGCGAGAGTTGCGACGCCTCCCCCACGATTCCTGTCGCGCTCCGCTGCCCCCGTCCAAGCATCGGCGACCGGGCATGTCATCGGATGCGGCGCTCTTCTGAGCGCTCCCCGCGGTATGTCGCACAACGCCCGTCACCCTGACACGACGAAGCGGGTGGAGCCCAGCACCTTCCCCGGTCGCTGGGTTCCACCCGCTCGTCCCATTATGCCGTGTTGCACCGAGTGCCTCATGCGTCGCGGAACACCGAAATAGTTGTGGAAGTTCGCGCTACCCAGAGCGCGAACCTCCACAACCCTTGGCCCAGCCGTCAGGCCGCAGCCGCCTCCGCGTCACGCTCGGCACGGTTGACGGCCGACAGGATCGCCATGAGCGACGCACGCACCGTCGATTCGTGGATGCCGACGCCCCACAGCACGCGGTCGCCGATGGCGCACTCGACGTACGCCGCAGCCTTCGAATCCTCGCCGGACGAGAGCGTGTGCTCCGTGTAGTCGAGGAGGCGCACGTCGACGTCAATGGTGCTCAGCGCGTCGAAGAAGGCGTCGATGGGTCCGTTACCCTCACCCGAGATCGTCACGGGCTCGCCGCGATCGAGCAGACGGACGGTGATCTTGTCGCGGCCGTCGTCCGTCGAGTCGAGCTGGCTGCCGACCGGCTTGAAACGACCCCAGGCGCGCTCGCCCTCACCGGTGCCGGGCAGGTACTCGTCGGAGAAGGTCGACCACAGCCACTGCGGCGTCACCTCGCCGCCGGCTGTGTCCGTCCACTGCTGCACGACGCCAGCGAACTCGATCTGCAGGCGGCGCGGCAGGTCGAGGTTGTACTCGCTCTTCAGCAGGTACGACACGCCACCCTTGCCGCTCTGGCTGTTGACGCGCACGACGGCCTCGTACGAGCGCCCGACGTCGTGCGGGTCGACGGGCAGATACGGCACACCCCAGACGAGCTCGTCGATCGACTTGCCCGTCTCCTTCGACTGACGCTCCATGTCGTCGAAGCCCTTCTTGATGGCGTCCTGGTGCGAACCGGAGAACGCCGTGAAGACGAGGTCGCCGCCGTACGGGTGACGTTCGCCGACGGGCAGCTGGTTGCAGTACTCGACCGTCGAACGGATCGTCTGGATGTCGGAGAAGTCGATCATCGGGTCGATGCCCTGACCGAACAGGTTCATGCCCAGGGTGACGAGGCAGACGTTGCCGGTGCGCTCACCGTTGCCGAACAGGCAGCCCTCGATGCGGTCGGCGCCCGCCATGTAGCCCAGCTCCGCAGCCGCGACACCCTCGCCGCGGTCGTTGTGCGGGTGCAGCGACAGCACGACGGACTCGCGACTGTCGAGGTGACGCGACATCCACTCGACCGAGTCGGCGTACACGTTCGGCGTCGCCATCTCGACGGTCGCCGGCAGGTTGATGATCATCTTGTGATCGGGCGTCGGCTCGATGACGCCGATGACCTCGTTGCAGATGCGCGCCGCGAATTCGAGCTCGGTTCCCGTGTACGACTCGGGCGAGTACTCGAAGTACACCTTCGTCTCGGGGATCGTCTCGGCGAGCTTCTTGCACAACCGCGCCCCCTGCAGGGCGATGTCGACGATGCCGTCCTCGTCGAGGTTGAACACCACGCGACGCTGCAGCACCGACGTCGAGTTGTAGAAGTGGACGATCGCGCTCGGCGCACCCTTGATGGCGTCGAACGTCTTCTCGATGAGGTGGTCGCGGCACTGCGTCAGCACCTGGATCGTCACGTCGTCGGGGATGTGGCCGCCGTCGATCAGTTCGCGGACGAAGTTGAAGTCCGTGTCGGACGCCGACGGGAAACCGACCTCGATGTCCTTGTAGCCCATCTGCACGAGCAGCTTGAACATGCGCATCTTGCGCTCGGAATCCATCGGGTCGATGAGCGCCTGGTTGCCGTCACGCAGATCGACGGCGCACCAACGCGGCGCCTTCTCGATGATCTTGTCGGGCCACGTGCGGTCGGGCAGGTCGACCTTGATCTGCTCGTGGAAGGGGACGTACTTGCCGATCGGCATCGTCGTCGGCTGCTGAGATCCGTGCATGGGTGGTGTTCGCCTCACTGCGTTCGTTGCGGGTGCCGGCCGAGCACCATTCAACCCCGCGGTGAGGATGGCCGACTAGTTGGCCCCACCGCGGCAACGAAGAAGGAGACTCACTCCCCGAACCGTGCGCATGCCACCAACCTAGGGGTGACGCGCCCCACACCACCACCCGCACGTCGCCGTCGTCCAGCAGGCGGACGGCGGCGGGCTGCCGCAAGCTTCCTCGCCGGCGGTGCGTCGTTACCGCGCGCTCATCCCACCACAGGATGACGACGGCCCGGCGCGCGGCGTGAATAGCTGGGCGGGTGAACGACATCTGGAGCCGCGGGCCACGTGCGCGACGCTGGATCATGGCGGCCGAGGGGCTCTTTGCACTTGCCCTGACAGGGCTGTCGCTCAGCGTCATGTCGGGCCGCAACGGCTCCGGGTGGGGCGTGGCGGCGAGCGTCGCGATCTTCATTGCGTTCCTTGTCCGCCGTCACACCCTGCGCCTGATGTTCGACCTGGCGGCAGCAGGCGGCGCCATGCAGCTCGTCGACCCGCACGCCTTCATCATCTTCGGTGACTTTCTCTACGCCCCGATCTGCGCCGAGCTCGGCGTGCACCGCGACGCGCGCGTGCGCCGTCTCGGCCTCATCACGGGCGCGCCCTTCGTCCTGCCGCGCCTGGTCGCCATCTTCGGACGCCTGCTCGGAGCCGGCCCCGACGCGCGCATCGCACGCCGCAACGCCGTCGCTGACCCGATGCGCACGACGCGCGCCACGCTCGGCCTCGTCATCGGCGTCGGCCTCGTCACGACGTTCGCCTCCGGCAGCGCCGCGCTGTCGGAGTCGATCACGACGTGAGATCTGAGCGCCGCTGAGAGGGCACAAGCGCTCGACGTCATGCACATGGTCTCGATCCTCATGATGTCGCTCGTCGTCATCGCCTCGATCATCGCGGGCGTCGGCTTCGTCAGCACGATGTCGCTCGTCGTCATCCAGCGCCGCCGCGAGATCGGCATGCTGCGCGCCATGGGCTTCACGGCGCGTCAGATCCGCGGCATGGTGACGCGCGAGTCGCTCGCGCTCGGGTTGACGGCCGTGCTCGTCGGCATCGCCCTCGGCGTGCTGCTCGGTTCGCTCGGCGCGCAGTCGCTCATCGGGGCCGGCAACGACGGCTTCGTCTGGGGTCTACCGTTCGAGGTGCTCGCCGTCATCGTCGTCGCAGCTCTCGCGCTGGTCCTCGTCGCGGCCCTGCCGCCCGCGCGTCGCGCCACGACGGTGACGCCCGGAGAGGCCCTGCGCGTCGTGTGACCTCCCACGCTGTGCGAACCCGGCCCAGACGAGTTGAGGTCCGACACTCTGCACTGCAGGGTTTCGGACCTCAACTCATCTCGTGAGGACTGCAATCACGAATTGCGGACTTTCAGACCTCAGGCAAGCGGTCGGCGACGAGCGCTCAGCGTCGGATGTCGGGCGCGCGGCGGATGACGAGGTACTTCTCGCTCAGTTCCTCGATGGCGAACTTGCCGATCGGGATCTCGGAGACGACGAGTTCCTCGTCGAGCGAGAACGGCGCGATCTTCGTCGTCACCTCACGCACGACCTCGCCGCCGCGGATCGTCTTGTACGTGTTGGTGATCTCGACGCGCCCGTCCTTGACCGGAACCGTCTGACGCCACCGCTCGTAGGTGTTGCGCCCCATCGTCGAACTCGCCGTGCGCACGAGCTCCTCACCCGTGTCGACGACGCCGTACGCGCGGCTCATGAGGATCGGTGCGCCCTCGGGCAGCACCTGCGCCATGCGATCCCAGAACGCGAGGCGCGCGCGTCCGCCGAGGAAGTAGATGACGTTGAACAGCAGCGCGCCACCGATCTGCTCGGGCATCCACGCGTCGAGGATCGAGTTCGGCACGACGGTGGCGCGTGCACGCAGCGAGTCGCGCTCGGCGATGCGCATCATGAGCATCGAGCGCATCCACGGGTCGGGTTCGACGGCGATGATCTCGGCGTCGGGGAACTGCTCGGCGAGCGCGACCGTCGTCAGGCCCGAGCCGGGGCCGATGTCGACGAGCGGCAACTCAGGCTTGAACCCGGCTCCCTCCCAGGGAATCCCGCCGACATAGTCGGTCTCGGGGTTGATCGGCAACCGCAGCACGTCACCGAACTCGGCCCACGCCTCGTGGTCCTTCATGTGCTCACTCATACGAAAACCTCAGAAGTTGAATCCCAGCTTGCCCAGCTGCTTCGGGTCGCGCTGCCAGTCCTTCGCCACCTTGACGTGCAGGTCGAGGTAGACCCGCTGCCCGAGCAGCTTCTCGATGCCCTCGCGCGCCGTGGTGCCGACCTCGCGCAGCCGCGAACCGCCGCGGCCGATGATGATGGCCTTCTGGCTGGGACGCTCGACGAAGATGTTGACGCGCACGTCCATGAGCGGCTTGTCGGCCGGGCGATCCTCACGCGGCACCATCTCCTCGACGACGACGGCCAACGAGTGCGGCAACTCGTCACGCACGCCCTCGAGCGCGGCCTCGCGGATGAGCTCGGCGATCATGACGGTGTCCGACTCGTCGGTCAGCACGTCGTCGGGGTACAGCTGAGGCGACTCGGGCAGGTAACCCAGCAGCACGTTCGCCACATCATCGACCTGCTTGCCCGAAACTGCCGAACACGGAACGATCGCGGCCCACTCCCCGAGACGGTCGACCTCGATGAGGTGCTCGGCGAGTCGCTCCCGATCGACGGTGTCGGTCTTCGTCACGAGCGCGACGACGGGGCGCTTGCGCACGCGCTGCAGCTCGGCGAGGTCCTTCGCGATGAACTGATCGCCCGGGCCGATCTTCTGGTCGGCGGGCAGGCAGAACCCGATGACGTCGACGTCGAGCAGCGTCTCGCGCACGACGTCGTTGAGGCGCTCACCGAGCAGCGTGCGCGGCTTGTGCAGGCCGGGGGTGTCGACGAGGACGATCTGGCCGTCGGGGCGCGTCACGATCCCACGGATCGTGTGACGCGTCGTCTGCGGCTTGCTCGAGGTGATCGCCACCTTGTCGCCGACGAGCGCGTTCGTCAGCGTCGACTTGCCCGCGTTGGGCCGCCCGACGAGGCAGGCGAAACCGGCGCGGTAGATCTCGCCGTCGTGGGTCGTGTCGTGCTCGGTCATCGATCCGTCTCCTCGCCGCGCGTCTCGGCGCTGCGCTCGTCCCCACGCCCGTCCGGGTCGGTGGGATCTTCGGGTTCCACACGCTCGACGATCAACGTCGCGAGCTGGTGGCGTCGTCCTGCCATCTTCTCAGCCGTGAGGCGCAGCCCGTCGATCTCGCCGCTCGCGCCGACGAGCGGCACGCGCCCGACGAGCTTGGCGAGCAGACCACCGACGGTGTCGATGTCGTCCTCGTCGATGCTGACGCCGTACATCTCGCTCAGGTCGTCGATCGACATGCGAGCCGGAACGCGCGTGCGGCCGTCCCCCAGTTCCTCGACGCCGGGCGTCACGCGGTCGTACTCGTCGTCGATCTCGCCGACGATCTCCTCGACGATGTCCTCCATCGTCACGATGCCGGCGGTGCCGCCGTACTCGTCGATGACGACGGCGAAGTGGACGCGGTCGCGCTGCATCTCCTTGAGCAACGCGTCGACGGGCTTCGACTCGGGCACGAACGCGAGATCGCGCATCACCTCGGAGATGGCGATGGCGTCCGCGTCGCCGGTGAGCGTGCGCCGCACGACGTCTTTGAAGTACAGCAGGCCGACGAGGTCGTCGGAGTTCTCGCCGATGACGGGCACGCGCGAGTAGCCGGAGCGCACGAACAGGTTCATCGCCTGGTGCAGGCTCTTGTAGCCGTCGATCGTGATCATGTCGGTGCGCGGCACCATGACCTCGCGCACGATCGTGTCGCCGAGCTCGAACACGCTGTGGATCATGCGCCGCTCGTCGGCCTCGATGAGGTCGGAATCCTCAGCGAGGTCGACGAACTCGCGCAACTCCGCCTCGGAGTCGAATGGGCCGTCCTTGTAGCCCTCACCCGGGGTGACCGCGTTGCCCAGCGTCACGAGCAGCCGCGCGAGCGGTGAGAGCACCGTGAGCGCGACGAGGACGGGCCGCGCCGTCGCGAGCGCCACCTTGTCGGCGTGCTGGTGGCCCAGCGTGCGCGGCGAGACGCCGACGAGCACGAACGAGGCGATCGCCATGACGGCGACGGCCGTCGCGAGGCTCGGCCAGAACGCGCCGTCGAACGCGCGTGTCGCGGCGACGGTGACGAGGACGGCGGCCGTCATCTCGGCGCCGACGCGCAGGAATGTCAGCACCATGAGCGCCGTCGCGTGGTTGTCGACGATGCGTCCGAGCGCCGAGGCGCCGGCGTGGCCCTCCTCGGCGAGCGCGACGACGCGGTGACGCGTCACGCGCCCGAGCGCCGACTCGACGAGGGCGAAGACGAAGCCCATGACCACGCTGACGAGCGCGGCGATCAGCACGATGGTCACGTGCGGTTCACTCCCAAGGTCTGCGGGGTCACTCGCGCCCGGACGGCGGCGCGATGCGGATGGTGCCCGCCTCCGTGCTGCGCCCGCGGCTCGCGAGGTAGGTGAGCAGGATCGTGCGCTGCAGTTCGAACATCTCGACGCGCTCGTCCGGTTCGGCGTGGTCGTAGCCGAGCAGGTGCAGCACACCGTGGACGGTGAGCAGCAGCAGCTCCTCCATCGTGTCGTGCCCGGCTGCGGCCGCCTGCGCGGCGGCGACGCTCGGGCACAGGACGATGTCGCCGAGCATGCCCTCCTGGGACGGCTCGCGCTCGCTGCCGGGCGTCAGCTCGTCCATCGGGAAGCTCATGACGTCCGTCGGGCCCGGCAGATCCATCCACTGCACGTGCAGCGTCTCCATCGCTGCCTCGTCGATGATGCGGATGCTCAGCTCGACGTTGGGGTGGACGAACATCGCGTCCATCGCGTAGCGCGCGCAGTCGTGGATCTCGTCCAGCTCGACGTCGACGTCGGTCTCGTTGGCGATGTCGATCGTCATGCCGGCTGCCCCTCGCCGCCGGCGCGCGCCTCGCGGCGCTTCTTCGCCTCGGCGCGGCGACGTTCGGCTGCCGCGTCGTAGCGGCCGTAGGCGTCGACGATGTCGGAGACGAGGCGGTGACGCACGACGTCGCTCGAGTCGAGGTGGGCGAAGTGGACGTCGTCGATTCCGGTGAGCACGTCCTCGATGACCCGCAGGCCCGACGTCGTGCCACCCGGCAGGTCGACCTGCGTGACGTCACCCGTCACGACGATCTTCGAACCGAAGCCGAGGCGCGTGAGGAACATGCACATCTGCTCGCTGCTCGTGTTCTGCGCCTCGTCGAGGATGATGAACGAGTCGTTGAGCGTGCGCCCGCGCATGTACGCGAGCGGCGCGACCTCGATCGTGCCTGCGGCCATGAGCTTCGGGATCGAGTCGGGGTCGATCATGTCGTGCAGCGCGTCGTAGAGCGGACGCAGATACGGGTCGATCTTGTCGTTGAGCGTGCCGGGCAGGAAGCCGAGGCGCTCACCGGCCTCGACGGCAGGGCGCGTCAGGATGATGCGGTTGACCTGTTTGGCCTGCAGCGCCGCGACGGCCTTCGCCATCGCCAGATACGTCTTGCCCGTACCGGCCGGGCCGATGCCGAAGACGATCGTGTTGCGGTCGATCGCGTCGACGTACTCCTTCTGCCCCAGTGTCTTCGGGCGGATCGTGCGCCCGCGGCTGGAGATGATGTTCGTCGTCAGCACGTCGGCGGGGCGCTGCGCGTTCTTGCCGCGCAGCATGCCGATAGAGCGCTCGACGGCGTCACGGTTGATCTGGTGGCCCGCATCGATCATCGTGAGCAGCTCACCGACGAGGGTCTCGACGATCGCCGCGTCCTCGCGCGGGCCGTCGATCGTCAGCTCATTGCCGCGCGCAAAGACGAACAGGCGCGGGAAGGCGCGCTCGATCGTGCGCATCAGCTGATCCTGCGGCCCGAGCAACTGCACCATCGCGACGTCGGGCGGGATGACGATGCGCGTCTGCTGCGAGGCAGCCTGGCCGTCAGGGTCGTGAGGGGTGCGCTCGGAGGGCGCGGAAGCGTCAGTCATCGTGTCTCCAGTCTAGTGGTCGCTCGGGCGCTCAGACCCAGCGCGAGCGCGCGAGCAGGGCGGCGAGCGCCGCCGGGCCGGCCGACGACGAACGCAGCACGGTGGCGCCCATCCGCACCGGCGTGGCACCGGCCGCGACGAACGCGTCGAGCTCGGCGGGCGTGATGCCGCCCTCGGGGCCGACGACGAGCATCACGTCACCGGCCGACGGCAGCTCGACCTGCGCGAGACTCGCCTCGGCGTCCTCGTGCAGGACGAGCGCGAGGCCGCCCTCCGCGACGGTGGCCGAGATCGCCTGCGCCGCAGCGTTCTTCGTCACGAGGTCACTGATGCGCGGGGGCGTCGCCCGTCGTGATTGTTTCGTGGCCGCCTCGGCCTGCGCCACCCATTTACGGCGGGCCTTCTCGGCGCGCTCACCCCTCCACTGCACGATGGAACGCTCCGCCTGCCACGGCACGACGGCGTCGACGCCGAGCTCCGTCGCCGCCTCCACCGCCTGCAGGTCGCGATCACCCTTAGCGAGCGCCTGGACGAGCGTGAACGTCACCGCCGGCGGCGTCTCGCGCGTCACCTCGCTCACGTGCGCCGTCAGCTCGCCCTTCGTGGTCTCTGCGACCACGGCGTGCGCGACGAGGCCCTCGCCGTCGGCGAGCAGGATCTGCTCACCGACACCCATCCGCTTGACGGTGACGGCGTGGCGTCCCTCGTCACCCGCGAGCACGACGGGTGCACCCGGCGCCATGTCGTCGGACAGAGCGCCGGGTGCGACGAAGTAGAGGTGCGCGGTCACGCCTCAGCCCTTCCAGGCCTGACGCAGCTTGCCGAGCAGGCCCTGGTTGACGGGCTGGAACTTCGGCGCCGGCGAGTCCTCTCCGCGCGACTCGGCGAACTGACGCAGCAGGTCGGCCTGCTCGGCCGTCAGCTTGCTCGGGGTGCGCACGTTGGCGTGCACGAGCAGGTCGCCGCGGTTGTCGGTGCGCAGCCGCGTGACGCCGAGGCCCTTGAGGGTGATGACGTCGCCGGGCTGCGTGCCGGCCTTGATGTCGATGTCGCGCGAGCCGTCGAGCGTCTCGAACGGCACCGTGGCGCCGAGCGCCGCGGCCGACATCGGCAGCTCGAGCGAGCAGTGCAGATCGTCGCCCTGACGCTGGAACATCGGGTGCTTCTCGACGCGTACCTCGACGTACAGGTCACCGGCGGGGCCGCCGCCGGGGCCGACCTCGCCTTCACCACGCAGCTGGATGCGCGTGCCGGTGTCGACGCCGGCGGGTACCTTGATCGTGATGGTGCGCGTGTCGCGCTTGCGGCCGTTGCCGTCGCACTCGAAACACGGGCTGTCGATGATGTCGCCGTACCCCTGGCACGCGGTGCACGGACGCGACGTCAACACCTGGCCGAGGAAGCTGCGCTGCACCTGCTGCGTCTGCCCCGCACCGCCGCACACGTCACACGTGTGCTTGCCCGTGCCGGGACGCGAACCGTCGCCATGACAGGTCGAGCAGACGACGGCCGTGTCGAACGTCAGCTCCTGCTCGCCGCCGAAGACGGCCGTGGCGAGTTGGATGTCGAGCGGCAGCAACGCGTCCTGGCCGTGCTGGACGCGGCTGCGCGGGCCGCCGCCTCCCCCTGCGGCACCCCCCGTGAAGAACGCGTCCATGATGTCGCTGAAGCTGAACCCGGCGCCACCGCCGGGCGCGTAGGGGTCGACGCCCTGGTCGTAGGCCGCCTTCTTCTGCGGATCGCCGAGCACGTCGTAGGCCTGCCCGACGCGCTTGAACTCCTCGGCCGCCTCCGGGGAGGGGTTGACGTCGGGGTGCAGCTTGCGGGCCTTCTTGCGGTAGGCGCGCTTGATCTCCTCGACGGAGGCCTCACGCGTGACACCGAGTTCGGCGTAGTAGTCGTTCACGAGCATCCTTGCTTTCGACGGGTGAAGATTTCATCACTCATGTGGTCGTGGTGCGCCCGAGCCATCACTGCTCGAGAAGTTCGGAGACGTAGCGGGCGACCGCGCGCACGTTCGCCATCGTCTGCGGGTAGTCCATGCGGGTCGGGCCGAGCACGCCGAGCGTCGCGACGGCGTCGCTGCCGTAGGCCGTCGTCACGAGCGAGGTCGACTCGAGGCCTGCGAAGTCGTTCTCGGCGCCGATGCGGACGGTCACCTCGTGCGTCGGATCGTCGTCGCGTGTGCTGATGAGGCGCATGAGGACGACGTGCTCCTCCAGCGCCTCGAGAACACGGCTGACGCTGAGGCCCGCGTCGTCGCGCAGCCCGGCACGCGCGAGGTTCGCCGTCCCCGCGAGCACGACGCGCTCCTCCCGGTCCTCGGCGAACACCGCGGCGATCGTCGCGACGATCGTGTCGACGTCCGCACGCTGCCCCGGCTCGAACTCCGCGCCCAGCTCGGTCATGGCCGCGGCGGCCTCGGTGAGCAACCGCGCGCCGGAGACCTCGTTGACGCGCGCTCGCAGCGTCTGGACGAGGCGCTCGTCGTCGGCGGAGGCGACGGAGACGAGACGCTGCTCGATGCGACCTGAGTCGAGGATGACGACGAGCGACAGGCGCCCCTCGGCGGCCGGCACGAGCTCGATGTGCCGCACCCGTGAGCGCCGCAGCGACGGGTACTGCATGACGGCCGCCTGGTTCGTCAGCGTGGCGAGCAGCCGGGCGGTGCGCTCGACGATGTCGTCGAGGTCGACGCTCTGACGCAAGAACGTCTCGATCGCTCGACGCTGTGTCGCGCTCAGCGGCCGCACCTGGCTGAGGCGGTCGACGAAGATTCGGTAGCCGGCATCGGTGGGCACGCGACCGGCCGAGGTGTGCGGCGCGGAGATGAGACCGGCGTCCTCGAGGGCGGCCATGTCATTGCGGATCGTCGCGGCGGAGACGCCGAGCTGATGACGTTCGAGCAACGCCTTCGAACCCACCGGTTCGGACGTCGCGACATAGTCCTGCACGATGGCGCGCAGCACCTCGAGCCGCCGTTCGTCGCTCATGCGCTCACCTCCCGCGCCTCGATACCGTCCTTCGATCTGCAGTCCGTCCAAGATTGGCACTCACGCCGAGCGAGTGCCAAATCATGCGGGGTGTGTTCGCCCACAGCGTCGCGGGCGATTCCCTCGCGCCGTCGTCCATCGTCCGTCGGTCGGCAGGCGCGCGCTCCCCGGCCCTCGGCGACGCCGCGACGGGCGCCTGGCTGCGCCCGCGGCCATCGTTCTCGGCGCGCCGCGACGGCGGTTGTCGGTGGGCGGTTCTACCCTGATCGCCATGACCGACCGTTACGGCTCCGACGTCCTCTCCGGCGATTGGCGCGCGCCTCGACGTGGGCGTTCGCGCGAGGTGCCCGCTGAGCTCGACGTCGTCGTCGAGGACGCCCAGAGCGGTTACGTCGGCGCCGTCGTGCGCGTCGAGAAGTCGGGCGGGCAGCACGTCGTCTTCCTCGAGGACCGCTTCGGCAAGGCCCGCGGATTTCCGCTCGGCGCCGGCTTCCTCGTCGACGGCGAACCCGTGACACTCGTTGCGCCCCGACCCGCCACCGCCGCGCGCCTCGCCGAGCAGCAGACGCAGGCCGGGCGGACGGCGTCCGGTTCGCTCGCCGTCCCCGGGGCGAAGGCGCGCGTCGCGCTGGGTTCGCGAATTTTCGTCGAGGGACGGCACGACGCCGAACTCGTCGAGAAGGTGTGGGGTGACGACCTGCGCATCGAGGGCGTCGTCGTCGAATACCTCGAGGGCGTCGACGATCTCGCGGCCGTCATCCGCGACTTCCGACCCGAGAAGGGACGCCGCCTCGGCATCCTCGTCGACCACCTCGTGCCCGGCACGAAGGAGGCACGAATCGTCGAGAAGGCACGCGCCCTGCCGCAGGCACGCGACCACGTGCTCATCGTCGGCCACCCCTACGTCGACGTGTGGCAGTCCGTACGACCCGAGCGGCTCGGCTGGTCGAAGTGGCCCGTCATCCCCAAGGGGCAGTCGTGGAAGCACGGCATCCTCGCCGAGCTCGGCTGGCCGCACGCGACGCAGGCGGACGTCGCGCGCGGATGGAAGCAGATCCTCGGCACCGTGCGCACGTACGCCGACCTGCAACCCGAACTGCTCGGACGCGTCGAGGAGCTCATCGACTTCGTCACCGACCCCGCGCAGCAGTGAGACGCCGGGATGGCGCGGCGTGCGCCGACATCATCCCCGGGATGGACGCCGGGGCCCGCGAATATCGATCCCGCGGGGGATGCGCTCGGGACGCAGACACGGAATCATGGTCAGTGAACGAGAGATTCACCCTTCGACACCAGGAGACGTCGTGAGCAACTCCCAGCCGTACCCCTACCCCGACGAGCGCACGCAGGGCCAGGGAGCCGGACGGCTGGCCGGCGCTCCGTACGGCGCCGAGCCGCCCGTCACCGGCCAGGGTCACCTCAGCGATGACGAGCGCGCCGCCTCGATCGTCGCGCACCTGTCGGCGCCGGCCGCCGCGATCCTGTCTGCGGGATGGGTGAGCTTCCTCGGCCCGCTCATCGTGTGGTTCATCTACAGAAACCGCTCCGCCGCGGTGCGCCGCGCAGCGGCCGGGGCGTTCAACTTCAACGTTGCGTTCTCGATTCTCTACATCGTCGGTTGGGTTCTGGTCTTAACCCTCGTCGGCATTCCCGTCGCGCTCGTGCTCTGGGCCGTCATCTTCCTCGTCGCCGCGTGGTGCCACGTCAAGGGAGCGCTGCGCTCGGCGCGTGGCGAGAGCTACGACTACCCGTTCCAGATCCGCATCCTCAACTGATGCGGCCCACGTCGCGACGCCCCGCCCCAACAGCGCACCTCGTGTGAGCGCTGGGCTCGCCCCCACCCCTGACAACGTTCCCTCGGCACCCCGTGCCGCGGCGCTTCGTGCTACCCGATTTAAGAAAAGAATCATCATCCCTGCCCTGACCCCGGCCCCCCGTTAGCGCGAGGGCGTCGCCGCCGTCGACAAGCGTTCGGCGCTCAAGAACGTCCTCGGTGCCCTCGGCCTCCTGCTGCTCGCCATGTTCGCTGGCAGTCTCGTCGCCGCCGTCGGTGATCTGTTCGGCGACAGCGAGAACGGCCTCGTGACGCCGATCGGCGTCGTGACGATGGCGCTGCAGCTCGCGATCGCGGCCTTCGTCTTCCGCCGGGCCTGGCACATCACCTCACGCGACCTCGGCTTCGTCAAGGAGGGCGCGCTGGGTTCCTGGCTCGTCGGCGCACGGGGCGGCATCGCCGCCATCACCATCGTCTGGGGCGCCAACCACCTGCTCGGGGGCGTCGACTTCTCGCCCAAGATCACCGCCTCCGGAAAACGCGAACTCGCCCAGGATGAGCGAGGCGCCCGCGCCGATGAGGATCGCCCCCAGGACGCGGAAGACCGAACTCTCGGCCGCCGTGTTCATGACCGCGCCGGCCAAGCAGCGCGAAGATGCCTTAGACGGCGGGGTGAACGTGGACGCCGTCCTGGGAGACGTTGTCCTTGAACGGACCCTTGCCGGCGCGGATGAGGCGCGTCACGAGGAAGGTGACGACGAAGGAGATGAAGACGAACAGGAGCGGCAGCGTCGTCGTCGAGTAGTCGGAGCCGTTCATCGGCGCCCCCTTCGGTCGTCGGGGTCGGCGCAGGCGGGCACGCAGGGGCCCGGGGATCGCCCCTGAGGCAGGCCAGCCCCGGGAGGCGGGCGTCTCGGTGCGCGCGGCTCAGATCGCGAGCAGCGCCCGCACGACGGTGTCGGTGAGCAGGCGACCGCGCAGCGTCAGACGAACTCGTTTGTCGCGCACCGCTGACGGGCCGTCGATCAGCCCCGAGGCGACGAGGCCGGCGACGGCGCGTCGCCCGTCCTCGTCGAGAATGTCGAGAGGAAGTCCCTCGGCGAGGCGCACCTGGAGTAGGACGCGTTCCTCATAGCGCTGGCGCTCGTCGAGCAGTTCGCGTGCCAGCGCCGGCGAGAGCCCCGCGTTGACGCGTTGGGCGTAGGCGCGCGGATGCTTGACGTTCCACCAGCGCACGCCGCCGACGTGGCTGTGCGCGCCGGGGCCGACACCCCACCACGGCTCGTCGCGCCAGTACGCGAGGTTGTGGCGGCACTGCGTCTGCGGCGAGCGCGCCCAGTTCGACACCTCGTACCAGTCGTACCCGGCATCCGCGAGCAAGGCGTCGGCGAGCTCGTACTTGTCGGCCTCGTCGTCGTCATCGGGCAGGGGCAGCTCGCCGCGACGCACCTGCGCCCCCATCTTCGTGCCCTCCTCGACGACGAGGGCGTAGGCGCTGATGTGGTCGGGCTCCAGCGCGATCGCCGCGTCGAGCGAGGTGCGCCAGTCGTCGAGACTCTCACCCGGCGCGCCGTAGATGAGATCGATGCTGACCTGCAGCCCGACGTCCTTCGCGGCGCGCACGGCGCGTTCGACGTTGGCCGGGTCGTGCGTGCGCTCGAGCGTCGCGAGCACGTGCGGGACGGCCGACTGCATGCCGATGCTGACGCGCGTGAAACCACCGTCGGCGAGGGTGCGCAGGTAGGTCTCGTCGACCGAATCGGGGTTGGCCTCCGTCGTGACCTCGCACCCCTCGGCGAGACCGAACAGCTCGCGCGCCTTCGCGAGGATGCGGACGAGGTCGTCGGCGGGCAGCATCGTCGGGGTGCCGCCGCCGATGAAGACGGTCTCGATGACGGGGACGCCGCTGGGCGCCTCGCCCAGCTCACGTGCCGCGAGATCCAGCTCGCGCAGCGCGGCGTCCGCGTATGTGCTGACACTCGCGCCCGGCTCACCGAGCTCGGTGAGCGTGTAGGTGTTGAAGTCGCAGTAACCGCAGCGCGTCACGCAGAACGGCACGTGGACGTACAGCCCGAACGCACCGCCCGCCAGCGTCGCGAGCGCAGCGGACGGGAGGGCACCGTCGTCAGGGGCGGGGATTCCGTCGGGCATCTGCGGCATCTGGTCATTGTCGCACCGCTCGGCGTCGCACCGTTGCCGTCCATCCCTGCCGCGCCCAGCTCATCGCCGCGTTCAGGCGTGACGCAGAGCGCGCTGGTGACACACCGCGAGCAGCGAGCTGATCGCGCAGACGCTCCAGGTGCCGAGCAGGAAGAGATACAGCGCCGCACCGGCCCAGGTGAAGATCGCGTGGTGCGAGCTGAGCCCCAGCATCGACGAGCCAAGCACGAGCGTGCCGACGGGGAACGTCATGCCCCACCAGCCTGGGCTGAACGGCATGCGCTTCGTGAAGCCACGCACCGTCATGGCGAGCGCCCACGCGACGAGCGGCACCCCGATCGTCAGCATGACGTAGCCGTAGACGTGCCCGGCCTGGGTCACCGTCGTCGCGATCGGGCCCTGCAGCATCGACGCCGATTGCCTCGCGATGGCCTGCGCAGCCGCCGTCGACTGACCGACGACGCCGAGCGGCAGCCACGCGGTGATCGACGCCGCGAGCGGCAGCGGCTCGACGAGCCAGTGGTGGCGGTAGGCGATCGCGAAGATGATGACCCCGAGCACGAGCGCGACGAAGAAGCAGGCCGCGCTCGCGAGCAGCACCCATACGCGCGCCTGCGGGTCGCTCAGCCAACCGACGATGCCGGCGCCGGCGGTCGCCGAGACCATCGGCGGCACGACCGCCAGACCCCACGCGGTCGTCGGTGTGCTCGGGTCGGCGACGAGCAGACGGGCCGGCACGGCGACGGCGGTGGCGAGGCCGATGACGGTGCCGATGACCCACAGGACGAGGTCGGCCCGCCAGGCTGCGTCCCTCAGGCCCGCGGAGATTGTCGGGAGCACCGCCGATGTCGCCGAACCGACGGCGAGGACGCCCATCGAGACCATGCCCCACTGCGCCATCGCGACGGGGTTCGCGATGCTCGCACGCAACGCGTCGCGGTCACGAGCGATACGGACGACGAACGCGGCGGTGAGGGCGACGAGCAACGTACAGGCGATGAGCCAGAACACCACGGCGAGCAGGTGACCGAACGGGATGACGTCGGTGCGCAGTTCGCTCAGCGTCGCCAGGATGGCGCTGCCCATGACACTGCCGTACCAAGCCGGCGACGCCGCGGGCACCGTCGTGTTCGCGAAGAACGAGCCGGTGGTGCGGTGAGGCATGACGTCGGTGGCGGTGGCTGTGCTCATGGGTTCCATGCTCCCGCCGTGTCGGCTCGCCCGGTAGCCCTATATCCGGCATGGGGGTATGCGTTTCGCATATAGGCTGGAGTGGTGACGACCTGGCCCGACCTCGCGACGCTCGAACTGCTCGTGGCACTCGCCGATGAGGGCTCGCTCAGTGCGGCCGCCCGACGCTGCGGGGTGGCGCAACCCAACGCGAGTCGCAGCATCGCCCGGCTGGAGCGCGGGCTCGGCCTGTCGCTCATCCATCGCGCGACGACCGGTGCCCGCGTCACGACCGACGGCCTGCTCGTCGTCGAATGGGCGCGCGCGACGCTCGAGGCGGCGCGCGCCCTCGAGACGGGAGTCGCGGCACTGCGCGCTCGTACGCAGGCGCCCCTCGTCGTCATGGCGAGCCAGACGGTCGCCGAACACCTGTTACCGGGATGGATCGCGGGGTGGCAGCACGCCGCGGGTGGCGCGGGCGCCGGTGGCGCTTCCCCTCACGACCCATCGCTTGGCGAGACGCGCGGCATCTCGGTAGCCGTCGGCAACACGACGGAGGTGCTCGCCGCGGCACGCGGCGGTGAGGTGGATCTGGGGTTCATCGAGGGCCCCGGCGCTCCGCCAGGGTTGAACTCCGTCGTCGTCGCGCATGACGACCTCGTCCTCGTCGTCGCGCCGCAGCATCCGTGGGCCGCGCGCTCACGTGTCCGCGCCGAGGAACTGGCGGCCACACCGCTCGTCGCGCGCGAGTCGGGCTCGGGCACGCGGGTGGCCTTGCGCCGCGCCCTCGCGCCGCTCGATGTCGCTCCCCCGGCGCTCGAGCTGGCGAGCAACGCCGCCGTGCGGGTTTCCGCCGCGGCCGGGACGGCTCCCGCCGTCCTCAGCCGGCTCGCTGTCGACGACGCGCTGCGTGCGGGCACCCTCGTGGAGGTCGGCGTCGACGGCGTCGACCTCACCCGCAACCTGAGGGCCGTCTGGGCCGGCCCACGGCGGTTGACGAACCCCGCCGCCGCGGCGCTTCTGGCCACGGCGGCGGGGTGAACGTCACTTCTTCTTCTTGGCCGAGACGTAGATCGGGATGATGCCCTCGACGGCGACCGTGCCGTCCTCGACGAGGCGCCCCGTCACCTTGACGTCGACCTGGAACGGCGGCTCCTTGTCCCAGTCCTCCGGCGTCGTCTCGGCGATGCACTCGATGTCGCCGGGCGTCTTCGCGACGTAGTCGAGCGTGATGCCCTTGGGGATCCAGCGCATGTCGTCGGGCGTCGTCGCCTCCGCGAGCAGCCCCATGGCGCACTCCATGCCGTTGGCGATGGCGATGGCGTGCACGGTGCCGATGTGGTTCTGCACACCCCACCACTTCTTGATCTTCACGACGCCGCGGTGCGGCTCCATCGTCTGGATCATCGGGGCGACCGTGCGGAAGTAGGGCGCCTTGAGCGCGAACGCGGCCGAGAACGCTGCGCGCCCCGCCTTGTCGTTCTTCGCTGTGAGCTTCTTGTACATGCCGTAGACCTGATTCATGGCCCCAAGGTTACCCGCGAGTATCGCGTTCGCGCCCGATCAGCCGCGCCGGGGACACCGAGCCCGAACGCCGTGGGGGCCGCGCGGCACCGCTCAGTTGGCTCGCTTCACCTCGAGGTCGCGCACGATGCGCTCGACCTTGAGACCCTTCGTCTCGAAGCGGGTCGTCGTGCGGCCCTCGAAGCGCGGCGCGAACCCTCCGCGCGCGCCCTCGGGATCGACGTGGGCGTCCCCGGCGTCCGCGAGGCGCCCGGTCCACGGGTTGGTGAAGCGCGGCGACGCCTCGGCGACGTCACGCATGTGCCAGGCATAGTCGGCCCAGTCGGTCGCGAGGCGCCAGGTGCCGCCGGGCACGAGGACGTCGGCGACGACGTCGGCGAAGCCGAGCTGCACGAGACGACGCTTGTGGTGCTTCGTCTTCGGCCACGGGTCGGGGAAGAACGTCCACACCTCGTCGACGCTGCCCGGCGCGAAGAGCCGATCGAGCGCTTCGGAGGCGTCGATCTCGATGAGACGCACGTTCGTCACGCCCGCGTGGACGGCCTTCGAGATCGTCTGCGCGATGCCGGGACGCCACACCTCCAGAGCGATGAAATCCGTCTCGGGGTGCTCGAGCGCTGCATGGACGATCTGATCCCCCGCGCCCGAACCGATCTCGACGACGAGCTTCGCCCGGCGTCCGAACACCTCGGCGATGTCGAGCCGGAAACCATCGACGGGCTCGGTCGTCCCCGGCTTGCGGGGAACGTCGAGGACGTACTGCTCACCGTTGTCACTCAGCGCACGATGGTGACGCTCCGGCATCCGGCCGCCGCGGCGCGTGAACGAGCGCGTGCGTGCGAGCGGGCGCGGCCCGACCTGCGGGTGCTCCCCCGCGCCCTCCGACGGCTGGCCGGACGTCGCACCCGGAACGTAACCGGGCTTGCTCACTTCTTCTTCTCCGCCGACTCGCCCTGGCTGAGCGCGGCGATGAAGGCCTCCTGCGGCACCTCGACGGAACCGACCATCTTCATGCGCTTCTTGCCCTCCTTCTGCTTCTCGAGCAGCTTGCGCTTGCGGCTGATGTCGCCGCCGTAGCACTTGGCGAGCACGTCCTTGCGGATGGCGCGGATGTTCTCACGGGCGATGACGCGCGTGCCGATGGCCGCCTGGATCGGCACCTCGAACTGCTGACGCGGGATGAGCTCCTTGAGCTTCGTCGCCATCATCGTGCCGTAGGCGTACGCCTTGTCGCGGTGCACGATGGCGCTGAACGCGTCGACGGTGTCGCCCTGCAGCAGGATGTCGACCTTGACGAGGTTGGCGCTCTGCTCCCCCGCGGGTTCGTAGTCGAGCGAGGCATATCCGCGCGTCTTCGACTTGAGGGCGTCGAAGAAGTCGAACACGATCTCCGCGAGCGGCAGCGTGTAGCGCATCTCGACGCGCTCCTCGGACAGGTAGTCCATGCCGAGCAGGTTGCCGCGACGGGCCTGGCACAGCTCCATGACGGCGCCGATGTACTCGCTCGGCACGAGGATCGTCGAACGCACGACGGGTTCGGTGATGTCGGCGATCTTGCCCTCGGGGAACTCGCTCGGGTTCGTCACCTCGCTGACGACGCCGTCGTCCGTCGTCACCCGGTAGACGACGTTCGGCAGGGTCGAGATGAGGTCGAGGTTGAACTCTCGCTCGAGGCGTTCACGCGTGATCTCCAGGTGCAGCATGCCGAGGAAGCCGACGCGGAAACCGAACCCGAGCGCTGCCGACGTCTCCGGTTCGTAGACGAGCGCCGCGTCGTTGAGCTTCAGCTTGTCGAGGGCGTCACGCAGGATCGGGTAGTCGGAACCGTCGATCGGATACAGACCCGAGAACACCATCGGCTTCGGGTCGGAGTAGCCGCCGATCGCCTCGGACGCGGGCTTCGCGGCGTTCGTGACCGTGTCACCGACCTTCGACTGGCGCACGTCCTTCACGCCGGTGATGAGGTAGCCGACTTCGCCGACGGACAGGCCCTTCGTCGGGATCGGCTCGGGCGAGTTGACGCCGATCTCGAGCAGCTCGTGCGTCGCGCGCGTCGACATCATCTCGATCTTCTCGCGCGGGCTGAGCCGTCCGTCGACGACGCGGACGTAGGTAACGACGCCGCGGTAGGTGTCGTAGACGGAGTCGAAGATCATGGCGCGGGCCGGCGCGTCGGCGTCACCGACGGGGGCAGGCAGCTTCTCGACGATGACGTCGAGCAGTTCCTCGACACCGACGCCCGTCTTGCCGGAGACCTTGAGTACGTCCTCCGGTTCGCAGCCGATGAGGCCGGCGATCTCCGCGGCGTACTTCTCGGGCTGCGCGGCCGGCAGGTCGATCTTGTTGAGTACCGGGATGATCGTGAGGTCGTTCTCCATCGCCAGGTACAGGTTGGCGAGCGTCTGCGCCTCGATGCCCTGCGCGGCGTCGACGAGCAGGACGGCGCCCTCGCACGCGGCGAGCGAACGCGACACCTCGTAGGTGAAGTCGACGTGCCCCGGCGTGTCGATCATGTTGAGGCAGTAGGTCGTACCGTCGAGCTCCCACGGCATGCGCACAGCCTGGCTCTTGATCGTGATGCCGCGCTCGCGCTCGATGTCCATGCGGTCGAGGTACTGCGCACGCATGGCCCGATCCTCGACGACGCCCGTCTTGCTCAGCATCCGGTCGGCGAGCGTCGACTTGCCGTGGTCGATGTGCGCGATGATGCAGAAGTTGCGGATCTGCTCCGGCGGCGTCGCGGCGGGCTCGAGTGCCTTGCGGGCCATGGGTGACAACGTGATACCTCGAAGTTCGTCGGGTCGGTGTTCGCCGCCGCGCGCCCTGGAGGCGGCGATGACGCATCGATCTGCGGCCGCCCGTCGCGCCCCGCGAGGAGCACACCGGCGACCCTTCATTCTTTCACGCCCCGACACCCCTGCCGCACGCGTCACGTACGACGGCCGACGCGACACGTGCATCCAGCGCACGCGAAGAGAGCCCCACTACGATGCGAGACAGATACGCGTCGATCGGGTGTCGTCGAGCACGCGTTGTCGAACCGACGACGCATCACCCACGCCATACCGGTGGACCCGACGAGCCACTCCCCACAGGAGGCCAGCCCATGGATCTCGACCACACCCTTCGCCCCGCGGCAGAGCGCGTCAAGCAATCCGCCGTCGTCTCCGCACTGATCGTCGCCGCGCTGTGGATCATCGAGGCCCTCGACGTGCTGACGCACCACGCCATCGACGCCGCCGCCTCCCTGAAGGCCTGGGAGGTGAGCGACCTGTGGTCGATCTTCACCATGCCGTTCGCACACTACGGGTGGGCTCATCTCGAGGCGAACAGTGCGTTGCTGCTGCCGCTCGGGTTCGTCCTCGCCCTCAGCGGCCTGGCCGTCCTCGCGCGTGTGACGTTCATCGTCACGTGCACGTCGGGGCTCGCCGCGTGGCTGCTCAGCCCGCCGTACACGGCCGTCGCTGGTGCCTCGGGCGTCGTCTTCGGGTGGCTGACGTACCTCATGGTCCGAGGATTCTGGACGCGCCGCTGGCCCGAGGTCGTCGTGGGGCTCGTCCTCGCCGTCGTCTACGGCAGCGTGCTGTGGGGTGTGCTTCCGCAGAGCACCCACGTTTCGTGGCAGGGTCACCTCGGTGGCGCGATCGGCGGTGTTCTCGCCGCGAAGCTCGTCAGCGATCGGACGGCGTCCTCAGGCTGATCCGCACGGCCCGAGCGTGCCCACGATGACGGCAGAGCTGGGCGAATCAGCGCGGCCACCTCGCGCCACCAGGGGCGCGCTCAGCCTGCGACGGCGGCGCGGCGCGACGTCCATGCCGAGACCAGCGTGATGACGGCGCCCGCCGCCGCGAGCACGGCACCGACGCGCGAGCACCACTCGTACCCGAGCCCCGCGTCGAGGACGACGCCGCCGAGCCAGGCGCCGAGGGCGTTGGCGGCGTTGAGCGTCGCGTGGTTGAGAGCGGCCGCGAGCGACTGGCCCTCGTGGGCGACGTCCATGAGCCGCGTCTGGATCATCGGCACCATGATCGTCGGCACGCAGCCGAGCAGGAACACGAACACGACCGCGCTGACCTTGTTGTGCGCGGCGAAGCCGAAGAGCGACAGGATGATCGCGATCGTCACGAGGCAGCCGAAGATGCCGCGCATGAGCCCGCGCATGGCGACGCGTTCGGACAGGAACGCACCCGCCGTCATGCCGATGCCGTAGATGACCAGGATGACCGGCACGACGGCGTCCGAGAAGCCGGTGAGCTCCGTCATCGTCGGCGCGATGTAGCTGAACGTCGAGAACATGCCGCCGAAGCCGACGACACCGATCGCGAGCGCGAACCACACCTGCGGGCGCGTCAACGCCTTCAGTTCACCGGTGACGGACGTGACGCCCAGGGAGCCCTGGTGCGGGATCCACAACCACACCGCAACGACGGTGAGCAACGCGATGACGGCGACGAGGGCGTACGGCCACTGCCAGCCCAGATGCTGCCCGAGCCACGTCGAGACGGGCACGCCGACGATGTTCGCCACCGTCAGGCCAGCGAGCATCATCGACACGGCCCAGGTGCGCCGGTGCTTCTCGACGAGGGTGGCCGCGACGACGGCGCCGATGCCGAAGAACGCGCCGTGCGGCATGCCCGCGACGAAGCGCGCGAGCAGCAGCATCGGGTAGCTCGAGGCGAGCGCCGAGCCGATGTTGCCGACGAAGAACGCGACCATGAGTCCGAGCAGGACGTTCTTGCGCGGCACCTTCGCGAACAGCATCGTGACGAGAGGCGCACCGACGACCACGCCGAGCGCGTACGCCGACACCGCGTGACCGGCGCTCGGAATCGAGATGCCGAGACCCCGCGCGATCTGCGGCAGCAGACCCATCGTGACGAACTCCGTCGTGCCGATGGCGAAACCGCCGAGCGCCAGCGCCAGGATCGCCAGACCGGCTCGCGGGTAGCTGCCGTGGCGGTTCGAGCGTTCGGCGTCGACGGCCTCGTCGTCGCAGATGTCATGCAGCGCGGTTGCTTCGGTCACCGATCCATTCTTCCGCACCCGTACCCCTACCCCGAGCCGCTGAGGGGGTGCGCACGGCGTGCGTTTCATCACCCGTCGTCACCTGCGTCCGTCGTTCGTGTGAGAGCGCAACCGGGCGGCCGGCGCGTGCCCCGCACCCGGCGCTCGCCCGGACGGGCTACGTTCGGACCATGAACCTGCGCACCGTCGCCGTCCGCCTCTCCCGCGCCCTCGCACGTGGGGGCATGAATGCGCTCCTCGACCCCGAACGCCGTGGAACGTCGTCCACGCGGCGCCGCGCCGACGCCACGGTCGGGCCCGACGGACGCCGCGCGGGTGCACCGACGTCGCACCGTCACGACGACGCGCCCAACGCTCGTCCGGCCGGCTCTGCGCACCCGTATGGTGGCGACTGGACGGCCCCGCTACCCGCGACGGCCTATGCGCCGCATGACGACGGGCATCCCGATCCGGGTGAGGTCGTGTGGGCGTGGGTGCCGTACGAGGAGGACCACTCGCAGGGCAAGGATCGTCCGGTTCTCGTCATCGCCCGGCACCCGGAGCTGGAAGACGTCGTCCTCGCGCTTCCACTGACGAGCAAGGATCACGACCGTGACGCCGCGCAGGAAGCTCAGGCGGGGCGTCACTGGATGGACGTCGGCTCCGGCGCCTGGGACAACCGCGGACGACGCAGCGAGGTGCGCCTCGACCGAGTCCTGCAACTCGACGTCACCAGGGTGCGACGCGAGGGTTCACACATCGACGAGCAGACGTTCGACGCCGTCGTCGCCGCCGCCCGCACCCGCTCCCTGGGCCGCTGAGCACCCGCCCCAACGGCGAATCCCGTCCACATCGGCGATTGTCGTCCACCTCTGCGAAGCTCGGTCACATTCGCGCGACGTCATCGACGCAGCGGGCGGCCGAGAGTCACAACGCCATCGACAGGTGCTGGAACGGCCCTTCGTCGCTGAAACCGGCCTTGCGGTAGAGCGCGTCGCCGCTCTCGGTGGAGAACAGCGAGACCCAGCCGGCCTCCTGCTCGCGACACCACTGCAGTGCGGCGTCGAGCAGTGCCGTGCCGCAGCCGCGGCCGCGGAACTCGGCGTCGGTGCACATGTCGCCGACGTACGCCGAGCGACCCGAGCCGTCGGGGCCGGGCAGGTGCTGTTCGACGGTCGCCGTCACGCACGACGCGAGCGGCGAGCCGGGGCCCGCGCCCTCGACGCGGTCGATGACGAAGCACGCGTACCCGTCGGAGGCGAGCAGCTGGCGCGCGACGCGGGCGCACCGTTCGCGCCACGCGTCGTCGAGTTCGATGTCGAAGGGCCACCCGTCGATCATGAGCAGCGCCTTGAGGCGCACGATCTCGGGGACGTCATCCTGGGTGGCGCGGCGAATGTTCACGATCCGCACCCTAGCGCGGCACGCCCCGGAGCGGGTCGTCCTCGCCCGCACGCCAGTCCCCGGTTACCGATACCGCGCGTACCTACGTTCAGGTAACCTCGGCTTCAGCCGCGTGTCACGCCGCCTCGAACGGCGCTCGCACACCCCGACGCACCGTCACTCACGGAAAGGGCCGAGATGACTTCGACCACCAACCAGGCCTCCCTCGCCGACAAGGGCCAGGCCATCGCACTGCGCCTTCTCGCCAAGGCCGGCGGGCACGATCTGCTCAAGAACCCGGCGATCCGCTCCAAGGTCGAGCGTGCCCTCTACCAGGGCAGCAAGTCCGGTTTCAAGGCTCAGACGGTGGCCGGGCGCGCCTTCACCAAGAAGGCCGGCTCGGGCGACGCGGCACGCACCGCCCCGACGAAGCCGCGCCGCGAGTTCGACCTGACGCCCACCGAGGATCAGGAGACGATCGCCGCCGTCGCCGCCGAACTGGCCGACGAACTGCTGCGTCCCGCCGCGGCGAAGGCCGACGCGGAGCGCGCCCTGCCCGACGAGATCCGTGCGCAGGCCACCGAGATGGGCCTGACGCTCGTCGGCGTCCCGGCCGAGCTCGGCGGCATCGCCGAGGAGCGCAGCGCCGTGATGACGGCCCTCGTTCTCGAGCAGCTCGCCCGCGGCGACATGGGCCTCGCCGTTGCGATCATGGCACCGGCCGCCGTCGCGACCGCCATCGCGGGCTACGGCACGTCCGCGCAGCAGGAGACCTACCTGCCCGCCTTCACCGACGAGAAGAAGCCCGCCGTCGCCGCGCTCGCGCTCGCCGAAGCGGGCCCGCTCGCCGACCCGCGCACCCCCGCGACGACGGCCACCCGGGACGGCGCCGACCTCGTCATCACCGGCGAGAAGGCGCTCGTGCCGTGCGCCGATGCCGCCGAACTGTTCGTCATCAGCGTCATGCTCGACGGCGCCGCGCGCCTCGTCATCGTCGAAGCCGGCACCGAGGGCCTGACGACGAGCGACGAGCCGGCGATGGGCGTGCGCGCTGCGCACACCGGGCGCCTGCACCTCGCCGGGGTGCGCGTGCCCGCCGAGAACCTGCTCGGCAAGGCTGACGACACCCTCGATGCCATCCGCCGCTCGCGCCTCGCGTGGGCCGCCCTCGCGTGCGGCACCGGCCGCGCCGTGCTCGATCAGGTCAGGCAGTACGTCGTCGAGCGCAAGGCGTTCGGTGAGCCGATCGGTCACCGTCAGGCCGTCGCGTTCACCGTGTCGAACATCGCGATCGAACTCGATGGGCTGCGCCTCGTCACCCTGCGCGCCGCGGCGCGTCTCGACGCCGGAGACGACGCCGGTGCCGCCGAGACCATCGCTCACGCCCGCGCGCTCGTCGGGATGCACGCCACGCAGATCGGCTCCGACGCCGTGCAACTGCTCGGCGGACACGGCTTCGTCAAGGAGTTCGACAACGAGCGTTGGTACCGCGACCTGCGCGGCGCCGGCGTCCTCGAAGGTGGCGTCAGCGTCTGAGCTCGCCGCTCCGCTGCGCCACCAGCCCTCCTCTTTCCGCGTTTTTTCAGCAAAGGACCCAGTGATGATCGACCTCGAGATCCCGAAGAAGTTTGTCCCCCTCGTCAAGCAGGCCGGCTCGATGGCCGACGAGGTCTTCCGCCCCGTCAGCCGCAAGTACGACCTCGCCGAGCACACCTACCCCGCCGAGCTCGACCTCGTCTCCGCCCTCATCGACGGCATGACCGACTCGGGTGCGAGCAACGGCGCGGGCGCCGCCGGTTCCACGCGCGCCAAGGACGGCACCGACCAGGCCCCGGCCAGCACTGACGCCGACGAGGCGACGGGCGTGACGAAGCCCGCGTCCGGCACGAAGGCCGGCAAGGTCAACAAGAACGGCGCCAACATGAGCTCGGCGCTGTCGATCATGCAGACGTGCCGTGGTGACGTCGGGCTGACGCTGTCGATCCCGCGTCAGGGCCTCGGCAACGCCGCCATCGCCGCCGTCGCGAACGACGAGCAGAAGGAGCGCTACGGCAACCGCTGGGCTGCCATGGCGATCACCGAGCCCGACACCGGCTCGGATTCGGGCAACATCCGTACGACCGCGACGAAGGACGGCGACGAGTACGTCCTCAACGGCGAGAAGATCTTCGTCACCTCCGGTGAGCGCGCCGAACTCGTCGTCGTATGGGCGACGCTCGACCGTTCGCTCGGCAAGAAGGCGATCAAGTCGTTCGTCGTCGAGCGCTCCAACCCTGGCCTCAAACTCGTGCGTCTCGAGCACAAGCTCGGCATCCGCGCCTCCGACACGGCGGCGTTCGTCCTCGAGGACTGCCGTGTGCCCGCGAACGATCTGCTCGGTGACCCCGAGATCCGCACCGAGGGCGGCTTCGGTGGCGCAATGCAGACGTTCGACAACACGCGCCCCCTCGTCGCGGCGATGGCCGTCGGTCTGACGCGCGCCTGCCTCGACTTCACCCGCGCGGCCCTCGAGAAGGCCGGCCACGGCCAGGACTGGGACGCACCCGTCGCCGCCCAGACGTACGCCTCGGCGCGCCTCGTGCAGATGGAGGCCGACTACGAGTCGGCGCTGCTGCTGACGTTGCGTGCCGCGTGGATGGCCGACAACGGCAAGCCCAACTCGATGGAGGCGTCGATGGCGAAGGCGAAGGCGGGCCGCACGTGCGTCAACGTCGCGCTGCAGTGCGTCGAACTCGTCGGAGTCGACGGCTACGCCGAGAGCGAGCTGCTCGAGAAGTGGGCGCGTGACGCGAAGATCCTCGACATCTTCGAAGGCACGCAGCAGATCCAGTTGCTCGTCGTCGCTCGTCGCCTGCTGGGTCTGACGAGCGGGCAGCTGAAGTAATCGCGCTTCCCTTGTCGAGCATCGCCCGGAAACGCCTCGTCCCTGACGCGTTTGCGGGCGATGATCGTTCGGCGGGGCGCACTGCGTGGGGGGGCGGCCTTCTCACGAGAAGCATCGCTCGTGAAGTTGAATCGTGAAGTGACCCCCGGTGTCACAGCCATACGAGACATGGGTCAGATTGTGGTGTGACCACCTAATGCAGCCTCTTCGCGAACGCCGAGTTCCGCGCGCTGTTCATCTCTCTGATGCTGCTCATGGTCAGTGCCGTCATGGGGACGTCCACGCTGGGCGTCATGATGTTCGACCAGACGCACTCCCCCTTGTTGACCGCGCTGGTCATGTTCGGCCGGCCACTCGTCCAGCTCGTCACGTCGCGCTACCTGCTCGCCTCGAGCGACCTCCTGCGCCCGCGCACCGCCATGATGATGACGGGCGTCGTCGCCGCCTGCGTCGACAGCATCCAGGTCATCCCGTCACTGCCGTGGTGGATGCGCTTCGTGCTCGTCGCCGTCATGCACTCCGCCCTCGCCGCGACCATCGCGCTGCTGTCGGACATCGTGCCCAAGGAAGCGTTCGTCCTCGGGCGCGCAACGCTCAACATGACGGTGAGCACCGTCCAGGTCGTCGGCAACGCCCTCGGCGCCATCCTGCTGACGTGGGTGGCCCCCACGAACCTGTTCCTCATCTCCGCCGGCGCGGCCGTCGTCGCCGTCATCGGCACCCGCATCGGCCTGCAGGACTACCGGCCAACGACTCCTGCTGCCGCTGCGCCCGCTGCTCGCCGCACCGTTCCTCGTGTTCGCCCCCTCCACCCGCCGATCGTGCTCGCCGCGCTTTTGGGCGGCCTCGCCGCCATCGGCTACGCGGCCGCCCTGCCCCTGCAAGAACGCCTCGTCGTATCCATCGACCTCGCCACCAAGGGCCAAGCCTTCGGCCTGCTCAGCACAGGCACCATGGTCGGCCAAGCCGCCGGCGCGCTGCTCATCGGAGGCATCGCCGATGTTGTCGAAGCCGCTGCCGCGATGACGATCGCCCCTGTGCTCGCCATCATCACGTCGCTGATACTCATGCCGGCGCTGCGCGGGACGATGCCTGCCGATGACAAAGCCGTGGCGATGGCGTGACGATGGGCTCACGCGGCGTGGCGGCGAGGTTCACGCGCTTCGCGCGTCGTGGCGTGGCGGCGCGAGGTCCAAGCGCTTCGCGCGTCGTGGAGCTATGGGGACTCCGTCGGGCTCGCTAGCGCTCGCCCTCCTCCTCGAGTCACAGAGTTCAACAGAGATAGAGAAAGACCCTCACCGAACGAAAACCGTGTACGGTGAGGGTCTTTATCTGTCTCGGTGGAGCTATGGGGATTCGAACCCCAGACCTCTTCCATGCCATGGAAGCGCGCTACCAACTGCGCCATAGCCCCGTGACCCACTCACGTGAGCACTCGCAGAACGTTACCTCCTCGACGCAGCAAGTCCAACTCGAGTTCACCCCGATGCGACGACTCCTCAGGGTCACGCGCTGCGTGCGTGCACCGCTGGGGCGTCGCGCGTCCCAGCGTCGCGCAGGCACACGGGCTTCGCGCGTCGGACCTATGGGGACTCTGTCGGGCTCGCTGACGCTCGCCCTGCTCCTCGAATCACAGAGTTCGATCAAAGACAGAAACAGAGGACCACCCAGACGAAAAGCGTGTCTGGGTGGTCCTCTGTCTCTGTCTTGTGGAGCTATGGGGATTCGAACCCCAGACCTCTTCCATGCCATGGAAGCGCGCTACCAACTGCGCCATAGCCCCGCACTCAGCTCGTGAGCAACCCGTGTACCTTAACCGGCCGGTCACCCACGAAGCAAATCACCCGCACGCACGCCGCGAACCTCGACCCACGAACGGTCACGCCGCCTTCGGACGCTTCTTGCGCACGTACACGAGACGCCTCGCATGCGCGACGACCGTGCCGTCAACCAACGTCAGATCACACTCGAACCAGCGCAATACCTTCGACCCGTCAGCGGCCTGCGCACGGATCTCCTCGACGACGTCCTTGGGCATCTCGTACACGCCGTACACCGTCGATGTGCCCGGCGAACGGAACTCGATCTCACACGCCTGATCCCACACGAGATACTCCGGACCCAACTGATGCATGAGCAGCAACGGGAAGAAGGCATCCGTCATCGCGTTGATCGACCCACCGAACGCCGTGCCGTTCTGGTTGCGATTCAGCCGATTGAGCTTGAGTTCGACGCGCGCTTCGCTCCAGTCGTCCGAGAACGACTTCACCCGCAATCCCATGCCCACCAGCGGCGGGTAGAAGTTCATGAGCCGCCCGAACGTGCGCGGCGACATCCGCTTGCGCTCGCGCCCCGCGTGCCGACTCATCGCCGCACCTCGTCCCCGCGACGGGCCTCGTCCGCACGGCCCGCGACGGGCACACCCACGAGACGGTTGATCGCCGGTGAGGCCAAGCCCATCCCGACACCACCGAGGATCGGCGGCAACCACGCCCCGAACGCGTCGTCGAGGACGCTGTCAGGAAGGAGGGACCGCGCCACGAGAATGACGGCGACGAAGGCCACCAACCCGAGCGCGAGAGCCGCGAGAACGCGAAGCCACTCCGGGCGCCCCATCGGTCGAGAACCACCCTCGATCCCCAACCATCGCTCCATCGACGTGCTGCTGCCGTGCTCGCTCACTTGAGCCTCTCTCCTCGTCCGCGTGCGATCCGCCCTGATCATGCCACGCCTGACGCGGCGCCGACGGCCCCTTCACGAGGTTGCCCCACCCCCACTCCGCCGCGAGCACCAAGCCCGGAAACCGAGACATGAATGCCGATCCGCCGACACGGCAAGACGCGGCCGCACCACAGAGCCCACGAGCCCGCAGGCTCACTCCCCCGCGTTCCAGCGTTCGATGGCCCAACCACCATCGCGACGCTCGACGAGCGTCACCCAGTGGCAGTTGTCGATGCTCCGGAACGACGTGCGCACGGTCTGCGGCGTCAGCCCCGCCAACGCACCCGCCACCCCGCGGATGACGGCGCCGTGCGTCACGACGAGCACACTCTCCCCCGGGGTTGCCGACGACACGGCATCACGCACGCCCGCCTCGACGCGTGCCGTCGCCTCGGCGAGCGTCTCGCCGCCGTCACCGCGCCGGACGTCGTCGCCACGCGCGATCGCGGCCGACGCGTCGGGCCAGCTCGCAGCGACCTCGGCGTGCGTCAGACCGGCCCACGCACCCATGTCGATCTCGACGAGCCGAGCGTCCTCGGTGCGCACGAGCGGCCGACCGGCCAGGTCGAATGCACCCTTGAGCACGGACGTGGTCTGCGCCGCGCGCCGCGCCGGCGACGTCACGAGGCGCGTGATCGAACCGTCGCGCACGAGCAGCGCCGCGGCACGCTCGGCCTGGCGGAGCCCCACGTCGTCGATCGGCACGTCCAGGCGGCCCTGCCAGCGCCCCTGCTCGTTCCACGCCGTGCGCCCATGACGCAAGAGAATGACCCGCCGCAGCGGGTCATTCTCGGGGGACGTCGGCGTCACGCGTCGGCGGGCTCGTCGAGCTCGAGTTCGATGACGGGGCAGTCCTGCCACAGGCGCTCGAGGTCGTAGAACTCGCGGTCCTCCTCGTGGAAGGCCTGCAGGACGATGTCACCGAAGTCGATGAGCACCCAACGCCCGGAGGCGCGGCCCTCACGTCGCTGAGGCTTCGCGCCGAGCGGCAGCAGCGCCTCCTCGACGGCGTCGACGATGGCGTTGACCTGACGCTCGCTCTCCGCGGAGGCGATCACGAACGTGTCGGTGATGGCGAGCTGATCACTCACGTCGATCGCGGTGATCGACGTGGCGAGCTTGTCCGCGGCGGCCTGGGCGGCAGCTCGCGTCAGCTCGAGGGAACGGTCTGTTGCGGACACTCAGTCCTCCTGGAGGGAGCCCGCTCGGGGCCCGTAAAGCTGGTACTTGTGGATGTACTGCACGACGCCGTCGGGCACGAGGTACCACACGGGTTTGCTCGCACGCACCCGGTCACGGCAGTCGGTCGAGCTGATCGCCATGGCCGGGATCTCGAGCAGGGTGACGCGATCGTGCGGCAGCCCCGCGTCACTGAGCTCGTGCCCGGGGCGCGTGACGCCGATGAAGTGCGCCAGCTCCCACAGCTCGTCGACGCCCTTCCACGACAGGATCTGCGCGAGCGCGTCGGCCCCTGTGATGAAGAACAACTCCGAATCGGGACGCAGCCGCTTGAGGTCCGTCAACGTGTCGCGCGTATACGTCGGGCCCTGACGGTCGACGTCGACGCGGCTCACGCTGAAGCGCGGGTTAGACGCCGTCGCGATGACCGTCATGAGATAACGGTGCTCGGCCGGCGCGACATCTCGTCCGGCCTTCTGCCACGGCTGACCCGTGGGCACGAAGATCACCTCGTCGAGGTCGAGGAGGCTTTGAACCTCACTCGCCGCGACGAGGTGACCGTGGTGAATGGGGTCGAACGTGCCGCCCATGACCCCGATTCGTGATGTCAGTGGTTCACACCCTGGTTCTGACCCCCACCTCGCACACCGGCGGGGCCGTGGCCCTTGGGGGCACCGTAGCGGGCCGCGGTGTTGCGGAAGGCCCACAGCAGCGCGAACAACAGGCCGAAGATGCACAGGGCCATCAGACCGAAGGCCCACGGCGGCATGGCGATGTGGTTCTCCTCGAGCTCCGGAACATCCACAGCGGCGACAAGCGAAACGAACGACGTCATGAAAGCAAGGATACTGCCTCAGCACAGCCCGATGACAGCGACCCTTCCTAACGTCTCGATCGACACGGTGCCACCGCGCACGAGCCGATCCGCCGAGAAGGTAGCCATGACCTCCCACCCCAGCCTCGACACCCTCCCCAACGGCGCACCCCACCTGTCCGTCGTCGTCCCGATGTACGACGAGCAAGAGGTCCTGCCCCTGTTCGCCGAACGCCTGCGCCCCGTCCTCGACGGGCTCGAGGTGCCGTACGAGGTCGTGTGCGTCGACGACGGATCCCGCGACGCGACCGCGTCGCTCCTGCACGCGATGCGTCGGACGTGGCCGCAGGTGCGTCTCATCCAGCTGCGCGCGAACTCCGGGCACCAGGCGGCGATCAGCGCGGGCCTCGCCCGAGCCCGGGGACGCTGGATGGTGACGATCGACGCCGATCTGCAGGATCCACCCGAGGTGATCGCCCAGATGCTCGAGGTGGCCGAGCGAGAACACGTCGACGTCGTCTACGGCGTGCGCACCGACCGCAGCACCGACACCGCCTTCAAGCGCGTCACCGCCGAGGCGTTCTACGCACTCATGCATCGCCTCGGCGCGCGTGGGGCAATGAACGCCGGCGACTTCCGACTCATGTCGCGCACGACCGTCGACGCCGTCCTCGCGCTGCCGGAGACCAACCGGGTGCTGCGCCTCGTCGTGCCGGCCCTGGGCTTTCCGTCGGCCGACGTCGGCTACCGCCGCGACGAGCGGGCCGCCGGCGAGTCGAAGTACCCGTTGAGCAAGATGATCAGGCTGACGCTCGACTCCGTCACGGGCGTCTCCAGCGCTCCGCTGCGCCTCGCGACGTGGTTCGGTCTCGCCGGCTTCGTCCTCGCCTTCGCGGTGGCCGCATTCGCCGTCGTCTCGAAGCTGACGGGTCACTCGATCACCGGATGGGCGTCCACGATCGTCGTCGTCAGCGGCTTCGGCGCGCTGCAGCTGCTGTGCCTCGGCGTGCTCGGCGAGTACGTGGGCCGCCTGTTCCAAACGGCCCAGGCACGCCCGACCCACTACGTCGCCTACGACTCGTTCGAGGCCGGGGGCCAGGGCACGGGCGATGATGCTCGCTCCGGCGTCGAGACACAGAGTGGTTCCCGCGCAGACGGAACACACCCCGTCGCCGAACCCGGGTTCGAGGTGCTCGCCCAGGCGTCATGACGCTCCGGGCGCCGGGCGGTGGGCGCCGGGCCGCGACGAACGCGCTTCAGGCGCCGAGCGTCACCCCGAAACGTCGGGACCGTCGTCAGGATGCGGCGCGAGTGACGTCAGCGGATCTGGCCGTCGCCGTCGACGATCCACTTCGTCGTCGTCAGCTCCGCGAGCGCCATCGGGCCGCGTGCGTGCAGCTTCTGCGTCGAGATGCCGATCTCGGCGCCGAAGCCGAACTCGCCGCCGTCGGTGAAACGCGTCGAGGCGTTGATCATGACGACGGCCGAGTCGACCTGCGCGGCGAACGTGCGCGCTGCCGCGCGGTCCTCGGTGACGATGCAGTCGGTGTGATGCGTCGAGTAGCCATCGATGTGGGCGATCGCCCCCTCGAGGCTGTCCACGACACCGACCGACATCTCGAGGCCGTGGAACTCGGTGCCCCACGCCTCATCCGTGACGGGCTGGGTCGCGACGCCACCGGCGAGGGCAGCGGCGCGTTCGTCGGCGTGCAGGACGACACCGCGCTGGGCGAGCTCGGTGAGCACGCGGGGCAGAAACGTCTCGGCGACGTCGGCGTGCACGAGCAGACTCTCGGCCGCGTTGCACACGCTCGGCCGGTGCGTCTTGGAGTTCACGGTGATGTCGAGCGCCATGTCGAGATCCGCCGCGCGATCGACGTAGACATGGACGTTGCCCGTGCCCGTCTCGATGACCGGCACGCTCGAACCGGTGACGACCGCCTCGATGAGCGCGGCCCCACCGCGCGGGATGACGAGATCGACGAGACCGCGCGCGGTGATGAGCGCCGTCACGTCGTCGTGGCCGCCGTCGAGCAACTGCACCGCATCGGCGGGGAGTCCCTGCTGTTCGTACGAGGCGCGCAGTGCCTCGACGATCGCGGCGTTCGTCGCCGCCGCGGCCGAGCCGCCGCGCAGGATCATCGCGTTGCCGCTCTTCAATCCGAGCCCCGCTGCGTCGACGGTGACGTTGGGGCGCGCCTCGTAGATCATGCCGACGACCCCCATCGGCACGCGCACCTGCTTGATCTGCAAGCCGTTGGCGAGAGTGTTGCCGCGCGTCACCTCGCCGACGGGGTCGGGCAGCGCCGCGACGTCGCGCAGCGCCTGCGCGACCTGGGTGACGCGTTCGGGCGTCATCCGCAGCCGATCCTGCAGGCTCTCGCTCATGCCGCCCGCAGCGCCCCGCGCCAGGTCCTCCTCGTTCGCCGCGACGATCGTCGCGGACGCGGCCTCGACGGCGTCGGCGAGCGTCAGCAGCGCGGTATCCTTCTCGGCGCGCGAGAGCAGCGCGAGGCGTTTCGACGCGGCGCGCGCCGCGCGACCGGCGGTCTCGATGCGGTGACGGGTTTCTTCAGCGACGTCGCTCATGCGCCCACTGTAGGAGCGCACGCCCGCCTCGCTCCAGTCCGCCCGAGCGCTTCTTCACGGTGTGGGCACGCACCTCGCGCACCACGCCGACCCGCGCGCGCAGCTCGTCCTCGATGCGCCGGTGCAGCGTCATCGCCGCCGCGGGGCAGCCGTCGCACGCGCCCGTGAGGCTGACGGTGACGACGCCGCGCTCGACGCCGATCAGCGTGATGTCGCCGCCGTGCGAGTGCGCCACTTGCTCGGCGACGTCCGCGACGACCACTCGGGCCTGCTCGGCGATCTCGGTGTCGTCGGCAGCGCCCTCGTCGAATTCGCCCACGGCGTCCCCGTCGGCGTTGCTCGAGGCATCGCTCGGCTCGACGCCGCCGGGCTCACGCGCAACGAATCGGCTCGACGTGTCAGCAAGCACGTCGCTCAGCGCGTCGCGCACGGCTGCTCCGTCACTCGCCCACGTGTGCGGCGCGCGCAGCCTGACGACGAGCGCGCCCGGTTCGCTGACCATGTCGCCGGCGCCCGCGCGCGTCAGCGCCTCGGGCCACGCCGCGAGCGCTCCGAGCGGGACGTCGCACCGCGCTCCGGAGAAGCGCCACCGCACGACGTCTGGATCGGGTGTTGCCTCCGGGTGCAGGGCGAGGTCGCTCATGTGAGCGCGAGCACGATGTGGCGAGCGAGGAACGCCATGCCCCATGCGAGGACGAACATGTACGCCCACGCGATCGCCGGCCAGCGCCACGTGTTCGTCTCGCGACGCATGATCGCGATGGTCGAGACGCACTGCAGGGCGTAGACGAAGAACACGAGCAGCGCGACGACCGTCGCCGTCGTGAAGACGAGCTGCCCGGCGTGCGGGCCGTCGCTGAACGTCATCTTCATGAGCGCCGCGCGCGGGTCCTCGGGGTCGGTCGCGCTCGCCACCTGCCCGAGCGTCGCGACGAAGACCTCGCGCGCACTCGTCGCGCCGAGCAGCCCGACGCAGATGTGCCAGTCGAACCCGAGCGGCGCGAAGATCGGCTCGATGAACCGCCCGATCGAGGCGGCATACGAGTGGTCGATGACGTACGCGGCCTTCTCGGTGTCGCCCATCCCGGCGGTCTCGGCGCCGCGGGCCGGGAAGTTGAGCAGCACCCACAGCGCGACCGTCGTCGTCAGGATGATGCCGCCGGCCTTGCGCAGGAACATACGCACCGAGTGTTACATCGTCGTCACGACGTTGCGGATCGACGGGAAGCGGTACGGCGGCATCTCCATGTAGAACGGCAGCGACGCATCGCGCAGCGCCGTCGCCTTGAACACGGCGACCGCGACGAGGGCCGACAGCCCGCCGAGCACGTACAACCCGAAGAGCACGAGGCCCTGCGCGTTGAACGGCCCGTACCGCTGCCCCGGTTCGACGAGCAGCGACGTCAGCAACACGTAGACAGGCAGGCGCGCCGAGCACGTCATGAGCGGCGCAGTGATGATCGTCGCGATGCGGTTGCGTGACGAAGGGATGGTGCGCGTCGCCATGATGCCTGGCACCGCGCATGCGAACGAGCTGAGCATCGCGACGAACGCGCGGCCCTCCAGCCCCGTGGCGGCCATGATCCGGTCCATGAGGAACGCCGCGCGCGACAAGTACCCGACGTTCTCGAGCAGTGACAGGACGAGGAACAGCAGCATGATCTGCGGCACGAAGACGAGCGTCGCGCCGACACCACCGATGATGCCGTTGCCGACGAGTGAGGCGAGCGTGTCGTTCGGGATGTGTTGCGCCTGGGCGCCGAGCCACGCGAACCCCTGCTCGACGAGATCCTGCAGCGGCGCGGCGACGGTGAAGATGGCCTGGAAGAACAGGAACATCGTCGCGAAGAACACGGCGAGACCGGCGACCGGGTGCAGCAGCACCGCGTCGATGCGCCGCGAGCGCGTGTCCTGCCCGGCGGGCGTGTACTCGGCGGCCGCGAGCACCGAACGCGACCATGGCGCGAGCTGCGCATCCTGCGTCGGCGGGCTGACGACGGGCCGCGTCCAGGCGGGGACGTCGGCGAGCAGGGCGCGGATGTCGTCGACCCCCGCGCCCGTCGCCGCCATGACGGCCCGCACCGGCACGCCGAGGGCCCGCTCGAGGGCTGCGACGTCGAGGCGGCCGCCGCGCGCGTGCAGTTCGTCGATCATCGTGAGGGCCAGCATCGTCGGCTTGCCCAACGCGATCGCGCGCGCGAGGAAGGGCAGCGAGCGTCGCAACGTCGTGGCGTCGGCGACGACGATGAGCGCGTCGGGTGCCGGCACGCCGTCGAGTCGGCCGGCGAGGGCATCGACGACGACCTGCTCGTCGGGGCTCACGGCCTCGAGGCTGTAGGTGCCCGGCAGATCCTCGAGGACGAGGTTCGTCTCGCCTGCGCGCACGTCTCCGAACGAACGCGACACCGTCACGCCCGGGTAGTTGCCCGTCTTCGCGCGCAGACCGGTGAGTCGGTTGAAGAGGCTTGACTTGCCGGCGTTCGGCGCGCCCAGCAGCGCGACGCGGGTGCTCGTCGCGGCGTCCGCTGTCGCGACGTCATCGGGGGCGTGGCAGCTCACAGGACGTCGACGCGGATGGCACCCGCGTCACGCCGACGCAGGCAGAGTTCGTATTCGCAGACACGGAAGACCATCGGATCGCCCATCGGCGCACGGCGCACGACCTCGATCTGTTCACCCTCGCGGAAGCCGAGCTCGCGCAGGCGACACAGGACGGCGTCGGCGCACCGGGACGCATCGAATCCGACGACGGTGGCGTGGGAGCCGGGCCGCAGCAGGTCGAGAGTCGTCATGGGCCTCACCTTCGGAGCACTCGCATCGTCGCGGGACGCGGCGATCATAGGCAAGGCTCACTTTACTCCCCCGGGCCGAACAAGTGGCTCAGGGCAGCAGCACCAGATGATCGCGGTGGACGAGGCTGCGCTCGAAAGCCGGGCCGATGGCGTCGCTCAGATCGCGAGTCGTGCGCCCCATGGCACGGTGCACGTCGGCGACGTCGTAGTTGACGAGCCCGCGCGCGAACACGTGGCCGTGACGGTCGGCGAGGTCGACGGCGTCGCCTGCGAGGAATCGCCCCTGCGCCTCGATGACACCCGCGTGAAGCAGCGAGCGCCCCTTCGTCCGCACGGCCTCGACTGCGCCATCGTCGAGCACGAGGCGCCCGGCCGGGTGCGTCGCGTGCGCGAGCCACAGGCGTCGCGCGCTGCGACGACGACCTGTCGGCGCAAATGCCGTGCCCACCTGCTCGCCGAGCAGCGCGTGGCGCGCGTTCGGCATCGACGTCAGCATCGTCGGGATGTCGGCTGCGGTCGCGATGCGCGCCGCGTCGACCTTCGTCCGCATGCCCCCGGTGCCGACACCGGATCCGGTGCCGCCGATCTCGACGTCATCCATCGCGGCGACGTCCGCGACGAACGGGATCCGCGAGGTGCCCTCGCGGCTCGGCGGACCGTCATAGAGGGCGTCGACGTCCGAGAGCAGGATGAGCGCGTCGGCGTCGACGAGGTGTGCGACGAGCGCCGCGAGCCGGTCGTTGTCACCGAAGCGGATCTCCTGCGTCGCGACCGTGTCGTTCTCGTTGATGACGGGCACCGCGCCGAACTCGAGCAGCGTCTGCAGCGTCGAGCGGCCGTTGAGGTACGTGGCGCGGCGGGTGACGTCCTCCGTCGTCAGCAGCACCTGCCCCATCGTCAGCCCGAGACCCTGGAACAGCAGCGAGTACGCGGACATGAGCTGTCCCTGCCCGACGGCAGCTGCGGCCTGCGCCTGCGGCAGCTCCGTCGGGCGCGTCGGCATGCCGAGCTGGCCCATCCCCGCAGAGATGGCTCCGGAGGAGACGAGCAGCACCTCCTTGCCCGCGTGCCGACGCTCGGCCAGCACCCCGACGAGCTCCGTCAGCGCCTCGTGGTTGATGCCGCCGCTCGTGTGGGTGATCGAACTCGACCCCACCTTGACGACGACGCGCTTGGCTTCGCGGACCTGCGCGCGCACCGCGTCGCCGTCGACGGCAGGGGTCGTCGGGGGCGTCTGCGGGGCGTGCTCGGCATGATCGTGCTCGTCGCGCACGTCAGCCGCACGCGTGGCGTGCTCGTCGGGCATGGTCGTCGTGGCGTCTGCGTTCATCGGGCGACTCCTTGCTGCACCGACGCGCGGGGCGCGTCACTCCTCGGTGCGGTAGCTCTCGTGCTCGGTCCAGACTCCGGCCTGACGTTCGGCCGCGAGCTCTTCGCGCGCCAGACGCTGACCGTCCTTGCGGTTGTGGAACTCGTCGCGCTTCTCGGCGCGCGACGGACGCGACGCCTCCTCGAGGCGTAGGTCGGTGCCGCGGGCGCCGAGCAGTTCGGCGCCGGCCTGCAGGGTGGGCTCCCAGTCGAAGACGACAGCGTTGTCGCCGGGACCGATGAGGACGGTCGAGCCGGGCACCGCGCCCGCCTTGAACAACTCCTCCTCGATACCGAGTCGGTTGAGACGATCGGCGAGGTAGCCGACGGCCTCGTCGTTGCTGAAGTCGGTCTGGCGCACCCAGCGCGTCGGGCGATCCCCGACGATACGGAACAGCGTGCCGTGCGTGCCACCCTCCTTCACGATGCGGAACCCGGCGTCGTCCATGGCCTTCGGACGCACGATGACGCGCGCCGGCACGGCCGACTCGACCTCCTGACGCGCCTGCTCGACGTGCTTGGCGAGCGCGAACGTCAGCTCCTTGAGGCCCTGGTGCGCAACGGCGGAGACGATGAACACCTCGAGGCCGCGTGCTTCGAGGTCGGGCTTGACCATCTCGGCGAGTTCGCGGGCGTCCGGCACGTCGGCCTTGTTGAGCACGACGATGCGGGTGCGCTCGGAAAGGGGCTTGCCGCCGAGGGATTCGTCGGCGACGTACTCGCTCAGTTCGTGCTCGATCGTGTCGAGGTCGCTCATCGGGTCACGGCCCGGCTCGAGCGTCGCGCAGTCGATGACGTGGACGAGGACCGAGCAGCGCTCGACGTGACGCAGGAACTCCAGGCCGAGGCCCTTGCCCTGGCTCGCGCCGGGGATGAGACCGGGCACGTCGGCGATCGTGAAACGCTGCGAACCAGCCGTCACGACACCGAGATTGGGCACGAGCGTCGTGAACGGGTAGTCGGCGATCTTCGGCTTCGCGGCGCTGACGACGGAAACGAGCGAGCTCTTGCCGGCGCTCGGGAAACCGATGAGGGCGACGTCGGCGAGCGTCTTCAGCTCGAGCACGATGTCGTTGCTCTCCCCCGGCTCGCCGAGCAGCGCGAAACCGGGCGCCTTGCGCCGCTGGCTCGCGAGGGCCTTGTTGCCGAGGCCGCCGCGGCCACCGGCGGCCGCGACGTAACGGCTGCCGAAACCGACGAGGTCGGCGAGGATCGTGCCGTCGCGATCCTTGACGACGGTGCCCTCCGGCACGGGCAGGACGAGGTCGTCGCCGTCGGCGCCGTTGCGTTCGTCACCGGCACCCGGCTTGCCGTTCTGCGCGCTGCGGTGCGGGCTCTTGTGGTACTCGAGCAGCGTCGTCACCTGCGGGTCGACCTCGAGGACGACGTCACCGCCGTGCCCGCCGTTGCCGCCGTCCGGGCCACCGAGCGGCTTGAACTTCTCACGATGCACGGAGGCGACGCCGTGCCCACCGTTGCCGGCCGTCACGTTGAGGACGACGCGGTCGACGAAGTTGGTTGCCATGGGTGATTCCTTTCGGCGCGCGCGAGGCGCGTGGCGCGGCCGGGCCCGTGAGGCCCGTGGTGCCGCCGTGATGCGGTGCCGCGTCGATGCGTCACCACGTTGATTCTATGAGCGTTCCGAGACGCACGTGAGGGGGTGAGCCGCGACGCGCGGGCTCACCCCCTCACGCGGGGTGATCAGATGATCGCGTGAGCGATCAGGCCGTGATCTCCGGCTCGACGACGATGTCGACGACCTTGCGGCCCTTGCGCTCGCCGAACTTGACGGCGCCCGGGGCGAGGGCGAAAAGCGTGTCGTCGCCGCCACGGCCGACGTTCTCGCCGGGGTGGAAGTGCGTGCCGCGCTGGCGGACGATGATCTCGCCCGTGCCGACGACCTGGCCGCCGAAGCGCTTCACGCCGAGTCGCTGTGCATTGGAGTCACGACCGTTGCGGGTCGAGGATGCACCCTTCTTGTGTGCCATGTCAGAGCCTCTTTCGAAATCTGTGGAAGATCAGGGGTGAGCGCGAGGCTCAGCCGATCTTGGTGACCTTGATCTGCGTCAGCGGCTGACGGTGGCCCTGGCGCTTGCGGTAACCCGTCTTGTTCTTGTACTTCATGATGGTGATCTTCGGGCCCTTGGCGGCCTTGACGACCTCGGCGGCCACCTTGACACCGGCCAGCTTGTCGGCCTCGACCGTGATGTCGGCACCGTCGACGAGCATGAGCGGCTTCAGCTCGATGCTCTCGCCCGGCTGCGCCGAGACCTTGTCGATGAGGAGGACATCGCCGACGGAGACCTTCTCCTGGCGACCACCCGCGCGAACAATCGCGTACACGTTGGACTCTCTTTCGTCATGGCACGCTCGCTCTGTCTGACCGGCCGATAGCTACCCCGGTTTCGCCGCGCACACGCACGAGGCGCAGGCTGGCGGTGACGGGACATCGGGCGCGGTGGGCGCACCAAACGTAAAGAATACCTGGCGGCGGGTGCGGGGCCCAAATCGTCCTGATGGCCCGCCGGCTGTCGGTGCCTCGCCTCGCCAGGACGCTTGAGGTCTGAAACTCCGCGGTGCCGGATTGAAGTCTTCACGACGACGGTTGGGGGCCGAAAATCCGCCATGCGGAGTTTCGGCCCCCAAGATCGTCGGGACGACGTGGTGCGCGCCCCGCGCGATCGATCAGTCGTCGCTCGCTGCCTTCGGCGCGGGTGCCCCGGCGGGCGAGCTGACGCGAGCACGCTTCTTGCGTGCCGGAGCCTTCTGCTCGCCAACGGCAGCCGACGCCGCGTCAGACGTGTTGCTCGCCGTAGCCGTGTTGTGGGCCGTGGCCGTGTCGTTCGCGGTGGTCGCGTCGCTCGTCGTGGTCGAACCCGTCGAGTTCGACGCCGAGCCGTCCTCCCCTGCGACCTTCGTCAACGGGGCCGGCGACGACGCCGGCGCGCTGAGGTCGACCGGCTGCAGAGTGACGGGCGCACCCGCGCTCGAACCGGCGCGGCGACGCGGACGCTTCATCGGCGCCGGCGTCGTGCCGGCCGACGAGGTGACGACTGCCGATGACGTGGCGTTCGCCGGAGCATCCGACGTCGATGCGGCACCCAGCGTCGGGCCGTCGGTCGATGCCGTGTCCGTGCCGGAGCTCGCCAGTGCCGCCGAAGTCGACGGCGTAGCCGAGGTCGACGTGCCCGACTCAAATGCCTCGGACGGTGCGGTCGATGCCGACGCCGATGCCGCCGGCACCGTCATGACGCTCGCCTCACCGGCTCGTGCGGGCGCACCCGTCGACGCCGCCGCGCGACGCGAACCGCGACGACGCGCCGTCGGGGCCTGCGCCGTCGACGCCGTCGCAGTGGCAGCGCTGCCCGCGTCGGCAGGAGCCGAACCGCTCACCGTCGTGCCGTTCGTCGCGATGTCGGCAGCGGCACCCTCGTTCGCCGCAGGCGCGCTCGTCACGTCGCCCGCGTCCGTCGAGGCGTCGGCAGCAGCCTGGGCGACGCGCTCCGAGCGCGGCTTGACGCGACCGGAGCGGCGCGTGCCCGACTTCTTGGGCGCACTTGTCTCGGGAGCAGCCTCAGCCGAGCCAGCGCCGTCCTGCGGCGACACCGTCATGACGGCGTCGTCGTCAGACGCGGTGGAGACGGGCTTCGACGTCGCCGACTTGTCGCCCGCGGAGATCGCTGCGGCGTGCGCGGCCGCGGCGATCTGCGCGAAACCGTTGTCGCGCTCCGCCTTCGACTCGCCGGCCTCGTCCTGACGACCCTGGTGCTGACCGCCGTTCGAGCCGCCGGTCGAACCGTGCGAACCGTTGCCCGGGGTGTCACGGCCACCACGACCACCGCGCCCGCCACGACCCTTGCGGTTCGTGTCGTTGCCGTTGATGTCGCGGTTCTCGACCGGGTGGTCGTGGATGACGATGCCGCGCCCCTGGCACGACTCGCACGTCTCGGAGAAGACCTCGACGAGGCCCGCGCCGACGCGCTTGCGCGTCATCTGCACGAGGCCGAGCGAGGTGACCTCGGCGACCTGGTGCTTCGTGCGGTCGCGGCCCAGGCACTCGAGCAGGCGACGCACGACGAGCTCGCGGTTCGCCTCGAGCACCATGTCGATGAAGTCGACGACGATGATGCCGCCGATGTCGCGCAGGCGCAGCTGACGCACGATTTCCTCGGCCGCCTCGATGTTGTTCTTCGTCACGGTCTCCTCGAGGTTGCCCCCGGAGCCGACGAACTTGCCGGTGTTGACGTCGACGACCGTCATCGCCTCGGTGCGGTCGATGACGAGCGAACCGCCCGACGGCAACCACACCTTGCGGTCCATGGCCTTGGCTAGCTGCTCGTCGATGCGGTGCTCGGCGAAGACGTCTTCGTCGCCCTCCCACTTCTCGAGGCGCTCGACGAGGTCGGGCGCGACCTCGGAGATGTAGGTGTGCACCTCGTTCCAGGCACGCTCGCCGGAGACGACCATCTTCGCGAAGTCCTCGTTGAACACGTCGCGGATGACGCGGACCGTCAGATCCGGTTCGCCGTGCAGCAGCGACGGCGCGTTGGCCGTCTCGGCCTTCGCCTGGATGCGCTCCCACATCTTCATGAGGCGCTCGACGTCGGCGCGCAACTCCTCCTCGGAAGCACCCTCGGCGGCGGTGCGGACGATGACGCCCGCGTCGGCCGGCACGACCTCCTTGAGGATGCGCTTGAGGCGCGCGCGCTCGGTGTCGGGCAGCTTGCGGCTGATGCCCGTCATCGAGTTGCCCGGCACGAAGACGACGAAGCGTCCCGGTAGCGAGATCTGCGACGTCAGGCGGGCGCCCTTGTGGCCGATCGGGTCCTTCGTCACCTGGACGAGGACGCTCTCGCCCGCCTTGAGGGCGTGCTCGATGCGCTTGGGCTGGTTGTCGAGACCGGCGGCGTCCCAGTTGACCTCGCCGGCGTACAGGACGGCGTTGCGCCCGCGGCCGATGTCGACGAACGCCGCCTCCATCGACGGCAGCACGTTCTGCACCCGGCCGAGGTAGACGTTGCCCGCCATCGAGCTCGCCTGCTCCTGACGCGAGACATAGTGCTCGGCGAGCACCCCGTCCTCGAGGACGCCGATCTGAGTGCGCCCCTCCTGCTCGCGCACGACCATGACGCGCTCGACGCTCTCGCGGCGTGCGAGGAACTCGGCCTCGGTGATGACGGTGCGGCGGCGTCCCGCCTCACGGCCCTCGCGGCGGCGCTGCTTCTTCGCCTCGAGGCGCACCGAGCCCTTGATGGACGTGATCTCGTCCTTCGCGCGACGCGGCTCGCGCACCTTCGTCACGGTGTTCGCGTCGTCGCCGTCCGAGCCCTGACCCGAGCCGCTGCGACGGCGACGGCGCGTGCGCTTGCGCGACCCCGCGTCGTCCTGGGCGTCGTCGTGCTTCGAGCTGTCGTCCTGCGCGGCGTTGCCGTCGCGCTTGGAGCCGTCGCCCTGCGCCGCGTCGTCGTGCTTCGCGTTGCCACCCTTGGAACCGGAGTCGCGGTCGTCGGCGTCGTCGTGCTGAGCCTGCGAACCGTCGCGGGCGTCGTCACCCTTGTTGCCGCGACGGCCACGGCCGCCGCGTCGGCGCCGAGGGGTCTGCTCGTCGTCGTTCTCATCGTTCTCGTCGTTCGCGTCGTGGTTGTCGTCGGTGTCGGCCGACTGCTTCGCGCCCGCATCGTCCGCGTCCTCGCGCGAGCCGTGAGCGGCGTCGTCGGACGACGCGTCGCCATTTTCGTCGTGCTGCGCGTCATCACCGCGACGGCGGCGGCTGCGCGAACGCGCGGGCCGCGGCTGCTCGTCGGCCTCGTCGTCGTCGCCACCTGCGCGGCCCGCGGGTGCCTCGTCACGCGGCGACTCGTCATCGGCGCGGCGCGAGCGGCGGGGCACGCGCGTCATCGGGTCGGCGGCCTGGAACACGAGGCCGAACGCGGCGCCGGCGGGCGCGCCCTGGCCCGAGTCGCCATCGGTGACGTCCTCGTCACCGTCGATGGCCTCGACCTCGTCGCTCGTGTCAGCGTCCTGCGCGGGCTCGGCCTGCGGCGCTGTGAAGGGGCTGCCGGCCGCGAACGGGCTGGCGAAGGGGAATTCAAGATTTTCGGGGGCCACGGGGCCCTCCTTCTTCGTCGGCACGACGTGTGCCACAGAAAGACCACCTGGGCCTTGCACGCGCCGCGGCGCGGATCGTTCGTATCGCCTGCGATCGTTCGTGTCCGCAGGACGGAAGTCGTCTTCTACGTGGCTCGTCGGCTCGCGCTGCGCGCGGCACCGGACGTCACGCCGCAGAGCTTCTCGGTCGGCGGCTTCGCATGACGATGCGTCGGCCACCCTCGCGCGATTCGCGGTGCATCGGCTGCGGCTCGCGCCGCATCACCTGCGCTCCGACGGCGCGGTCGGAAGGTTCTGCGGGAGCGACAGGCTCTGTGAGACCTGCACGTTCCACCCGCATTATCGCACAGTCACCCCACGAGTGCCGGCAGGTCGGCACCCTCGTGTCCACATGGCGTCACAGCGCCTCCCCCACGCTGCGCCTCCCGACCGACGCCTCCCGCCCGGGGGCTTCGTTCGGATGGAGGTCTCAGGCGTCGAACGGGTCGCTGACGCGGCCGCCGGCTTCGAGGACGCCTTGTGCGAGACGCGTCATGAGGGGCGAACGCGGCACCTGCAGGCCCGTCAGCTCGGTGAGACCGGTCATGACGTCGATGGGGCGCACCGCGGGCGTCGTGTGCTGGATCGTCATCGTCCAGCGCACGAGGTCACGTCCGTCGGCATCTCCGGCGCGCACGAGCACGACGTCGGAGGCGAGGACGGCCTGACGCACGTCGAACTCGCGCGCACCCGACTTCGTCATGCGGGTGACGAGCAGCTCGGCGCGATCCATGAACGTCGCCACGGCGTCGGTGATTGTCTCGAGCGTGACGCCTTCGAAGTCGAGCTGCCACACGCTGGCCTGGAGCAGGTCGGCGAGCGCTCCCGGTGCGGCCTCGACGACGCGCAGCACGGCCATGTCCTGCGGCAACGATTCGTCGAGCGCTGCGCGCAGCGCCTCGAGGTCGCACTGCTGCGTCAACTGCAGCTGGAAGTACTCGGCCTCGGAGGCGGCCCCCGTCGGCGCGGCGTTCGCGTACGAGATACGCGGGTGCGGGTGGAAGCCTGCGGAGAACGCCATCGGCACCCCCGCGCGACGCACGGCACGCTCGAGGGCGCGCTGGAAGTCACGCGTCGAGGAGAAACGCAGACGTCCGCGCTTGGCGTACCTCACCGAGACCTTCTGGACGGCGGGTGCGGGGGGCGGACCTTCGGGAACTCGCTGACGTGCCACGAGCACGAGCCTACCGTCGACGCAAGGGCGCGCGGATCACCGCACCGTCACTCGGCTCGCCGGCACGACGAGGCACGCGATTCAGCGGATGCCGCGGGTGACGGCGGCCGTCGCGCCCTCGAGGGGCCCACGCGACCACGGTTCGCGCGAGACCAGCGAGCGCCACGCCATCGGCAACACGAGGGCGCCGACGCACAGGACGCCGACGTTGCCCCACGCGTCGTCGCGTTCGCCGGGATGCAGCTCACGCACGTACCAGGCGAGGTAGGCGATCTGCAGGACGTAGACACTCAACGTCATCGACCCCGCGGCGGCGAGCGCCGGCAGGCAGAAGCGCTCCGGCACGACGGCGAACCAGGCGAGCGCGAATCCCCCGACGAGCAGCGCCTCGAGCACGATCTCGAGGTGACTGCCGTCGTACGGTTCGAACGCGAGGCGCCCCGACGTCTTCGCCGCCATGAGCAACGCGGCCCCTGCGAGTGCGACGAGGCCCGCCAGGCCCGCGCTCCACGCGGGGACGGCGCGTGTCCAGCGCCACAGCACGATGCCGAGGCAGGTGAAGACGAGCAGCGTCGTCAGGCGGTAGTGCGGCCCCGCGACCACGACGTCCCACAAACGGTGGCCCACGTCGTCGCCGGCGACGAGAGCCTCGGTGCTGCGGGTGCGGCCCCAGCTCAGCAGGGCGGGTGCGGCAGCCCACGACATCGTGGCGATCCCGAGCAGCACCGTGTCGGGCAGCCGCGCCAGCAGGGGCGCGAGCAGCGTCGGCAGGGCGAGGTAGACGAGGACGACGTCGACCTGCGCACCCCACGGCTCGATCCACAACCCGAGCGCGACGAGCACGGCCGCGCGCACCCCGGCCCGGACGAACGAGACGGTCAGCCCGGCGTTGCCCCGGTCCGCGAGCATCGCGCTGATGCCGATGAGAAGCGCGAACAACGGCGCCGTCGCGAACTCGGTCAACGCCGCCAGTCGGAACGGGCCGTCGTCCGGGGCGCAGTAGGCGACGAACATCGACACGAGGGCGAGCCCGCGCAGCATGTCGACGCGCGCATCGCGCCTGTGGACGCCGCGGCGAGCACGTCGTGGGCTCATCGGCGTCTCACCGGCGCCCCGTCGAGACGAGTCGCATCGTCATGACGCCGCGCCCACGTCAGTGCGCGTGGTCGGCGGCGGCCAACTTCTTCGCACCCTCACCGAGGACGGTGAGCGGCAGCAGCGTCTTGCCCGTGGGGCCGATCTGGATGTCGGTGTCCATCTGCGGGCACACGCCGCAGTCGAAGCACGGCGTCCAGCGGCAGTCGTCGACTTCTTCCTCGGAGAGGGCATCCTGCCAGTCCTGCCACAGCCAGTCCTTGTCGAGACCGGAGTCGAGGTGATCCCAGGGCAGCACCTCGAGCTCGCCGCGCTCACGCGTCGTGTACCAGTCGACGTCGATCGGGTGCTCGGAGGCGGCGAAGACCGCGTCAGCCTGCCCCATCCAGCGCTCGTAGCTGAAGTGCTCGCTCCAGCCGTCGAAGCGGCCGCCGTCACGCCACACGGCCTCGATGACGGCGCCGACGCGGCGGTCGCCGCGGCTCAGCAGGCCCTCGACGATGCCGGGCTTGCCGTCGTGGTAGCGCATGCCGATACTCGAACCGAACTTCTTGTCGGCTCGGATGGCGTCCTTGAGCTTCTTGAGCCGCTCGTCCGTGGCCTCGGCCGACAGCTGAGCGCACCACTGGAACGGCGTGTGCGGCTTCGGTACGAACCCGCCGATGGAGACGGTGCAGCGGATGTCCTTGCGGCCGCTCACCTGGCGCCCGGTCTCGATGACGCGGCGCGCCATGTCGGCGATCTGCAGGACGTCCTCGTCGGTCTCGGTGGGCAGGCCGCACATGAAGTACAGCTTCACCTGACGCCAGCCCGCGCCGTATGCGGCGGCGACGGTGTTGATGAGGTCGTCCTCGGAGACCATCTTGTTGATGACCTTGCGGATGCGCTCGCTGCCGCCCTCGGGCGCGAACGTCAGACCCGAGCGGCGGCCGTTGCGCGTCAGCTCGTTGGCGAGGTCGATGTTGAACGCGTCGACGCGCGTCGACGGCAGCGACAGACCCGTCTGCGTGCCCTCGTAGCGGTCGGCGAGGCCCTTGGAGATCTCGGCGATCTCGGTGTGGTCGGCGGAGCTCAGCGAGAGCAGGCCCACCTCCTCGAAGCCGGTCGCGGCGAGGCCCTTCTCGACCATCTCGCCGATGCCTGTGATCGAACGCTCGCGCACGGGGCGCGTGATCATGCCGGCCTGGCAGAAACGGCAACCACGCGTGCAGCCGCGGAAGATCTCGACGCTCATCCGCTCGTGGACGGACTCGGCCATCGGCACGAGCGGCTGCTTCGGGTAAGGCCACTCGTCGAGATCCATGACGGTGTGCTTCGCGACGCGCCACGGCACACCGTGCGCCTCCTCGCTCAGCACGACACGCTGGATGCGCCCGTCGGGCAGGTAGTCGACCTCGTACATCGACGGCACGTAGACGCTGCCCGTGCGCGCGAGTTCGAGCAGCAGCCCGCGACGCCCGCCGGGGCGCTCGGCGAGCTTCCACTCCTTGATGATGTCGGTGATGAGCAGGACGGCCTCTTCGCCGTCACCGATGACGGCGGCGTCGATGAAGTCGGCGATCGGCTCGGGGTTGAACGCCGAGTGCCCGCCCGCGAGGACGATCGGGTCGTCGATCGTGCGCTCGTCGGCGTGCAGGGGGATTCCGCCGAGGTCGAGCGCCGTCAGCATGTTCGTGTAGCCGAGCTCGGTCGAGAACGACATGCCGAGCACGTCGAAGTCGCGCACGCTGCGGTGGCCGTCGACGGTGAACTGCGGCACGCCCGCCTCACGCATCTTCGCCTCCATGTCCGGCCACATGGAGTAGGTGCGCTCGGCGAGCGCGTCATCACGCTCGTTGAGCACTTCGTACAGGATCATGACGCCCTGGTTGGGCACGCCGACCTCGTAGGCGTCGGGGTACATGAGGGCCCAGCGCGTCGTCAGCTCCTGTCCGTCGGGGCCGTAGCCGCCGCAGTTCCAGTCCTTGACCTGGGCGTTGAGCTCGCCACCGACGTACTGGATCGGCTTGTTCACCTGCTCCAGCAGCGGCTCGAGATCGTGGAAGACAGACTCACCAGACATGTCCCCCAGGGTAGTTCGGCCCAGGACGAGCGCCCAATCGTCGCCGGGGCGCCCGCTCAGGCGCTGCCCGTCTCACCTCCACGGCGTGACGCCGCCACGAGCGCGGCGACGAACGCGTCGACGTCCTCGTCGCGGGTGTCGAACGAGCACATCCAGCGCACCTCGCCGCGTGCCTCGTCCCAGTCGTAGAACCGGTAGCTCTCGCGCAGTCGGTTCGCGACGTCGGCCGGCAGCGTCGCGAAGACGGCGTTGACCTGCGTCGGCTGCGTGAACGCGACCTCACCGAGCGCACCGCGCGCCTGCTCGGCCTCGATCCCGGCCCGCAGGCGCCGCGCCGCAGCGTTGGCCTGCGTCGCGTTCTCGCGCCACAGCTCACCGTCGTAGAGCGCGAGCAACTGCGCGGAGACGAAGCGCATCTTCGACGTCAGCTGCATGAGGAACTTGCGCGAGAACCCGAGCCCCGCACACGCCTCGGGCGTCAGCGCCACGACGGCCTCGGCGAGCATCGCGCCGTTCTTCGTGCCACCGAGGCTGATGGCGTCGACGCCGGTGTCCGTCGTGATGGCGCGCAGCGGCACCTCCAGCGCGGCGGCGGCGTTCGACAACCGCGCGCCGTCGAGGTGCACCTTGAGCCCCAATCGGTGCGAGTGTTCGGCGATCGCGGCGATCTCGTCGGGCGTGTAGAGCGTACCCAGTTCGCTCGACTGCGTGATCGACACGACGCCGGCCTGGGCGCGGTGCTCGTCCCCGAAACCCCATGCCTCGCGGTCGATGAGTTCTGGGGTGAGCTTGCCGTCCTCGGTCTCGACCGTGAGCAGCTTGAGCCCGCCGGTGCGCTCCGGCGCGCCACCCTCGTCGACATGGATGTGCGCCGTCGTCGCGGCGATGACGGCGCCCCAGCGCGGCAGCATCGACTGCAGCGCGAGGACGTTCGCGCCCGTGCCGTTGAAGACCGGGTAGGCGATCGCGTCGTCACCGAAGTGGCCCCGCACGACCTCCTGCAGCCGCTGCGTGTAGTCGTCCGCACCGTAGGCGCCCTGGTGGCCGCCGTTGGCCGCGGCGAGCGCCTCGACGACGCGGGGGTGCATCCCCGCGTAGTTGTCGGACGCGAAGTCGCGCCGCGCGGTGTCGTGCAGCGCCTCGAACGGTTCGTGCTTCATCGTCGTCTCCTCAGTCATCGCGGCCCGTGATGCCTCGCGTCGAGGCGATGACGGGCGCCATCTTGCGCTCGAGCGCCTCGAAGAACATCGACAGCGGGAACTCGTCGTCGAGCACCGCGTCGGTGTAGCCCTTCGGCGGCCCCGCGAGCACCTCGTCGGGCAGCCCGCGCGCCCACACCGACGCCGGGTGCGGCGTCAGAACGGAACGGATCAGCTCGTACGCCGCGAGCCAGTGCGCGACCTTGGGGCGGTCGATCGAGCGCCAGTACAGCTCGTCGACGGCGTCGGCGAGTTCGATGATGCAGGCGGGCAGGCGCGACCACTCGACCGTGAGCTTCGAGTCCGTCCAGTTCATCACGCCACGCTGGTGCAGCCACGCGAACAGCAGCTGCCCGCCGAGACCGTCGTAGTTGCGCACACGGCCGCCGGTGAGCGCGAACCGGAAGATGCGATCGAGCAGGACGGCGTACTGCACGCCGCGCGCATGCGTCAGCGTGTCACGCTCCACGGCGGTCAGGTTCTCCCCCGCGACGACGCGCTCGCCGAGACGACGCTCGAGGTCGACGCAGTGACGGAACGCCGTGAGGTCGCAGCGCAACTCCTCGAGCGAGTAGAGGAAGTACGGCATGCGCTGCTTGATCATGAACGGGTCGAACGGGAGATCGCCGCGCATGTGGCTGCGGTCGTGGATGAGATCCCACATGATGAAGGTCGCCTCGGTGAGCGACTGATCCTCGAGCATCGCCTGCGCCCCGCTCGGCAGTTCGAGCTTCGTGATGCGCGCGGCTTCGCTGACGACGCGCCGGTAGCGCGCTGCCTCACGGTCCTGGAAGATCGCACCCCAGGTGAAGACGGGCGTCTCACGCGTCGCGACGGTCTCCGTGAACAGCACCGCCGAGTTCGTGTCGTAGCCGGAGGTGAAGTCGACGAAGCGCAGCGGCACGAACAGCGGGTTCTCGTACTCGCGCTCGAGGGTGTCGATGAACTCCGGCCAGATCACCTCGACGAGGACGGCCTCGAGGTGACGGTTCGGCGAACCGTTCTGGGTGTACATCGGGAACACGACGAGGTGGCGAACGCCGTCCTCGCGCTGGTTCTGCGGGTCGAATGCGACGAGCGAGTCGAGGAAGTCGGGCACGCCGAAACCGTGGTCGGCCCACCGGCGCAGGTCGACGACGAGCGCGTCGAGGTAGGCGGCGTCGTGCGGGAACGACGGCGCGAGCGCCTCGATCGCCGTCACGGCGCGCTCGAGCTCGGCGCCTGCGGCGCCGGCGTCAGCCTCGGGGGCGAGAGAGCCGTCCTTGACCTGCATCGCGGCGATGGCCTCGCATGCGGCCTTGAGCTCGCTCCACGCGGTGGTGTCCTCGACGACCTCGGGCTCCCCGACGACGGCCTTGACCTCACGGGTGGACGTGAGCAGCTGGGCACTGGACATGGACAACCTCCGATCGCTGAGTGCGAGCCGATGTAAGCGGCAAAGGGACTTGACGCCCCTCACACTATCGCGAGACGAAGGGTGGTGATGACCTGAGGCACACGTGACCTGCGCGGACTCGGCGCGCGTGCGGGCACGCGAACGGGGCACCCGGGCGTCATCGGCTCGAATGCCCCGTTCGTCGGCCCGCGCGGCGGGCGGGCGTCAGTCGGTGTAGAGCTCGTCGAGGTCGTCCTTGAACTTCTTGACGACGACGCGGCGCTTGATCTTCATGCTGGGGGTGATCTCACCCTCCTCGACCGACAGGTCGCGCGGCAGGATGATGAAACGCTTGATCTGCTCCCAGCGGTTGAGCCGCAGGTTCATCTCGTCGACGTAGCCCTGCACCATCTCCCGGCACGCGTCGCTCGTCACGACGTCGCGGTAGCTCTTGCCGGCCATGCCGTTCTTCTCGGCCCACTCGGCGATGGCGTCTTCGTCGAGCGTGATGATCGCGGAGACGAACTTGCGGCCATCGCCCTCGACGACGAGGTTCGAGGCGTACGGGCAGACGCCCTTGAACATCGCCTCGATGGCGCCGGGCGATACGTACTTGCCGTTCGAGGTCTTGAACAGATCCTTCTTGCGGTCGGTGATGCGGATGTGGCCCGACTCGGAGATCTCACCGATGTCACCGGTGTGGAACCAGCCGTCCGTCAGCACCTCGGCGGTCTCGCGCTCGAGGTTCCAGTAGCCCTGCATGACGCCGGGACCCTTGACGAGCAGTTCGTCGTCCTCACCGAGCTTGAACTCGGTGCCCGGCAGCGGCCAACCGACGGTGCCGACCTGGTTCGCGCCGAGGTAGGGACGGTTGACGCTCGCCGCCGCCGACGACTCCGACAGGCCGTAGCCCTCGAGGATCGGCAGACCGATCGCGGAGAACCACAGCGCGATGTCCTTGTTGAGCGCCGCCGAACCGGAGATGAAGTAGCGCACGTGACCGCCGAAGCGGGCGCGGATCTTCGACAGGATGATCTTGTCGGCCAACTTGTACTCGATCGCGAGACGCCCGGAGGGCTCGCGGCCGTCGGCGCGCTCGTTGGCCACCTTCGTGCCGACCTCCACGGCCCAGCGGTACAGCTTGAGTTTCGCGCCGCCGTCGGCCTCCATCATCGTGTTGATCTTGCCGTACACCTTCTCGAAGATGCGCGGCGCGGCGCCCATCCACGTCGGCTGCGTCTCGGGCAGGTTGTCGATGATCTTGTCGACGCGACCGTCGACGACCGTCGGGAAACCGACCTGGATCGGCAGGCACAGCAGCATCTTGCCGAACACGTGCGACAAGGGCAGCCACAGGTACTGCACGTCACCCGCGTTGAGCAGACCGGTCGAGTCGACGGCGGACGCCTCGTACGTCCAGCAGTCGTGCGACAGGCGCACACCCTTCGCCTTGCCCGTCGTGCCCGAGGTGTAGATGAGGGTCGCGAGGTGCTGCGGCTTGATGCCGGCGACGCGGTCGTCGATGACGTCGGGCGTCTCCTCGAGACGGGTGCGGCCGAGCTCGCGCAGCTCGTCGAGCGTCATGACCCACTCGCCGTCACCCTCGCCGTCGAAGACGACGACCTTGACGACGTCGGGGATCTGCTCGCGTCCGCTACGCAGCTTCTCGACCTGATCGGTGTCCTCGGCGAACACGACGCGCGAGCCCGAGTCGGTGAGGATGTGGACGACGTCGGCGAGCTGGCTCGTCGGGTACACGGTCGTCGTCGCCGCGCCAGCGAGCATGTTGCCCAGGTCCGCGAGGACCCACTCCAGGCGGGTCGAGGAGGCGATGGCGACGCGGTCCTCGGCGTCCACGCCGAGCGCGACGAGGCCCGCCGCGATCTGACGGGCGTGCGTGTCGGTCTGCGCCCACGTCATCGACTTCCAGGCGCCACCCTGCGGGAAGCGGTACGCCTCGTCCTGGCCCGACTTCGCGACGCGGTCGATGAACAGATGCGCGACGCTGCGGGCTCGGTTGTCGATGAGATCGCGCTCGAACTTCTCGTCGGCGATGTTCATGACCATGGGTAGGCGCCTCCAGTCGCAACTCGGCAGAGTGGTTACTCGCCAGTTTTCCTCGGTGTAGCCCTCACCCTAGGCGAGAGCGGCGGGTCTTTTGGATGTTTCCGACGAGCCCGATGGCGGCCCAGCACGAAAACATGCTCGATCCACCGTACGAGACGAACGGCAGCGGCACCCCCGTGACGGGCATGAGACCGAGGTTCATCCCGAGGTTCTCGAGCGTCTGGACGAGGAACCATCCGGCGAGCGCGACGCAGACGAGGCGCGCGAAATCGTCCTCCGAACGGCGCGCCACGTGCAGCATGCGCACGACGACGAACAGCTCGAGCGCGACGACGCCCACGGCCCCGACGAACCCGAGCTCCTCCCCCGCGACGGAGAATACGAAGTCGGTGTACTGGAACGGGATGAACCCGCCCTGCGTCGAGCGTCCCTCGAACAAGCCCTCACCGAACAACCCCCCGGAACCGATGGCCGTCTTGACCTGCGCCACCTGGTAGCCGATGCCACTCGGGTCGGCGGTGGGGTCGACGAACGCGAGCAGCCGGTCGCGCTGATACGGCGCGAGCACGGGGGTGAACAGGGCGACGGCGACGACTCCCGCGAGCGCGGTGCCCGCGCCGAGCAGCACCCGCCGGCGCACCCCGGGGACGAGCAGCGCCGAGACCGCGAGCAGGGTGAGAACGACGGCTGAGCCGAAGTCGGGTTGCAGCATGATGAGCGCCAGGGGCACGGCGACGACGGCGAGCGGCAACCGCAGCTGCCGCAGGCCGAGGGGGCGCGGGTCGTCGCGGTCGGCGAGGACGGACGCGAGCGTCACGGCGAGCGCGACCTTCGCCATCTCCGACGGCTGGATCGAGAAGCCGGGTAGTTCGATCCACGAGCGCGAACCGTTGATCGTGCTGCCGAGGGGTGTCAGGACGGCGACGAGGGCGAGCAACGTGAGGAGGTAGATCGCCGGGGCGAGCGCGCGCAACGTCCGCGGATCGAGGCGCATGATGAGCGCCGCGAGGCCCACTCCGATGACGGCGTTGATGACGCCGCGCACGGCGAAGGCGGTGCCGGAGACGTGTGCGGTGGCCGACCACGTCAGCAGGATGCCGATGACGGTGAGGCCGGCCGCCGCCGTCAGCAGGCCGAGGTCGAGGCGTGCGAGGTCGGCGAGGACGCGTCGCGGCTCGCGTCGCGCTGCGTTCACGCAGGCGCGAGCAGGTCGCGTGCCGCCTCGACGTCGCGCGTCATCTGCTCGATCAGTGCCTCGATCGAGTCGAATTTCACGTTGCCGCGCAGGTGCTGCACGAACTCGACGGCGACGATCTCGCCGTACAGGTCGAGGTCGGTGCGGTCGAGGACGTACGCCTCGACCGTGCGCTCGGGGATGTCGAACGTCGGGTTCGTGCCGACGCTGATGGCGGCGGGCAAGCGGTATTCGGGGTCGTCCTGGGCGAGCGAGCGACGCACCAGCCACCCCGCGTACACACCGTCAGCGGGGACGACGCCCTCGGCGTCCCGCGCGAGGTTGGCCGTCGGGAAACCGAGTTCGCGCCCGCGCTGGAAGCCCTTGACGACCTCCCCGACGACGCAGTGGTTGCGCCCGAGTACCTCGGCGGCCTCATCGACCTTGCCGCCCGCGATGAGTTCGCGCACCTGCGAGGACGACCAGCGCACGCCCGGGCCGACGTCGTCGAGGGCGATGACGTCGAAGCCGAACTCGCCCCCCAGCTCGCTCAGCGTCCTGATGTCGCCGGAGTTCTTCACGCCGAAGCGGGTGTCCTTGCCGACGACGACGCAGCGCGCATGCAGGGCGTCGACGAACGTCGCCTCGACGAACTCGCGCGGCGTCTGCGCGGCGAGCTCGCGGGTGAACGGCATGACGACGACGGCGTCGAGGCCGAGCTGTTCGAGCAGGAACAGCCGGTCCTTCATGCCCGTCAGCATCTCGGGCGCCTTGTCGGGCGCGAGGACGGCGAGGGGGTGCGGCTCGAACGTCACAGCGACGCTCTTGAGCCCACGGGCGTGAGCCTCTTCCGCGACGCGCTGCATCACGGCGGCGTGGCCGCGGTGGACGCCGTCGAAGTTTCCGAGTGTGACGACGGTGGGCCCGAAGTCGGCGGGCAGGTCGTGGGGGTCAGTCAGGCGCAGCACGACGCCACCTTATCCGCCCGTGGACAGCTCGCGCTCGTCCATGCGGGCGAGACGCCACACGGCGAGCGCGCCGGCCCACGTCAGCACGAAGAGCGCGACGATGACGTACCCGACCGAGTCGAGCGGGATCGAACCCAGCCAGGCGACCGGGCCGCTCGTGATGTTCCACTTGTCGCTCACGACGCCGGCCAGTTCGATCGTGCCGATGACGAGGGCGACGAACACCGACAGGCCCGTCACGGTCGCGTTGTAGTAGAGCCGTCGCAGCGGTTTGGCGAAGGCCCATTCGTAGGCGCGGGACATGAAGATGCCGTCGATCGAGTCGAGCAGGCTCATGCCGGCGGCGAAGATGATCGGCAGGGTGAGGATCGCGTACCACGGCAGCGCGAAGGCCGCCGCCCCGCTCGCGAGGACGAGCAGCGAGATCTCGGTGGCCGTGTCGAAGCCGAGGCCGAACAGGAACCCTGTCGGGTACATCTGCACCGGCTTCGTGATCGACTTCGTCGCGCCCCGCAGGATGCGGGCGAAGAATCCGCGGCCATCGAGATGCCCCTCGAGCGCTTGCTCGTCGAGGCGGCCTTCACGCGCCCCGCGCCAGACGCGCACGATGCCGATGAGACTCATGAGGTTGAGGATGCCGATGACCCACAGGAAGACGCCGGAGACCGTCGGGCCGAAGACGCCGAGCCACTGGTGCAGCGTCGAGTCGTCGTCCTTCACCGGCCCGGCGATGGCCTTGATCCCGAGCGCGAGCAGCAGACACATCGTGAACACGACGCTCGAGTGGCCGAGGGAGAACCAGAAACCGACCGACACGGGCTTGTTCTCGCGACGGTCGGTGAGCAGCTTGCGCGTCGTGTTGTCGATGGCCGCGATGTGGTCGGCGTCGAAGGCGTGACGCATGCCGAGGGTATAGGCGGTGAGGCCGAGGCCGATGCCGAACAGCTGCTTGTGCCCGTCCGAGGTGATCTGCAGGTTCTGCGGTTCGACGACGAACGCGAGCACCCCCCACCCCACGACGTGCAGCAGCGCGACGAAACCCGCCATGCCGAGGATCGAGCGCTTCTCGTGGGCGTTGAACCCGTGCCACCAGCCGGTCAGACGGCTCATCGCCCATCCTTCGTCTCGTCGTGCGTTGCAGCGTCACCTTACCGCCCGGTGCGACAGCTTCGCACCTGGGTGAGCGTGGCGTGCGTCGCGGGCGCCGCGGGTGGTGACCGCGGCGCGTGCTGCCTGCAGGCTCAGGCCGGGAAGGTGACGCGCGACTTCGCGGTGGCGGCTCGCTCGTCGAGGATCGCGGCGAGACGCCCGTCGGGCGCGATCGCCGCGACCGTCTCCTCCCCGCGGTGCGCCGAGGCGATCCGCTGGCCGTACCCGAGGGCGCGTTCTTCCTCGACATCGAGATCGTGGACGACGAAGGAATCCGCCGCGGCCTGCGCCATCGGGATGACGCGCGGGACGCCGCCGTCCCCGGCCTGCTCGGCGATCGTCTCCAGCGTCGCCGCATCCTCGAGGGTGAACGCGCCGACGCGGGTGCGCCGCAGCGCTGTGAGGTGCCCGCCGACGCCGAGCGCGGCGCCGAGATCGCGCGCGAGGGCGCGCACGTAGGTACCGGAGGTCACCTCGACGACGACGTCGAGGTCGACCACGGGCATGCCGTCGTCCGTGCTCGCCTCACGCACGTCGAGCACCTCGAAGCGGCTGACGGTGACGGAACGCGCGGCGAGGGCGACGTCCTCTCCCCCACGCACGCGGGCGTAGGAGCGCTTACCGTCGACCTTGATCGCGCTGACGCTGCTCGGCACCTGCTCGATGTCGCCGCTGAGCGAGGCGACGGCCGCCGCGAGGGCCTCGTCGCTCAGCTCCGCGCGCGTCAACGGCGTCGAGGCCGTGACGCCGCCCTCCGCGTCGTCGGTGATCGTCGTCTGGCCGAGGCGAATCGTCGCGGTGTACTCCTTGTCGCACCCGACGAGGAACGTCAGCAGCTTCGTCGCCTTGTTGACGCCGAGCACGAGCACGCCCGTCGCCATCGGGTCGAGTGTGCCGGCGTGGCCGACGCGGCGCGTGTTCGCGAGGCGCCGCATGCGGCCGACGACGTCGTGCGAGGTCCATCCGGCGGGCTTGTCGACGAGGACGAGCCCGTCGGGCGTCTGCGGACGCGCCTCGCGGCGAGGGCGCTGCTCGGCAGCGGACTCGCTCACGCCTCGTCGGCGGGTTCGGCCGGCTTCTTGTACGGGTCCGCCTCGCCCGCGTAGGCGGCGGTAGAGCGGTTACGGGCCAGTTCCTCGTCGCGGGCGCGCGTCTGGGCGAGCACGTCCTCGAGGTGTGCGGCGCCCTCGGGGATCGCGTCGGCGATGAACTCGAGCGTCGGCGTGAGACGGATGCCGAGGCCCTTGCCGACGTGGCTGCGGATGCGGCCCTTGTTGTCGGCGAGCGCTTCGGCCGTCGCGGCGCGCTCCTCGTCGCTGCCGAAGACGGTGTAGAACACGGACGCGTTCTGCAGGTCGCCGGTGACGCGCACGTCGGTGATCGTGAGGAAGCCGACGCGCTCGTCCTTGAGACGGAACTCGACGTACTCGGCGACGAGGGACTTGATGCGGTCGGCGACCTTGCGGGCGCGGGCCTGGTCGGCCATGGATGCCTCCTGATGCTGAAGTGAACTGCCCCAACCCTAGGCGATGGGCGCAGGCGGCGGCTCGACGACGCAGCCGGGCGCGGCCGTTACCGATCAGGGTGTCCCGTATGTACCGCTCAGCCCTTGCGCGCGACGACGATGTCGCGATCGATCGAGGCGTCGACGCGGTGACGGAAGGCGTCCGCGGCGACGTGCCCCTGCGTCGGGCCGTCCACGCCGTGGCCGTGCACGACGGTGAAGCCGTGAGCCTCGAGCGCTTCTGCCATCGCCTCGGGCCCGGCGACGTGACGGTTGTACGCGAGGCCGATCGTGCCGCCGGTGCGCAGCGCGTCGTGCCAGCCGGGCAGCGCGCGATCGAGCAGGCGCAACGGTGAACGGGCGAGCCGCTCGCCATTGCTACCGTGGCTGCCGTGCTGCACGCCGTAGGGCAGGTCGGTGACGACGACGTCGACGCTCGCGCGGCGCATGACGTCCGGCAGCTTGGTGGTGTCCATCGACAGGTACGTCACCTGCTGGGTGCGCCCCGCCTTCCAGTCCTCCTTGCTGGGAGCCGTCTCTAGCTCGAGGGCGCGGCCGTACGTGCGGCCGCTGCGACGGATCTGTGTCGCGTCGATCTCGTGCTTGAGGCGGTGCGTGCGCAGCCACGTCGTGATGAACGCCTGGTACTGCTCGAAGTCGCCCTTGTCGACCTCGACGCCGGTGACGTCGAGGCCGCGCAGCAGACACGTGTTGAGCGTCGTGCCGCGCCCGCACATGGGGTCGAGGACGTGCAGCGTGCCGTCGAGCAGCTGTGCGGGACGCTTGCTCAGCGCCGCGGTGACGTTGAGCAGCAGGTGCGTGAACTGCTCGTTCGTCTTGCCCTGGTACTTCTGGATCGTGACGACGTCATCGGTGTAGAGCCTGCGTCGCTCCAGCGGGGTCGGGCGCAGCAGCCCGTCGCGCGCGCCGAAGAGCGCGAACGCGCCGCTGGCCTCGGAGACGACGCGGTCGAGCCGGTCGTCGTCACCGGCGACGGCGAGGTAGTCGACCCCTGCCACGGTGACGGGCTCGACGCTCGCCTCGATGCCGAGCGCACCCGCGAGCAGCGTGATCTCCGCAGCGTTGAGGCGCGCCGCGTCCCCCGCGTACACGCGGTTCGACGACGGCGCGAGCAGCAGCAGGCGCCCGTCCGGCGCCACGTCGGGCGGGGTCGAGACATCGGGGTTCAGCACGGGAGCGTCAAGAGTCACGGGCCCCATTCTGCCCGATCTGCCGCGCACGGCCGATGCCGCATGGCGCCGCGCAGCGCCGTGGCCCGGTGCCACGGCTGACTCACGCCATACACGACGGCGACCCCGCCCGAACCCCGGTGTGCGGGGTTCGAGCGGGGTCGCATCCGACCATGTGTCCGAGGCGATGAGGTCATCGCCTCGGACACGGCGAGGCGTCAGGCTCGGGGGATCTCCACCATCTCGTACGTGGTGATGAGGTCGCCCGTCTGGACGTCGTTGTGCGAACCGAGGTTGATACCGCACTCGAAGCCCTCGCGGACCTCGGTGACGTCGTCCTTGAAGCGTCGCAGACCGGCGATCTCGAGGCCTTCGACGATGACGACACCGTCGCGCGTGATGCGCGCCTTGGCGCCACGCTTGATCTCGCCGCTCCTGACCATCGATCCGGCGATGTTGCCGAACTTGGACGAGCGGAAGATCTCGCGGATCTCGGCGGAGCCCGTCTCGCGCTCCTCGTACTCCGGCTTGAGCATGCCCTTGAGGGCGAGCTCGATCTCCTCGATCGCCTGGTAGATGACCGAGTAGTAACGGATCTCGACGCCTTCCTTCTCGGCGTACTCCGCGTTCTGGCCCTCGGCGCGAACGTTGAAGCCGACGATGATGGCGTCTGAGGCGACGGCGAGGTTGATGTTGTTCATCGTGATCGCGCCGACACCACGGTCGATGATCCGCAGGTCGACGTCGTCGCCCACGTCGATCTGCAGCAACGCGTCCTCGAGGGCTTCGACCGAACCCGACACGTCACCCTTGAGGATGAGGTTGAGGGTCTCGACCTTGCCCGCCGCGAGGTGCTCGTTGAGGTCCTCGAGGCTGATGCGCTTGCGCGCCTTGGCCAGCGAGGCCTGACGGTCGGCCGCTTCACGCTTCTCGGCGATCTGACGGGCCGTGCGGTCGTCCGGAGCGACGATGAACGTGTCACCGGCGCGCGGCACCGAGGCAAGACCGGTGACGAGCACCGGGCGGCTCGGGCCCGCTTCGGCGACGTTCTGGCCGTGCTCGTCGAGCATGGCGCGAACGCGTCCGTAGGCCTGACCCGTGACGATGGCGTCACCGACGCGCAACGTACCGGACTGCACGAGAACCGTCGCGACGGCACCGCGACCACGGTCGAGGTTGGCCTCGATCGCGACACCACGGGCGTCCTTGTTCGGGTTCGCACGCAGGTCGAGCGCCGCGTCGGCGGTGAGCAGCACGGCCTCGAGCAGCGAGTCGATGTTCTGACCCTGGCGGGCCGAGACGTCGACGAACATCGTGTCGCCGCCGTACTCCTCGGCGATGAGGTTGTACTCGGTGAGCTGCTGACGCACCTTCGCCGGGTTCGCGCCGTCGACGTCGATCTTGTTGACCGCGACGACGATCGGCACGTTCGCCGCCTGGGCGTGGTTGAGCGCCTCGATCGTCTGCGGCATCACGCCGTCATCGGCGGCGACCACGAGGATCGCGATGTCGGTGACCTTCGCACCGCGGGCACGCATGGCGGTGAACGCCTCGTGACCCGGGGTGTCGATGAACGTGATCGGACGGTCGACGCCCTCGTGCTCCTTGTGGACCTGGTAGGCACCGATGTGCTGGGTGATGCCGCCGGCCTCGCCCTGCGCCACGTCCGCGTTGCGGATCGCGTCGAGCAGGCGCGTCTTTCCGTGGTCGACGTGACCCATGACGGTGACGACCGGCGGACGCTGCTCGAGCACGTCGTCGCTCTCGCCCTCGGCCTCGGCGTCGAGGTCGATGTTGAACTGGCCGAAGAGCTCGCGCTCCTCCTCCTCCGGGGAGACGACACGGATGTCGTAGCCGAGCTCGGCGCCGAGCAGCTGGAACGTGTCCTCGTCCAGCGACTGCGTCGCCGTCGCCATCTCACCGAGGTGGAACAGCACGGTGACGAGCGATGCGGGGTTCGCGTCGATCTTGTCGGCGAAGTCCGTCAGCGACGCACCGCGACGCACCTGGATGATCGTCGAACCGTTGCCGCGAGGAACGCTCACGCCACCGATCGACGGCGCCTGCATCTGCTCGAACTCTTGACGCTTCGCGCGCTTGCTCTTGCGGCCGCGCACCTTGCTGCCACCGCGACCGAACGCACCCTGGGTGCCGCCGCGGCCACCGGGGCCACGACCGCCGCCACCGGGACGACCGGCGAAACCGCCGCCGCCGGGACGACCACCCGCACCGGGACGACCGCCACCGCCACCACGGGCGGGACGCTCACCGGGACGCGGCACGGCCGCCTGCGACGGCATCATGCCCGGGTTGGGGCGCGGACCACCGGGACGGGGGCCACCGGCACCGGCGGAACCGCCGGGACGCGGACCTGCCGCACCCGCGGGACGGGGGCCACCGGAGCCTGCGGGGCCACGGTTGCCGCCGGGACGCGGCATGCCCTGGCTCGGCGCGAACGGATTGTTGCCGGGGCGTGCGCCGCTCTCGCGACGCTCACCGCCGTCACGGCGCTCGGTGCGCTCGCCGCCACGACGCTCGCCACCACGGCCCATGCCCTGGTTGGAGCTGAACGGGTTGTTGCCCGGACGCGGTGCGCCGGGGCGCGGGCCGGGACGGTTGCCGGAACGCTCGGGGCGCTCCGAACGCTCGCCACGCGACGGACCCGACGTGCTCGCCGGCTTCGCGGCTGGCCCGGGCTTGGGGCCGGGGCGCGCAGCAGCGGGCTTCGGTGCCGACGGTGCGGCCGCAGCGGGCTTGGGCGCGGACGGCGTCGCCGCGGCGGGTGCTGCCGGGGCAGCGTCCGACTCGGTCTTGGCCGCAGGCTTCGGGGTGGCGCTCTCGGCCGGCTTCGACGGCGCCGCGGGTGCGGCATCGGCCGGGGCAGCCTTGGGAGCAGGCGCCTTCGGGCCCGGCTTGGGGGCGCCGGGCTTGGCGGACGAACCGCCGGCCGGCTTCGGGGAGCTCGACGGCACGTCGGCGGCGTCGCCACCGGCCTTCGTCGGCTTCGGGGGGTTCTCCTTGATCTTGCGCACGACGGGCGCTTCGATCGTCGAACTGGCGGACTTCACGAACTCGCCCTGCGCCTTGAGGTGCGCGAGCAGTTCCTTGCTCTCGACTCCGAGCTCCTTGGCGAGCTCGTGGACTCGAACCTTGGCCACGTTTCTCCTGTCAGATGGTGACGGGCGGCCAAGGCTTCGAGCAATTGCTTGCCCGGAGGATCAGCCGACCGCCGAGGGGTAGGTGTTCATCGGTGAGAACTCATCGGTTGCTCATCGCGTCAAACCCGCTTTCGGTCATGGTGTGTTCGCCGTCGGGCGACGGCAGGCGGGCGATCTCGGCCGCCACGTGTTCCTGCAGCGTCGCGGTGTGGACCGCGGTGTGCAGACGAAGTGCTCGTGCCCATGCCCGACGCTTGGTGGCCTGTTCGAGGCACGTCGTGTCGGCGTGGAGCCAGGCTCCTCGACCGGGCATCGCCTTGCGCGAGTCGAGCACCAGGGTGGCGCCGTCCTCGCTCACTGCGATGCGCAGCAAAACGGAACGGCCGCCCTTGCCCCGGCACCCGATGCAGGTTCGCTGCGGTTCTGCGGGCCGGGAGAGCTCGACGTTCGGGATCGGCACGTTCACACGCACCCCACCTTCACATCTGTCACCGTTCAAGACCTACCCTACCCCCGCACAGCTCCGCGACGAAATGCGCGCACCCCGGCCACGCTCGATGGCCGGGGTGCGCGCGAGACGTCTGAGGGCGCGCGCTCAACGGGCCGACTCGTCGTCACGCCCGCCGTCGGCGAGCGCGGTGTCGGGCCGGATGTCGATGCGCCACCCCGTCAGCTTCGCCGCGAGACGGGCGTTCTGGCCCTCCTTGCCGATGGCGAGGCTGAGCTGGAAGTCGGGCACGACGACGCGGGCGGCTCGGGCCTTCGGGTCGACGACCTCGACCGACTCGACGCGCGAGGGCGACAGCGCCGCGGCGATGAACTCATCGGGCTGGCGCGAGTAGTCGACGATGTCGATCTTCTCGCCCTGCAGCTCGCTCATGACGGCGCGCACGCGCTGACCCATCGGGCCGATACAGGCGCCCTTGGCGTTGATGCCGGGCTTCGTGGCGTGCACCGCGATCTTGGTGCGGTGACCCGCCTCGCGCGCGAGCGCGGCGATCTCGACGCTACCGTCGGCGATCTCGGGCACCTCCATCGCGAACAGCTTGCGCACGAGGTTGGGGTGGGTGCGCGACAGCGAGATCTGCGGGCCCTTCGGGCCGCGGCGCACGGACACGACGTAGCAGCGCAGACGCTCGCCGTGACGGTAGGTCTCCCCTGGCACCTGCTCCGCAGTCGGCAGGATGCCCTCCACGGTGCCGAAGTCGACCTTGACGAACCGCGAGTCGAGGCTCTGCTGGATCGTGCCGGAGACGATGTCGCCTTCCTTGCCGATGAAGTCACCGAGGATGGCCTCGTCCTCGACGTCACGCATGCGCTGCATGATGACCTGACGGGCCGTACCCGCGGCGACGCGCCCGAAGTTCTTGGGGGTGTCGTCGAACTCGGGGCCGGGCTCGCTCCAGGTGCCGTCCTCCTGCTTCTCGCCGTCCTCGCGCGCCCACACGACGACATGACCCGTGCGGCGGTCGAGCTCGACGCGCGCCCGGCGGTAGGAGCCCTCCTCCTTCTGGTACGCGAGCAGCAGCGCCTGCTCGATGGCGGGGACGATGACGTCCATCGGAATCTCGCGCTCCCGCTCCAGGGCGCGCAGTGCAGCCATGTCGATGTCCATCAGACGTCCTCTCCCACGGCGTCGGCGTCGTCGCCGCGCGTGAATTCCACCTGCACCTTGGCGCCGGTGATCGATGTGTAATTGAGTCGGGCGGGCTCGGCGTCAACGGCCGCCCCCGCCTTCTTGCCGCCCTGCTCGGGCGTCACCTGCACCGTCTGGGCGTCGGCGCGGGTGATGCGACCGGCGACCTTCGACTCGTCGTCGAGGGTGACGGTGACGAGGCGGCCGACGTTGCGCGCGAAGTGGCGCGGCAGCGTCAGCGGACGGTCGGTGCCGGGTGAGCTGACCTCGAGGACGTAGGGCTGTTCGCCCATGACGTCGCTCGCCTCGAGTTCTGCGTCGATGACGCGCGTGGCGTCCGTGACCTCGTCGAGCGTGACGGGCTCGATCGATTCCTCGACCGCCGTCTCGAGGGCGACGTCGCGGTCGACGAGCACGCGCACGAGGCGGCGCTTGCCGGCAGGCACGACGGTGACGTCCTCGACGAGGAGACCCAGTGGTTCGAGCTTCGGCAGAATCGTGTCGATGATCGTCTGTTCCGAGTTGCTCACTCGCGCCTCCTGGAGTTGTCGCCGTGCCGTGCACCCGTCGCCCGCGGCACGAGCCGTGAGGTGACGAATGCGCAGGCGTCGTGCCTGCGCATCGCCCCTGAGTCTATCGTGACGCGCGAGGAGCCGTCGTCGCCCGAGACCGGAGCGTCCCGGCTCGCCGCAGGTCAGCCCTACGACGGCGCGAGGCCCCGACGGTGCAGCATGCGCCGCTCGATCGGGGCGAAGAGCAGCACCTCCACGGCCAACCCGACGACGAGCACGAGAACGATCGCGGCCATCACGGCTGGCATGTCCGAGTTCGCCTGCCCCTGGTTGAGCATCGAACCGAGACCGAATCCGAGCTTGGGCGACTGCACGATGAGCTCGGCGGCCATGAGGGAACGCCAGGCGAACGCCCAGCCCTGCTTGATGCCGCCGAGATAGGTCGGCATGGCCGCCGGCAGGAGGACGTGACGCACGAGTTGCGTGCGACTCGCTCCGAGGGCCCGGCCGGCTCGTTCGAACAGAGGCGGGACCTGATCCAACCCGCCGATCAATCCCATGGCGATCGAGGGCACTGCGGACAGCAGGATCACGGCGTACATCGTCGTGTCGCTGAGGTAGAACATCATGACGGCGAAGGGCACCCACGCGACCGACGGCAGGGACTGCATCGCTGCGAGCAGCGGTCGGAAGGCGCGCCGCGCCAGTCTCGCGCGGCCGACGACGAGCCCGAGTGTCGTGCCGAGCACGAGAGAGAGCGCGAAGCCCACCGCGCCGCGTCGCAGGCTGACCCAGATCGCGTCGAGCGCCTCCCCCGAGGTGAGGGAGGTCCACAGGGCCCGAGCGATGTCGGTGACCGGAGGGAGCACCCAGGCCGGTTTGACGTGTGCCCACACGAGAACCTGCCAGGCGAGGACCACGATCGCGAGCGCACCCAGCGGCGCTAGCACGGACAGCGGGTCGACGCGGCGTCGGCGCTGCGCCTGAGCCTGTTCGAGCGCGTCTAGTCCGGAGGTGACGTCGTCGTCACTGATCATCGATCTCGTGGGGCCGGGCGAGCGGTGCCGTCGGGCACTGGCCTCGAACGGATCCTCCTCGCGCATGTCGAACTCAGGCGTGGGCATGACGACTGATCTCCTCTCGCAGGCGCGAGGTGATCTCGCGGGACAGCTCACCGACGCCTGCGTCCTCGATGGCACGCGGCTGTGGCAGGTCGACGTCCCACGTCTGGCTGACGCGTCCCGGGCGCGAAGAGAGCAGGACGACACGTTGGCCGAGACGCACTGCTTCACGCACGTTGTGGGTGACGAAGATGACGGCCATGCCGTCGCGATGCCACACGTCGCTAAGTTCCCCGTGGAGCAGGTCGCGCGTCATGGCGTCGAGGGCGGCGAATGGTTCGTCCATGAGCAGCAGGCGCGCGTTCTGGGCGAGTGCGCGCGCGAGGGCGACGCGTTGGCGTTGGCCTCCGGACAGTTCGTGGGGTCGTCGATCCACTGCGCCGTCGAGCCGCACCGTCGCGAGCAGCTCCTGCGCCCGCTGGCGGCGTTCGGCGGAGGGCACGCCCCTGAATCGCAGGGGAGCCTCGACGTTCTCGCCGACGCTCAGCCACGGGAAGAGCGCGGAATCCTGAAACATCAGCGCCGGTTGAGGGCCGTCGACGTGCACGTCGCCCGCGCTGGCGGGTTCGAGCCCGGCGATGATCGACAGCAGGGTCGACTTGCCGCAGCCGGAGGCGCCGAGAACGCTGACGAACTCCCCCTGTTCGACCCTCAGGTCGAGCCCGCCGATCGCCTCGACGGCGTCGTCGCCCTGGCCGAAGACCTTGTGCAGACCGCGGATGTCGACGGCGGCCGGCTGTGCCGTCGAGCGTGCGTCGCTCGGCGGGGCGATCGGGTGTCGCTCGCCTGCCGTGGTGGTGTCGAACGTCATGTCAGCCCTTTCTGTGCACGCCGAGACCGGCGTCGGTGATCGCAGGCAGGGCGCGTGCAGCAAGGACCTGCCGGAGCGGGTCGAGGTCCGCCAACCCGCGCAGGTCGGGACGGACGTCGATGCCGCCCGTTCGCCACGTGTGTTCGGCGACCTGCGCGATGTTTGCCATCAACGGATCCCAGGAGAACTGCACGTTGTCCATGGCCCGCTCGGCGACCGATCGCTTCAACTTCTTGCCGCTGAGCTTGCCGATCTCGGCGTTGAGCAGCACACTCGCGGCGCCCCGATGGCTGTTGATCCATTCCACGGTCTCGACGTGGGCCGCCAGGAGCTGCTCCACCTGAGCAGGCGCGCGTTCGAGGTACTCCTGGGTGACGAGCAGGCACGTCGTCACGAATCGGTGGTCGGGCCACTGGGTGCGCTCGTCGACGAGCACGTGCGCGCCGGCTTCGACGACGAGGCGAGAGACCCATGGCTCGGCCTGGTAGCTGGCGTCGAGGCGCCCCTGGCGGAACTGATCGAGAGTCTGTGAGTTGGCCATCCACACGGTCTCCACCTCGTCCGCTCCCGGCCCCGTCGTCAGGTGGTGCTCGGCGAGCAGTGTCTTGAGGGCTACGTCCTGGGTGCCGCCGATCTGCGGCGTGGAGACGCTGCACCCACGCAGATCGTCGATCTTCTTCACTCCGGGACGAGCAACGAGCGCAGCGCCGTTCTCCGCTGCTCCGGCGAGGAGGCGCACTCCGGCGCCCTTCGTCCGCACCCACGCCGTGATCGCCGGGTTCGGGCCGAGGTAGGCGACGTCGATCGCGCCGGCGAGCATGGCCTGGACGGCGGCGGGCCCGTTGTCGAAGACCTGCCGCTCGATGGCCGTGCCGCCCAGGTGGCGCGCGAACGTTCCGCGGGCCATGCCTGCGAGGGCCACGCCGTGGGTCAGGTTCGAGAAGTGCCCCAATCGCAGGCGATGCGGGCTCGCCTCAGCCGCCCCGCACCCCGACAGGGCCGGTGTCATGAAGGGGGTGGCGAGGCCGGCGCCGAGGAGCGTCCGGCGCCCGATCTGGGGTGATCGGGCCCGGGATCGGTGTACGGCATCGACAGGTGCGTGATCGTCGCGCATGTCAGCCAGCCAGCCAATCCTCTTCGGATTCGAGCTGCGCGGCGTCGTCGTCCGCACCCGAACCGAGCCCCGCACCCGACATGCCGGCTCCGAGCGTGGCGCCGCTCGCGGGATCGATGACGAGGAACGCGCCGGTCGCCCGGTGGCTGTCGTACGGGTCGAGCACCACGGGCTCGGCCAGACGCAGACGGACTCGTCCGATCGTGTTGAGCGTCATCACTGCTTCAGGGCCGGCTACGTGCCACGTGCTCGTCTCGACGTCCCACAGATGTGTGATGTCGTCGACGACCGCGCGCACCACCTTGGTGCCCGCCTTGACGAGGACGCGCTGACGGACACGCCCGTCCGCGGCCGCGAGCCACGCGAGCACTCCGCTCACCTCGGAGTCGGCAACCGGTTGATCGGGGTCGGCCACGAGCGACAGGACCTCACCACGAGCGACGTCAAGTTCGTCGCCCAGACGCACCGTCACTGACTCGCCCGCTACGGCCACCTCACGCGAGCCCACCGGAGTGTCGATCGCGACGACCCGGCTCGTCAGGCCCGAGGACACCGCGCGCACACGGTCACCGACGTGCAGGACGCCGGAGGCGATGCGGCCGGCGAGACCGCGATAATCCGGATGCTCGGCGGTGCGAGGCCGGATGACGAGCTGGACCGGCATGCGGAACGACTCGGCCCGCAGGTCATCGCGGACGGGTAGCGACTCGAGCAGGTCGAGCAGCGGCGGGTGGTCGTACCCGTCGGGGGCCGGAGCGACGACCCCCTCGCCCGTCAGCGCAGATAGCGCGACGACGCGGGGATCGCTGAGGCCCACCCTGTCGGCCAGGTCGATCGCCTGGGTCCGGACCTCGTCGAACCGCGAGCGCGACCACTCGAGGGCATCCATCTTGTTGACGGCGAAGATGACGTGCGGAACACGCAGCAGCGCCATCAACGCGGCGTGACGACGCGTCTGGTCGCTGACCCCGTGTCGCGCGTCCACGAGGACGACGGCTGCGTCAGCGGTGGAGGCGCCGGTGACCATGTTGCGCGTGTACTGCACGTGCCCCGGGGTGTCGGCGAGGACGAAGGTGCGCCGGGGCGTGGAGAAGTACCGGTACGCCACGTCGATCGTGATGCCCTGTTCGCGCTCGGCGCGCAGCCCGTCCGTCAGGAGAGCAAGGTCGACCTGCTCGGCGCCGCGTGACGTGCTCGCGGCGACCATCGAGTCGTAGGTGTCGGCGAGGATGTTCTTCGTGTCGTGCAGCAGACGACCCACGAGGGTCGACTTGCCGTCGTCGACGCTGCCCGCCACGACGAGGCGGAGCTGGGAACCGGGCGAGGCGGTCGGTGCGTGCTCGGTGGACGAACGTGGTGCGTCGGCGGCACGGGTGGTCGTGGTCGTCATCTCTAGAAGTAGCCCTCTCGCTTGCGATCTTCCATAGCGGCCTCGGAGAGGCGGTCGTCGGCGCGGGTGGCTCCGCGCTCGGTGAGATGGCTCGCGGCGATCTCGGCGATGATGTCGGCGGTCGTGCGGGCCTCGGACTCGACGGCGCCCGTGCAGGAGCCGTCACCGACGGTGCGGTAGCGCACCGAGCGGGTGACGAGGGGTTCGTCGTCGCGCGGCCCGAACCAGGGCCCCGGCGTCAGCCACATGCCGTCACGCAGGAAGACCTGGCGCTCGTGCGCGTGGTAGATCGGCGGCAGCGCGACGTCCTCGGCCTCGATGTAGCGCCAGACGTCCAGTTCGGTCCAGTTGCTCAGCGGGAACACACGCGTGTTCTCGCCGGGGGCGTGACGGCCGTTGTAGAGGTTCCACAGCTCCGGACGCTGCCCGCGCGGGTCCCACCCTCCCATGGCGCTGCGCACCGAGAAGATGCGCTCCTTCGCGCGCGCCCGATCCTCGTCCCGGCGCGCCCCGCCGAGGAGGGCGTCGAAGCGTTCTGCCTCGATCGTGTCGACGAGGGGCACCGTCTGCAGGGGGTTGCGGGTGCCGTCGGGGCGTTCCTGCAGGCGGCCGTCGGCGATCCAGTCCTCGACCGCCGCGACGTGGAGGCGCAGGCCATGACGGGCGACGACCTCGTCCCGGAACGCGATGACCTCAGGCAGGTTGTGGCCGGTGTCGACGTGCAGCAGCGTCAGCGGCAACGGCGCGGGGGCGAGCGCCTTGAGTGCGACGTGCAGCAGCACTGCGGAGTCCTTGCCGCCGCTGAACAGCAGCGCAGGGCGTTCGAACTCGGCGATGACCTCGCGGATGATCTCGATGGCCTCGGCCTCGAGTGCCCGCAACGTCGACAGCTCGCCGGCGGGGTTCGTGGAGACGTCCGGTGGCGTCATCGTCTCGGTCATGCGGGTGTCCTCTCCTCGTCGATGAGACGCAGGATCTCGGCGAGGGATTCCTCGATCGAGCGGCCCTGGGTCTCGAGACGCAATTCGGGGTTGGTCGGAACCTCGTAGGGGTCGTCGAGGCCTGTCATTCCGGTGAATTCGCCGGCCTCGGCCCGGGCGTACAGGCCCTTGACGTCGCGTCGCGCGCACTCCTCGAGCGACGTTGCGACGAAGACCTCGAGGTAGCGACTACCGCTGCGCTCGTGGCGTGCGCGGTTCTCGGCGCGTGCATCGGCGTACGGGGCGATGACCGGCACGATCGCCCACACACCGTTGCGGGCGAGCAGGTCGGCGACGAAACCGACGCGCGTCACGTGGGTGTTCCGGTCCGCCCGGGAGAACCCGAGGCCGGCGCTGAGGGAGGTGCGCAGTTCGTCGCCGTCGAGCAGTTCGACGCGTTCGCCCCGCTCGCGCAGGGTGGCGACGAGGCGCTCGGCGAGCGTCGACTTGCCCGCTCCGGACAGGCCCGTGAGCCACACGGTCGCGGCGCTCATGTGTTGATCCCGCATTCGACCTTGTCGCGGCCCGCCCAGCGTCCGGCGCGCGCGTCCTCGCCCGGCGCCACCCGGCGGGTGCACGTGGCGCACCCGATCGAGGGGTAGCCCTGGGTGAGCAGCGGGTTCGTGACGATGGCGTGCTCGGCGATGTAGGCCTCGACGTCGGCGTCGCTCCACGCGACGATCGGCGCGACCTTGATGCGTTCGCGGCGCTCGTCGAAGCTGACGACCGGTGTGTCGCGCCGCGTGATCGCCTCGCTGCGACGCGCACCGGTGGCCCAGGCCTCGTAGCCGTCGAGGGCCTCGTCGAGCGGGTGGGTCTTGCGCAGCGCGCAGCACAGATCGGGGTCGCGTTCGAAGAGGTTCGCGCCGTACGTCGCATCCTGCTCCGCCACGCTCTGGGACGGTTCGAGGGTGCGCAGCGCGACGTCGTACGTCGAGGCGACCGCGTCGCGGGTCTGCAGCGTCTCTTCGAAGTGGTACCCGGTGTCGAGGAAGAGCACGTCGACGCCGGGCAGGCTGCGGGACGCGAGATGCGTCAGCACGGCGTCCTGCATGGAGGTGGCCACGGCGAAGCGTTCCCCGAACTCCGCGGCCGCCCAATCGAGCACGGCATCTGCCGGTGCACCGTCGAGCTCGCCGGCGGCCCGAATGGCGATCCGACGCAGCTCGTCGGGCTCGCGCACGACCTGCGTCATCGCAGCTCCTCCTCGTCGGCGCGGCGGGCCCAGTCGCCGAAGCTCTCGCCGCTCTCGCGTGCGGCGACGTACCGCGTCACGACGCGTTCGACGTAGTCGCCCAGCTCGCTCGCGGCGACCTTGTGGGCGCGCAGCTTGCGCCCGACGACGAGGTCCTCGCCCAGGCCACCACCGAGGTGGACCTGGTAGCCGGGCACCTGGTCACCGGCCGCGTCGGTGATGATCTGGCCCTTGAGACCGATGTCCGCCACCTGGATGCGGGCGCAACTGTTCGGGCAACCGTTGAGATGGATCGCGATGGGGTGCTCGAGCTGGTCGTCGAGGTGGCCGAGACGCTCCTCGAGCTCGGCGACGAGGTCGTGGGCTCGCTGCTTCGTCTCGACGATGGCAAGCTTGCAGAACTCCAGGCCCGTGCACGCCATCGTCGCGCGGCGCCACGGCGACGGACGCCCGTCGAAGCCAAGCGGCCGCATCGTCTCGAGCAGCGGCTCGACGGCGTCGTCGGGCACGTCGAGGACGACGAGCTTCTGGTAGGCGGTCAGGCGCAGCCGGTCGCTGCCGGCGGCCTCCATCGCGTCGGCGACGCCCGCGAGCGCCGCGCCGCTCGTGCGCCCTGCGATCGGCGCGAACCCGACGAGGTTGCGTCCGTCCTTCTGACGATGCACACCGACGTGGTCGATCGTGTGCTTCGGCGTGGGCGCGGCGGGCCCGTCGAGCAGGGGGCGCCCGAGGTATTCGCGCTCCAGCACCTCACGCGTCTTGTCGGCGCCCCAGTCCTCGACGAGGTACTTGAGACGCGCGCGGTTGCGCAGCCGGCGGTAGCCGTGGTCGCGGAACAGCTTGACGGTCGCGAGCCAGACCTCGGGCACCTCTTCGAGCGGCACCCAGGCACCGAGGCGCAGCGCGAAGAACGCCTTCGTCGACAGCCCTCCCCCGATCTGCAGATCGAAGCCGGGGCCGTGGTCGGGGTGGACGACGCCGACGAAGCTGATGTCGTTGATCTCAGGGGCGGCGTCGGGCAGCCACGCGATCGACGACTTGAACTTGCGCGGCAGGTTCGCGAGATCCGGGTCGCCCACGTAGTTGGCCTTGATGAAGTCGATCGCGGGGGTCGCGTCGATCACCTCGTCGGGGTGCACGCCGGCCACCGGCGAACCGAGCGTGGTGCGCGTGCAGTCACCGCAGGCCTCGAGCGTGTCGAGACCGACGGCCTCGAGACGGCGCCAGATCTCCGGCACGTCCTCGATCGCGATCCAGTGGTACTGGATGTTGTTGCGGTCGGTGATGTCGGCCGTACCACGTGCGAAATCGGTGGAGATGCTCGCGAGCACCCGCAGCTGCTCGCGGGAGAGCTGCCCGCCGTCGATGCGCACGCGCATCATGAAGTACTCGTCGTCGAGCTCCTCGGGCGCCAGCGTCGCCGTCTTGCCGCCGTCGATGCCCTGCTTGCGCTGGGTGTACAGGCCCATCCAGCGCATGCGGCCGCGCAGGTCAGTGCCCGAGATGCTGTCGAAGCCCTCGCGGGCGTACTGCTCGAGGATGCGGGCGCGCACGTTGAGGGGCGCGTCCTCGGCCTTGAAGACCTCGTTCGGGTTGAGCGGGTCGAACTCGCCCTTGGCCCACTGCCCCTCGGGCTTGGCCGTGCGCTGCGTGGCGCGGGGACGTTCACTCGTCGTCGTCATCGTCCGCTCCTTCGTCGTTTCTCTCGGGCTCGAAGTACATAACCTTGTCTTCGGTTCAGCAAAACTGCAAATGATGGATAACGGGGTGTTCATCCTGTGGGAAGGCGCGGTGAGCCTGACGCGCCCACGGTGCGCCTGGCGTCACCGCCCGCCGGAACGCGCGGCCAGTGCGTGCGAGACTGTGCCCATGCCCGATGCTCGTCTCACCCGCCGCACCGCGCTCGCCGCCGTCGTCCTCACCACCACGAGCGCATGCAGGCTGCGCGTGGAGAAGGACGCGCCCCTGCCGGGGCCGACGGCGGCACCGGCGCCCGATTCGGGCCCCCTCGAGGCTGTGCGTCGTCACCTCGTGGTCGCGATGAGCGCGGCGAGCCAGGAGACGAACCACCGCCGGGAGGCCGCCGACGCGCAGGGCGCCCACGTCGCCGAACTCAAACGACTCGACGCGACGCTGCGCGGCATCGGCGCGACGTCGCTGCCCAGCGTCAGCGCCACTGCGGCGCCCAGCGTGTCGGCGTCAGCGTCTGCGTCGCCATGGGCGTCGGCGTCCGGAAAGAGCTCCCGCGCGAGCGCCCCGGCGTCGTCGCCCTCGGCGAGCAGCAGCCCCGCCGCGACGGCGTGGACCCGCGCCGAGAGCGACTGGGTCTCCCCCGCGCTGTGCGCGAGCCTGCAGAAGGTTTCGGCGACATCGAGGCCTCTCGCCCTGTCGATCGCCGCGCGCGGGCTCAGCTCGCTGCCGGGTGGCGTCTCCGTGCCGTGGTCCGCGACGGCGTCGGTGCCCTCGTCGTCGGCGCTGCTCGAGGCGAACGCGGTGACGATCCACGCGCTCGAGTGGTGGGCAGCGCGCACCGATCCCGACGATCGCGGCGACGTCCCCGACCTGCTCGACGACCTCTACGCCGTGCGCTCGCTCGCGGAATCGTCGGCGTCATCGGGGTCGCCGTCGTCGTCATCGTCTGCTTCCGCGAGCCCCGCTGCGCCCGCGCGCCGCTACGACTCGCTCGCCGCGGCCCGCGCCGATGCGGGCAAGGCGGCCGCGGCTCTGATGTCGGCGTGCGCCGTCGCGGCGACGGGCACGCGCAGCGCCGATGATGTCAACGGGCTGCTGCTCGCGTGGTCTAGCGCGGCCCGCACGGTGCGCTTCGGTGGGGGCAGCGTCTCGCCGTTCCCGGGCCTCGCGACCTGAGCACGCCCGCCGGGAATAAACTCGTCCGCATGCGTATTCGGGGACGCGCGGCCGCCGCCGCACCACTGATCTCGCTGCTCGCTCTCACGGCCTGTTCGGGCAGCTCGCACGACACGGGCGGCGCTTCGAGCTCCGGGGCGTCATCGAAGGCCGGCGCGTCGAGCAGTTCCGGTGGGAGTGCGAGTCCCTCGGCCAGCTCTTCGGTCGCTCCCCCGGAGCCGGTCAAGAACAAGCCGGGCAGCATCACGATCGGCGCGTCGGGCGACCTCATCGTCCACCCGTCGGTCACGCAGATGGCCCGTCGTGCCGCAGGCGGCACGGGGTACCGCTTCGACCAGTTCTTCGGCCAGATCTCCCCCGTCACGCAGGCGGGCGATCTACGCATCTGCCAGATGGAGAACCCGCTGTCGCGTGACGACACGAACCTGGCGCGCGAGCTGAGCTTCAACGCGCCCCACGAGTTCGCGACGACGGTGAAGTCCATTGGGTTCGACGGGTGTTCGACGGCCAACAACCACGCCTACGACCGCGGCCTCTCCGGGCTGGCGAGCACGCGCAGCGTCATGGCCGCGAACGGTCTGCAGGCGGCCGGCCCGGCCGCGTCTGCCGGCGAGAAGGGCCAGCCCGTGTTCTACGAGGCCAAGGGGTTCAAGGTCGCGCAACTGTCGTACAGCTACACGCTCGACAACCGCATCAACGGCGACCAGACGGGCACTCCCAAGGACGCGCCCTGGGTCGCGGACAACCTGTACGCGGTGCGCACCCCGGAAGGCATCGAGGCCGATGCCGCCGAAGCACGCAAGCAGGGCGCCGACATCGTCGTCGTGTCGATGCACTGGGGACGTGAGTACAAGCCGGTCTCGGCGGAGCAGAAGAAGTACGCGGACGCGTTGCTGCGCTCCGGGCAGGTCGAGTGGATCATCGGCAACCATCCGCACATCGTGCAGCCGTGCCAGAAGATCGACGGACGATACGTCTCCTACGCCCTCGGCAACCTGTTCTCCGGCCAGCAGGCCGCATATCTGCCGGGCACGGCGGACGGCGCGTACGCGAGCGTCACCTTCACGCGCGACGCGGGCGGCAAGATCAGCCAATCTATGACGTACCAGCCCACCTATCAGGACCAGAAGACGCGCGTCGTCGAGCTGGCCACCCCGTCGCAGAACCCAGCATCCTACGCCAAGACGACCGCGACGATGGGTGCGTTCGGCTGCGACGCCAAGCCGGCGTCCTGACGGGTGACGGCACCCGCCGCCGTCGCCGGACGCTCGAGCCGTGGTAGCCGGTGAGGCGCCGGGCGCGGCTGAGCATCAGAGCAGGCCGAACTGCGCGGCGGTGTCGTAGCTGAGCTTGACGACGAAGGCCCCCACGACGACGACGAACACGGCGCGCACGAACCCGGCCCCCTTCGAGACGGCGGTCCGGGCGCCGAGATAGCCGCCCGCGAGGTTCGCGACGCCGAGCACGAGGCCGACACGCCAGGCCACCGCACCTGCCGGGATGAACACGACGAGGGCGGCGAGGTTCGTCGCGAAGTTGGCGAGCTTGGCCTTGGCGGAGGCCTCGAGGAAGCGGTAGCCGAGCAGGCTGACGAGCGCGAAGACGAAGAACGAGCCCGTCCCCGGGCCGAGCGCGCCGTCGTACAGGCCGACGCCCAGGCCGACGGCGCCCGCCGTCGCGTAATGGCGCCGGCTGCCGGCGTGCCGCAGGTTCTCGAGCTGCCCCATCGACGGCTTGAACAGCGTGTACGCGCCGACGGCGACGAGGACGACGAGGATGATCGGGTTGAACGCGCTGCGCGGGATGTGACTGGCGAGCGCCGCACCCGCCATCGAGCCGGCGAACGCCATCACGGCGAGCGGCAGCGCGGTGCGCAGATCGGGACGCACCCGCCGAAGGTACGTCGCCGAGCTCACCGATGTGCCACAGATCGAACCCAGCTTGTTCGTCGCGAGCAGTTGGGCCGGCGCGGCGTGCGGGAACGCGACCATGAGGGCCGGCAACTGCACGAGCCCGCCTCCGCCGACGACGGCGTCGATCCATCCCGCGCAGGCCGCCGCGAGCGCCAGCAGGGTGAGCGTCAGGGTTCCCGGGTCGTTCACCCCGTCATCCTGGGCCGCGCGCCGCGTGCCCGCAAACGTCTCTCAGTCCGTGACCGCCGCGCCCGCGCCGCTCGTGACCGGGGCGGCGGCCGTTCGACGCGCGAGAGCCACCACGTCGGGCCGTGGTGGCTCTCGTGACGCAAGGTGGGATCAGGCGCCGCGCACCTCGGAGAGCACCTCGGCCGCCACCTCGTCGACGCCGACGTCACGCGAGGTGCCCGAGCGGCGGTCCTTGACTTCGATCGTGCCGTCGGAGAGGCCGCGCCCGAGCACGACGATCGTCGGGACGCCGATGAGCTCGGCGTCCTTGAACTTCACGCCGGGGCTGACCTTCGGACGGTCGTCGAACAGGACGCCGAGCCCGGCCGACTCGAGGTCGGCGACGACCTGCTCCGCCTTCTCGAAGACCGCGGCGTCCTTGCCCGTGGCGACGACGTGGACGTCGAACGGCGCGATGTGACGCGGCCAGATGAGGCCCTTGTCGTCGAGGTTGTCCTCAGCGATGGCGGCGACGGCGCGGGAGACGCCGATGCCGTAGGAGCCCATCGTCACCGTCACGAGCTTGCCGTTCTCGTCGAGCACCTTGAGCCCGAGCGCCTCGGCATACTTCGTGCCGAGCTGGAAGATGTGACCCATCTCGATGCCGCGCGCGAGCGTCAGGGGGCCCGAACCGTCGGGGGCCGGGTCGCCCTCCTTGATCTGCGCCGCCTGGATCGTGCCGTCGGCGGTGAAATCGCGGCCGTGGACGAGGTCGATGACGTGCTTGCCGCTGACGTCGGCGCCCGTCACCCACGCCGAGCCCTCGGCGATGCTGGGGTCGAGCAGGTAACGGATGCCGGAGGCCTTTTCCTCGCCGAGCACGCCCGGGCCGATGTAGCCCTTCGCGAGCATCGGGTAGGCGGCGAAGTCCTTCTCCTCGAACGCCTCGACGTCGGCCGGAGCGACCTGAGCCTCGAGGCGCTTGGCGTCGACCTCGCGATCGCCGGGCACGCCGATCGCGAGCGGTTCGCGCGTGCCGTCGGGGTGGACGAGCATGACGATGACGTTCTTCAGTGTGTCGGCAGCCGTCCACTCGCGTCCGTCGTCGCGCGGGTGATTCGCGTTGAGGGCCGCGACGAGCGTCTCGATGGTCGGGGTCTCGGGTGTGTCCTCGATGTGTGCGGGGCCGACGCTCACCTCGACGGGCTCGGCCTGCGGCACGACGACGGCCTCGACGTTCGCCGCGAAACCGCCGGGCGAGCGGACGAACGTGTCCTCACCGTGGCGGCTGACGGCGAGGAACTCCTCCGACGCCGAACCGCCCATCGCACCCGAGTCGGCGTGGACGACGACGTACTCGAAGCCGAGGCGGTCGAAGATCTTGACGTACGCGCCGCGGTGCTTGGCGTAGCTCTCCTCGAGGCCCTGCTTCGTGTGATCGAAGGAGTACGAGTCCTTCATGATGAACTCGCGCCCGCGCAGCAGGCCGGCGCGCGGGCGGGCCTCGTCGCGGTACTTCGTCTGGATCTGGAACAGCGTCGTCGGCAGGTCCTTGTAGCTCGAGAACATGTCCTTCACCGTGATGGTGAACATCTCCTCGTGCGTCGGGCCGAGGAGCATGTCGACGCCCTTGCGGTCCTGCAGGCGGAACAGGTTGGGGCCGTACTCGTCCCAGCGGTTCGTCGCCTCATAGGGTTCGCGCGGCAGCAGCGCGGGGAAGCTCAGCTCCTGCGCGCCGATGGCCTCCATCTCCTCGCGGACGATGGTCTCGACGTTACGCAGCACCTTGAGCCCGAGCGGCAACCACGTGTACACGCCGGGCGCGGCGCGTCGGATGTAGCCGGCGCGCACGAGCAGCTTGTGGCCCGGCAGCTCAGCGTCCGCCGGATCCTCGCGAAGCGTTCGCAGGAACAGGTTGGACATGCGCTGGGCCACGGTCTCTCCTCGGGTCGTGTCGCGGTCGCTCCGCGTGACTCGGCCCCACACTATCCCGGCCCGCCCAGGGCGTGCACGGCCCGCATCCACCCGACGCTCGGGCCGCGAGGCCTTCCTGAGATCCATGCAGATTCGACGACGTCACAATCCGTCCTTCGCCGTCTCCCGTCTCCTGCTCGAGGCGGGTGAGAGCGTGCAGGTCGAGAGCGGGCCATGATGGCGCACTCGCCCGGCGTGCAGATCTCCAGCAAGGCCGCCAGCGGCGGCATCATGGAGGGGCTCAAGCGCTCCGTGCTCTGCGGTGAGTCCTTCTTCTCGACGACGTACACCGCCCCCGCCGAGGGCGGGTGGGTCGACATCGCCGGCGTCCTGCCCGGCGGCATGCTGGCGCTCGAGATCCAGCCCGATCGCCCCTGCTTCGTCGTCAGCGGCAACTGGATGGCCAACAGTGAGGGCATGGAGGTCACCTCGCAGTTCGGTGGCATGAAGAACCTCTTCGGCGGCGAGGGCGGCTTCGGCCTCGAGGCCAGCGGTCAGGGCCTCAGCGTCTACGGCGCGGTCGCCGTCATGGACCTCGCTCCGGGCGAGCGTGACGTCATCCACACCGGGCACGTCATCGCCTACGACCTGGGGATGCAGTTCACAACGCGTCGGGCGGTCGAAGGACGCTCGATCCAGTCGATGAAGTCCGGTGAAGGGCTCGTTTCAACTTCGTCGGGCCCGGGCGCGTGCTCCTGCAGTCACGCAACCCGCAGGCGTTCGCGGAGTGGGCCGCCAAGCTCATGCCCTCGACGAACGAGCAGGGCGGCCTCGGCGGGCTGTTCAACTGACCGCCAGGGCGTCAGGGCCGCGGCGTCGCGCGTCGGGCGATGGCGGCGCTCGCGGCCGACGTGCCGAGGGTGCCGAACACGCCGCCCCACTCCCCCTGCACGCGGCTCGCGATGAACGCGTCGCTGACGCTCGACGGCGCGCTGCGCAGCAGCAGGCTCGCCTGGAGGACGACGGCCATTCGAGCGCTGATGTCGCGGGCGCGGTACTCCGCGTCGTCGGGCGTCAACGACACGACGTCGGCGAGCACCTGTTTCGTCGCGACGTCGAGCCCGGGGTGGTCGCCGCGGGTCACGTCGAGCTCGCGGCTGAAGGCCTCGAACGCCTCCGGCGAACGCGTCAGGGCGCGCAGGACGTCGAGGGCGTTGACGCTGCCCGAGCCCTCCCAGATCGAGTTGAGCGGCGACTCGCGGAACAGCAGCGGCATGCCCGACTCCTCGACGTACCCGTTGCCGCCGAGGCATTCGAGGGCCTCGGCGACGTGCATCGGCGTGCGCTTGCACACCCAGAACTTTGCGAGCGGCAGTGCGAAGCGACGGAACGCGCGCTCGTGCTCGCTGCCGGGATCGCCTGATTCGATACGGTCGACGCTCGCCGCGAGGCGCATGCCGAGCGCCGTCGCGGCCTCCGACTCGATCGCGAGATCGGCGAGGACGTTCTGCATCGCGGGCTTGTCGGCGAGGACGCCGCCGAAGGCATGCCGACGCGCGGTGTACCAGGCCGCCTCGCTCGTCGCGCGACGCATGAGCCCGGCCGAGCCGAGGACGCAGTCGAGCCGCGTCGCGCTCACCATCTCGATGATCGTGCGCACGCCCGCACCCTCGTCACCGAGGCGAGTGGCGTAGGCGTCGTGGAACTCGAGTTCGCTGCTCGCGTTGGAGCGGTTGCCGAGCTTGTCCTTGAGCCGGACGATGCGCAGCGCGTTGCGAGTGCCGTCAGGGTGCACGCGCGGCACGACGAAGCAGGTCAGCCCGCCGGGAGCCTGCGCGAGGACGAGGAACAGATCGTTCGTCGGCGCGCTCGTGAACCACTTGTGCCCGCGCAGCGAATAGACGGCGGCGCCGTCGTCGTCGAAACCCGACGGGGTGGCCTCGGTGACGTTGGTGCGCACGTCGGAGCCGCCCTGTTTCTCCGTCATCCCCATCCCCGCGAGCAGCCCCTCCTTGCTCGCCGCGGGCAGATCGCCGGGCTCGTAGACGCTCGCCGCGAGGCCGTCGGCGTAACGCTGCGTCAGCGCCTCGTCCGCGCGCAGGGCGGGGACGGCGGCATGGGTCATCGTCAGCGGACAGACGTGCCCGGGCTCGACACCGGACCACGTGATGAAGCCCGCTGCCCGCCGCAGGTGAGCGTCCGCCGACGCGTCCTGCCAGGGCGCGCCCGCGAGACCGAACTCGACGCCGCGGCGCATGAGCCAGTGCCAGGACGGGTGGAACTCGACGGCGTCGGTACGCGCGCCGAACCGGTCGACGGCGCGATGCCGCGGCGTGAACGTGTTCGCAGCCATGCCGTGTTCGCGAGCCTCCTCGCTGCCGGCCATGACACCGAGCTCGCGCAGGGGGCCGAGAACGTCGGCATGCTCGTGCGAGGCGAACGCGCTCGCCGCGTCCTTGAGCGCCTCGTCGGCGTCGACGGCGTCGAACCCGGCCATGACGTCGGCCTGATTGGTTGGTGTGAGCGCGAACACGTCAGTCATGCCGCCACTGTAGATCGCCGGCCCGGTGCCCGGGCGGCGTCTGCGCGCAGGAGTCTACGCCGACCGCACGGCGCGGGCCCGCCAATGCGGCGCGGGCCCATCAGTCCGGCGCGAACCGTCACCCACAGTGACGGCGACCCACGCACGGCGCACGGTCGGCCTCGCGAGCCCTCGTCAGCGGCGAGCGATGTCGAGGCTCGCCTTGATGAGCGGCCACTGCGCCGGGACCCGCGCGAGCATGCCGGCGAGGCGCGCCTGCTTGCCCGGCGTGGAGCGGCGTCGGACACTCGCCTGCGCCTGACGCGCCATCTCGACGTTCGCGGGCAGCACGGCGACGAGCAGGGCGGCAGAGGCGTAACCCGCGGCTCGGCGCGTCGCAGGGTTGACGAGACCCGCGGCGCAGACGAGTTCGGCGACACCGCTGAGGTAGACGAGTTCGCGCGCCTTGGGTAGCAGCGGCGGAATGGTCGGCTCGAACACCTGCGGGCGCACGAGGTGCGTCACGCCGGAGACGACGTACGCGCCGACGAGCCCGCGCATCAGGGGCGGAAGTTCACGAAGACCGGTGACAGGATTCATGCCCCCACCCCATCACATCGCCCTGACAACGCCGTTGAAACGGGTCGAAGTGCGGGGGCAGGGCGCTCGTCCCATCGATAAGCGGTGCCACCGCGTCGCCTCTGCGACGGCGCCGCCGCATCAGAGGATGACGGTCGCGAACGTCCCGACGCGTTCGAACCCGGCGCGTTCGTACGCACGCAGCGCGGGGGTGTTGTACCCGTTGACGTAGAGGCTGACGGTGGGCGCGAGCTCCGCCTCGACCAGGTCGACGACGCGCGCCATGCACGGTGCGGCGAGCCCGCGGCCGCGCCAGGCGGGGTCGATCCACACACCCTGAATCTGTGCCACGCCCGAGGCGAGCGATCCGACGTCGGCCTTGAACCGTACGCGCGCACCGTCCATCAGGACGAAGGTGCGCCCACCCATGACGAGGCGCTGCACCCCGGCGCGGTAGGCCGCGGCACTGCCGACGTAGGGCGCGTAGCCGATCTCCTCGGTGAACATCGCCGCGGCCGCAGGCACGATGGCGTCGACCTCGTCGAGTCGGGCCAGGCGCACGCGCGGTTCGGGCTCGATGCCCTGACGCTCGCGCGCCTCCCGCGAGGCGACCATGAGCGGCTGCTCGGGGCGGAACGAGCGCGCCGGCGCGTACGAACGCGACACGAGCTGCCACAGCGGCAGCACCTGCTCGGCCGGCCCGAACAGCGAACTGACGCGGCGTCGCGCACACTTGACGCGGGCCGCGTAGCGTTCCAGATCGTCAGGGCTCGCCTCGACGGGGACGAGATTCGCCGACGCCCACAGCATCGAGCGCAGCGGCCGTTGACTGGACTCGAGCGAGCGAGCGCCGCCTCGACCCAGCCCGTCGGCATCGAACCCCGAAGAGTCCGCCCCTGCCGCGAGTGGCTGGCCAACGTCACCGTCGAGACCGAAGGCAGCGCTCGTCGAACCGAGCGCGCCCTCGTCGAGGCGGGCGGCGACGAAGACGTTCGTCACCGGGTCGAGGTCGCACAACGCCCGCGCGCCGGCGCGGTCGCCGGCGTCGAGGGCTCGCACCCCCGAACCTCGCAGCATGCCGGCGTCAGCCGACCGAGACGGTGGGGCCGGCGCCGTCGGCGCCCGCGTCCTCGCCCATCTCCTCGGCGATGCGCATCGCCTCCTCGATGAGCGTCTCGACGATCTGGCTCTCCGGCACCGTCTTGATGACCTCACCCTTGACGAAGATCTGGCCCTTGCCGTTGCCGGAGGCGACGCCGAGGTCGGCCTCGCGCGCCTCACCGGGGCCGTTGACGACGCAGCCCATCACGGCGACGCGCAGCGGCACCTCCATGCCCTCGAGGCCCTTCGTCACCTGCTCGGCGAGGGTGTAGACGTCGACCTGCGCGCGCCCGCAGCTCGGGCAGCTGACGATCTCGAGCTTGCGCGGCTTGAGGTTGAGCGACTGCAGGATCATGTTGCCGACCTTGACCTCCTCGACCGGCGGGGCCGAGAGGCTGACGCGGATCGTATCGCCGATGCCGCGGCTCAGCAGCGCGCCGAACGCGGTCGCCGACTTGATCGTGCCCTGGAACGCGGGCCCGGCCTCGGTCACACCGAGGTGCAGCGGCCAGTCGCCCCGCTCGGAGAGCATCTCGTAGGCGCGCACCATGACGACGGGGTCGTTGTGCTTGACGGAGATCTTGAAGTCGTGGAAGTCGTGCTCCTCGAACAGCGACGCCTCCCACACGGCCGACTCGACGAGCGCCTCGGCCGTCGGCTTGCCGTACTTCTCGAGCAGTCGCTTGTCGAGCGAACCGGCGTTGACACCGATGCGGATGGAGACCCCGGCGTCCTTCGCCTCCTTGGCGATCTGCTTGACCTGATCGTCGAACTTGCGGATGTTGCCCGGGTTGACGCGCACACCCGCACACCCCGCCTCGATCGCCGCGTAGACGTACTTCGGCTGGAAGTGGATGTCGGCGATGACGGGGATCTGCGCCTTGCGAGCGATGGCGGGCAGCGCCTCCGCGTCGTCCTGGCTCGGGCACGCGACACGGACGATGTCGCACCCGGTGGCCGTCAGCTCGGCGATCTGCTGGAGCGTGGCGTTGATGTCGGTCGTCGGCGTCGTCGTCATCGACTGCACCGAGATGGGGGCGTCTCCCCCGACCTCGACCTTGCCGACCTTGATCTTGCGCGTCTTGCGACGAGGAGCGATGACCGGCGCGGGCGCCGAGGGCATACCGAGAGAAACCGACATGAGCCCATCTTACGACTGCCGCGCGACGCCCTGGGCTGGGCCGAGACTCACTGGATGGTGATGGGTTTCACGACGTCGGCGTAGATGAGCAGCACCGACATCCCGATGAGGACGAGCGAGACGGCGTACGCGACCGGCAGCGCCTTCGTCACGTCGACGTAGACGGGGCCGGCGACGCCGCGCGCCCGCGCGATGGGCCGCTTGATCGCCTCCCACAGCGCACCCGCGATGTGGCCGCCGTCGAGGGGCAGCAGCGGGATGAGGTTGAACACGAACAACGCGAGGTTGAGGGAGGCGAGCAGGTTGAGCAGCAGCAGCACCTTCTGGCCGAGTTCGACCTTCGACGACTCGGCGACGTCGCCCGCGATGCGCGTCACCCCGACGACGGAGATCGGCCCGTTCGGATCGCGCGCCTCGTCGCTGAACGCCGCCTGCGCGACGCCCTTCATCTTCTCCGGTATGTGCAGCACGACGCCCGCCGTCTGCTTGATGCTCGTGCCGAGCATGCCGGGGACAGCACCCGGGCCCTGACGCTGCAACGTGTACTGACCGATCGACAGCCCGACGTACCCGGCGTCGATCATGACGTTCTGGCCACCCGCGTCGGTGACGGGGTTGCCGTCGGCGTCGAGTTTCGCCACCTTCGTCGTCCTCGGCGTGACCTGCAGCGTCTGCTGCCGGCCGTCACGCTCGACGACGAACGGGATCTTCTCGCCGCCGTGCGCGCGGATGACGCGGGTCGCCTCGAGGTTGCTGTTCACCTTCTGCCCCGCGACCGAGATGATGACGTCATCGAGCTTCAACCCGCTCGAGGCCGCCGGCGCCTCCTGCCCCGTCGGGCACTTCTGACCGGGTTCGACCTTCGTCAGGCACGTCGTCAGCGACGTCACCTTCGTGCCGGTGAGCTTCGGCAGGCCGACGCCGCACACCATGACGGTCATGACGACCGCAGCGATGACGAGGTTCATGAACGGCCCACCGAACATGACGGTGACCTTCTGCCACGTCTTGAGCTTGTAGAAGACGCGGTTCTCGTCACCGGGGCGCAGCTCCTCGAAGGTCTGCTCACGCACCTCGTCGGCGAGCTGGCTGAACCGACCGGTCGACGAGGCGCGCACGGAGCCGTCCGGGTCGCCCGCCTTCGGCGGGTACATGCCGATCATGCGCACGTAACCGCCGAGCGGGATGCCTTTGACGCCGTACTCGGTCTCGCCGCGCTTCTTCGACCACAGCGTCGGGCCGAAGCCGATCATGTACTGCGGCACGCGGACGCCGAACTTCTTCGCGGGCACCATGTGCCCCATCTCGTGCAGCGCGATCGAGGCAGCCACGCCGACGATCATGAACAGCACCCCGAGGACGAACAGCATCAGCGCAGCCCCTTCTCGATCAGCGTGTGCGCGGTGCGGCGCGCCCATGTCTCTGCGGCGAGGACGGCGTCGACGTCAGGTTCGCCGCTCTCGGGCGCGTGCTGGTCGACGACCTTCTCGACGGTTTCGACGATGTCGAGGAAGCCGATGCGCCCGTCGTGGAAGGCCTCGACGCACTCTTCGTTGGCCGCGTTGTAGACGGCCGGGTACGTCGAGCCGGCCTCACCCACCTGACGGGCGAGGCGAACGGCGGGGAACGCCTCGTCGTCGAGAGGTTCGAACCGCCAGTCCATCGCCTTCGTCCAGTCGATCGGTGTCTCCACGCCCGCGATGCGGTGCGGCCAGTCGAGGCCCATCGCGATCGGCACGAGCATCGTCGGCAGGCCGAGCTGCGCGACGACGGCGCCGTCGACGAACTCGACCATCGAGTGGATGTACTGCTGCGGGTGCACGACCGTCTCGACACGATCGATCGGGATGTCGAACAGCAGGTGCGCCTCGATCACCTCGAGGCCCTTGTTGACGAGCGTCGCCGAGTTGGTGGTGATGACCTTGCCCATCGCGAAGTTGGGGTGCTTCAGGGCTTGTGCGGGTGTGACGTCGGCCAGCGCGGCGCGGCTCATGCCGCGAAACGGCCCTCCACTGGCAGTGACGACGAGTTTGCGCACCTCGTCGTGCGTACCGGAGGTGAGCGCCTGCGCGATGGCCGAGTGCTCCGAGTCGACGGGCACGATCTGCCCGGGCCTTTCGAGACGCTTGACGATCGGGCCACCGACGATGAGCGACTCCTTGTTCGCGAGCGCCAGTGTGCTGCCCGCCTCGAGCGCTGCGATCGTCGGGCGCAGACCGATCGAACCGGTGATGCCGTTGAGAACGACGTCCGCACCGACGCTCGCGACCTGCACCGACGCGTCGTCACCACTGACGACGCGGCTGACAACCTGCTTGCCTGCGCCCGACGCCGCATCGGCGATGAGCGTCTCGAGCCGTGCCGCGTCACCGGAGGCGATACCGACGAGCTCGACGTCGAACTCGACGGCCTGACGCGCGACGAGCTCGAGGTCGCGCCCGCCGGAGCTGAGCGCGACGATGCGGAAGCGCTCGGGGTTGTTCCGCGCGATCTGGCACGCCTGGGTGCCGATCGAACCGGTGGAGCCGAGCAGGGAGACGGTGCGCTGGGTGGTCACGCCCCCATTGTGTACGAGACGTCTGACAACCGCCCCCGAGCCCGCTGCGACGAACCATCGCTCACGACGCGAGGCGTCGCCACTCAGCGCCTCAGTGAGACGCGGTGACGGCCGCCGCTCGCCCGGACGTCAGCACTCGATGACGTTGACAGCCAGCCCGCCGCGTGCCGTCTCCTTGTACTTGACGCTCATGTCGCGGCCGGTCTCGCGCATCGTCTTCATCGCCTGGTCGAGGCTGACGGTGTGCTTGCCGTCACCGCGACGCGACAGGCGAGCGGCGTTGATCGCCTTCATCGAGGCGATCGCGTTGCGTTCGATGCACGGGATCTGCACGAGCCCGCCGACGGGGTCGCACGTCAAGCCGAGGTTGTGCTCGATGCCGATCTCGGCGGCGTTCTCGACCTGCTCGGGGTTGCCGCCGATGACCTCGCACAACGCACCGGACGCCATCGCGCACGCCGAACCGACCTCGCCCTGGCAGCCGACCTCGGCGCCCGAGATGGAGGCGTTCTCCTTGAACAGGATGCCGATGGCCGCAGCCGTCAGCAGGAACCGGACGATGCCGTCCTCATCGGCGCCGGGGACGAACTTGACGTAGTACTTGAGGACGGCGGGGATGATGCCGGCCGCACCGTTCGTCGGCGCGGTGACGACGCGGCCGCCCGCGGCGTTCTCCTCGTTGACGGCCATGGCGAACAGGTTGACCCAGTCCATGACATCGAGCGGGTCGATCGGGTAGCCGGGCTCGACCTGCTGCTGCAGCGCACGGTGGATGGCGGGGGCGCGGCGCGGCACCTTGAGCCCGCCGGGGAGGGTGCCCTCGGTCGAGAAACCGTTGGTGATGCACTGATCCATGACCGACCACAGGTGCAGCATGCCCGAGCGCACCTCCTCCTCGGTGCGCCACGACAGCTCGTTGCGCATCATGACCTCGCTGATCGGCAGACCCGTGCGCGCACAGATCTCGAGCAGTTCCTTGCCCGTGTTGAACGGGAACTCGACGGGCGTCGTGTCCTGCACGACACGGTCGGCGCCGAGCGCGTCCTCGTCGACGACGAACCCGCCTCCGACGGAGTAGTAGACGCGCTCGAGAAGCACCGATCCGTCAGCGCCGAGCGCCCGAGCGATCATGCCGTTCGGGTGCCCGGGCAGCGTCTTGCGGCGGTGCAGGACGAGGTCGTCGTCGTCGAGGGGCACCTCGCGCAGGCCGCCGAGCAGAAGGCGGTGGGTCTCCTTGACCGCGTGGAAACGCGCGTCCGCGGTGTCGGTGTCGACCGTCTCCGGGTCCTCACCCATCAGGCCGAGGACGACCGCCTTGTCGGAGCCGTGCCCGTGGCCGGTCTGCCCGAGCGACCCGCACAGTTCGACCTGGACGCGCGCGACGTCGTCGAACAGCCCTGCCACGCGCAAGGATTCGAGGAACCGCCCCGCGGCTCGCATGGGACCGACGGTGTGGGACGACGAGGGTCCGATACCGATCGAGTACAGTTCGAATGCACTCAGCGCCATGCCACACCATCCATCATGCGGACAGATTCGCACACAATGTGGCCACACGAGTAATCGAGGCCCCCCTCAGGTATGTGGGCAGCGCAGGTGACTCACCGGTAGCCTGCGGAGCATGACTGATACGACGCGAGAATTCGACATCGTCCTCTACGGCGCGACCGGGTTCGTCGGCCGGCTCGTCGCGAAGCACCTCGCCGAGCACGCGCCGAATGACATCCGCATCGCCCTCGCCGGACGCACCGCCTCGAAGGTCGAGAAGGTGCGCGACGACCTGAGCACCGAGGCCGCAGCCGCCGCCGGTTGGGGCATCGTGACAGCCGACTCCGGCGACGAGGCGTCGCTGCACGCCCTCGCGAACCGGGCACGCGTCGTCATCTCCACCGTCGGCCCGTACGCGCGCCACGGCCTGCCGCTCGTCGGCGCCTGTGCCGAGGCCGGCACCCACTACGTCGACCTCACCGGCGAGGTGCTCTTCGCCCACGACTGCATCGACCGCTACGACGCGACGGCCCGCGCGAACGGCGCACGTATCGTCAACTCGTGCGGCTACGACTCGGTGCCCTCCGACCTCGGCGTCTTCCTGCTCGCCCAGACGGCGCGTGAGGCCGGTGACGGGGAACTCACGGCGACGACCGAGTACGCGTCGATGAAGGGCGGCATGAGCGGCGGGACGATCGCCTCGGCGATGCAGCAGGCCGACGACATCGCCGACGACCCCGCTCGCCGCAAGATCGCCGGCGACAAGTTCTCCCTCTCCCCCGACCGCTCGCGCGAGCCGAGCGGCGAGTTCAAGGACTCGCTGTCGGTGTGGTACTCCGACGACGTCGACGCGTGGGTCGCGCCGTTCCTCATGGCCTCCTACAACACGCGCATCGTGCGCCGCAGCAACGCGCTGCTCGGCCACGTGTACGGCTCGGGTTTCCGCTACCGCGAGGTGATGAAGGCCGGCAAGGGCGTCAAGGGTCGCGCGATGGCGTACGCCGTCGCGGGTGCGCTGGGGGCGGGCTTCGGCGCGATGGGCGTCAAGCGTCTGCGCCCGCTGCTCGAACGCCTCGTCCCCGCGCCGGGCAGCGGCCCGAGCGAGGAAGCGCGCGAGAAGGGCTTCTTCCGCATGGACATCCGCTCGACGACGACGAGCGGCGCCCGCTACCGCTCGATCGTCGCCTCGCAGGGCGACCCGGGCTACAAGGCGACGGCCGTCATGCTCGGCGAGGCGGCCGTGACGCTGGCGCTCGGCGACCTGCCGACGCTGCCCGGCGAGGCGGACGGCGGCGTCCTCACGCCCGCAGTCGCCCTCGGGGCGCCGTACGCCGAGCGCCTGCGTCAGCACGGCGTGACGCTCGAGGTGACGAAGCTCGGCTGATTTCGAAAGCTCGGCTGAGTTCGAGTGACGTAGCGTTCGTCCCCGGGACCGATGCGGTGCCGGGGACGAACCGTTCTCGGCATGCGCCGAGATCGGCAGCCGCCGCGCCGAGGTGCAGCACCAGCTCGTCATAGCCGGCGCGGACGACGCCGCGCGGCGTCGCGAACGTCACGAGTGGTGGCGCAGCACCTCACCGAGAGCGTCGAGGACGCTGGCATCCTCGATCGTGCCGGGCACCTGGGGCGTCTCACCGTCGGCCATCTGGCGCATCGTCTTGCGCAGGATCTTGCCCGATCGCGTCTTCGGCAGGGCCTGGACGACGTCGACGTCGCTGAGCGAGGCGAGCGCCCCGACCTCGGCGCGCACGCGCGCCTTGAGTTCGTCGCGGACGGTGAGCAACTCGTCGTCGGTGTACTCCCGCCCGGCCTTGAGCACGACGAGCGCCCGCGGCACCTGGCCCTTGAGCTGGTCGGCGACCCCGATGACGGCGCACTCGGCGACGGCGGGGTGCCCCGCGAGCGCGGCCTCGAGGGCGCCCGTCGACAGGCGATGCCCCGCGACGTTGAGCACGTCGTCGGTGCGGCCCATGATCCACACGTACCCGTCGTCGTCGATGTAGCCGCCGTCACCGGTGAGGTAATAGCCCTCGAACGCGGACAGGTAGGAGCTGACGTAGCGCTCGTCGCCACCCCACAGCGTCGCGAGCGTACCGGGCGGCAGCGGCAGCTTGAGGCACACGGCACCCTCGGCGCCTGGTTCGACGGGCGAGCCGTCGGGCGCGAGCACCTGCACGTCGTAGCCGGGCAGGGGCTTGGTCGCCGATCCGGGCTTCGGCGCGAACGACTCGATGCCGACCGGGTTCGCGACGATGGGCCACCCCGTCTCCGTCTGCCACCAGTTGTCGACGACCGGCACCCCGAGCTTGTCGTGCGCCCAGGCGTAGGTGTCGGGGTCGAGGCGCTCACCGGCGAGGAAGAGCGTCCGCAACGACGACAGGTCGTGCCCGGCGATCAACGAGCCGTCCGGATCCTCCTTCTTGATCGCGCGGATCGCCGTCGGCGCCGTGAACAGGCCCGCGACGCCGTACTGCTCGACGATGCGCCAGAACGCGCCGGCGTCCGGGGTGCCGACGGGCTTGCCCTCGTACAGCACCGTCGTCAGGCCCGCGAACAGCGGCGCGTAGGCGATGTAGGAGTGGCCGACCACCCAGCCGACGTCGCTGGCCGTGAACCACACGTCACCGGCCTCCACGCCGTAGACGTGCTTCATCGACCACGTCAGGGCCACGGCGTGGCCACCGTTGTCACGCACGATGCCCTTCGGCCGCCCCGTCGTGCCGGAGGTGTAGAGGATGTAGAGCGGGTCGGTGGCCGCGACGGCGACGCAGCCGGCGGGCTGCACCGCACCGGGCGCCATGACCTGCGCCCAGTCGAAGTCCTTCTCCCCCAGGCTCGCCTCGCACTGCGGGCGCTGCACGATGACGCAGTGCCCCACCTCGTGCGACGCGCGGGCGAGTGCCGCGTCGAGCATCGGCTTGTACTCGATGACGCGGGTGCGCTCGACGCCGCAGCTCGCGGACAGCACGACCTTGGGCTGGGCGTCGTCGATGCGTGCGGCCAGCTCGGTGGGCGCAAAGCCGCCGAACACAACCGAGTGCACCGCCCCGATGCGCGCGCAGACGAGCATCGAGATGACGGCCTCCGCGATCATCGGCATGTAGATGACGACCCGGTCGCCCTTCTCCACCCCGAGCGCCTGGAGCACCCCGGCGAGGCGGGCGACCTCGTCGAGCAGTTCGGCGTAGGTGTACGTGCGGCTCGTGCCGGTGACGGCGCTGTCGTGGATGAGCGCCGGCTGATCGGCGCGGCCGGTGATGACGTGCCGGTCGAGCGCGTTGTAGCAGGTGTTGAGCCGCGCGTCGGGAAACCAGCGGTACAGCGGGGCGCTCGAGGCGTCGAGCGCCCGCTTGGGTCGGGTGATCCAGTCGACGCCGCTGGCGGCCTCGAGCCAGAACCCCTCGGGGTCGTCGAGGCTGCGCGCGTGGAGTGAGGCGTGGTCGAACGTGACGTCGGTCATACACCCATCTTGCCTCGTGATGGCGAGGTTCCGGGTGAGTTCGCCGCCGTGCTCGGCGACGAATCGCTCGTGTGCCACGCTTGGCCTCATGCTTCGTGAGATCCACTCGGCCGACGAGCTGCTCGCCCATCTGCAGGACGGCGGAACCGTCAGCGGTCTGCGGCTGCAGGGCGTCGACCTCGCCAGCGCTGCCGGCGAGGCGTTGATCGCTCTGCCGAACCGCTTCGACGGTCTCGTCGTGCTCGGCGGCCACGTGCCGGCGTCCACGGCCCGGACGTTGACCGACCGCGGCGCCATCCTGTTTCCCAGCGATCCGCACCTGCCGATCGACCCCTACCGCGCGCGTCTCTACTCCGCCGGCGAGCTCTATGCTGGCCTCGAGCGCGGCTACGAACACACCCCTGACGCGCAGGCGTATCGCTGGTCGCGTGACTGCCGCGTGGCGCATGACGCCTATGCGGGCGCCATGCGCGGGCTGCACGACGAGTCGATGCGCGACGCCCTGCACGAGAGCCTCGAGGGCCGACGAACCGTCGGCATCATGGGTGGTCACGCGATGGGACGCACGAGTACCGCGTACGCCGAGATCGCCCGGTTGGCGCGCGATCTCGCCGACGGCGGCCACGTCGTCCTGACCGGCGGCGGGCCCGGCGCGATGGAGGCTGCGAACCTCGGCGCGGCTGACCGCGTCGGCGGCCTCGACGCGGCGCTGGAGTGCCTGGCGGGCGTTGAGTCGTTCCGTCCGAGCATCGACGCCTGGGCGCACAGCGCTTTCGCGGCGCGGGAGCTGCTGGGCGTGGCTGATGGCGCCGGTGACGACGTGCGCAGCGTCGGCATCCCGACGTGGTTCTACGGCCACGAGCCGCCCAACGTCTTCGGCGACGTCATCGCCAAGTTCTTCTCCAACGCCCTGCGCGAGGACGGCCTGCTCGCCGGCGCCAGCGGCGGCATCATCGTCCTCGAGGGCGCCGCGGGCACCGTGCAGGAGATCTTCCAGAGCGTCACGCCGCTGTACTACGCCGCCGACGACGTGCCATTGCCGCACCTCGTCCTCGTCGGGCGCTCGCAGTGGACGGACGTCGTCCCCGTCTGGCCGGCGCTCACCGCGCTCGCGTCGGGGCGACGCTTCGCCGACCACCTCCACCTCGTCGAGACGCCCGCGGACGCGTTCGCAGTGTTGACGGGCGCCTGAGCTCATCGCAAGCCTCAGGCTTGACGCATCATCGCCCCAAACGCATCACGAATGACGCATTTGGGGCGATGATCGAGGCGAACTGCTCGCGTCAGGCCGTCTTGGCGGCGAGCTGCCCGCACGCTCCGTCGATGTCGGAGCCGCGCGTGTCGCGCACCGTCGTCGGGATGCCGCCCGCGCGTAGGCGCTCAACGAAGTTCTGCTCGACGCCCTTGCGCGACGCCGTCCACTTCGAGCCCGGCGTCGGGTTGAGCGGGATCGGGTTGACGTGCACCCACCCCTTGCCACGCGCGTTGAGCTTCTTCGCGAGCAGATCCGCGCGCCAGCCCTGGTCGTTGATGTCCTTGATGAGCGCGTACTCGATGCTGACGCGACGCCCCGTCGCCTCGAAGTAGCGATGCGCCGCATCGAGGGCCTCGTCGACGCTCCAGCGCGTGTTGATGGGCACCAGCTCGTTGCGCAGTTCGTCGTCGGGCGCGTGCAGCGACAGCGCCAGCGTCACCGGAATGCCCTCGGCCGCGAGCTTGTCGATGGCCGGCACGAGCCCGACCGTCGACATCGTCACGCCGCGAGCCGACATGCCGAGCCCCTCCGGGGCGGGCGAGACGAGCCGCTTGATCGCGTCGACCGCCTGGCGGTAGTTCGCAAGAGCCTCCCCCATGCCCATGAACACGACGTTGCTGACGCGCAGCGGCGTCTCGCGCTCGTCGTCGTCGAGGCCGGGCAGCTCGCCGGAGCGCAGCAACCGCGCGCCGGCGACGACCTGCTCGACGATCTCCGCCGTCGTGAGGTTGCGCGTCAGCCCTTCCTGCCCGGTCGCGCAGAACGGGCAGTTCATGCCGCAGCCGGCCTGGCTGGAGATGCACATCGTGACGCGGCCGGGGTAGCGCATGATGACGCTCTCGACGAGCGCGCCGTCGAACAGGCGGTGCACCTGCTTGAGCGTGTTACCGCCGTCGGCGACGAGCGTCTTGATGCTCGTCAGCAGCGTCGGCATGAGCTGCGCGACCATCTCCTCGCGCCCGTTCTTCGGCAGGTCCGTCATCTCGGCAGGGTCGGCGACGAAGCGTTCGAAGTAGTGGTTCGACAGCTGCTTGGCGCGGAACGCGGGCAGCCCGAGCTCCTTCGCGAACGCCTGACGCCCGGCGAGGTCGAAGTCCGCCAGGTGCTTCGGCGGCTTGCCGCGCCGCGGCGCGGTGAACATCAGCTGGCCCGGAACGGGACGCTTCGCCGTCGGCTCGGGCAGGTCGGTCGTGGTCGATTCGGTGGTGCTCAATGGAAGAACTCCTCGCCTCAGCTGGCGAACGCGGTGAGAACGGCCCAGGTGACGGGGGCCGCGAGAACGAGCGAGTCGAGACGGTCCATGAGACCGCCGTGACCCGGGATGAGGTTGCTCATGTCCTTGATGCCGAGATCGCGCTTGATCATCGACTCGCACAGATCGCCGACGGTGGCCGCGACGACGACGAGCGAGCCGAGCAGGATGCCGACCCAGAACGGCGCGTGCAGGATGAGGGTCACCGTCAGCACGCCGATGACGACGCAGCTCAGCCACGACCCGGCGAAGCCCTCCCACGACTTCTTGGGGCTGACGGTCGGCGCCATCGGGTGCTTGCCGAACAGCACGCCGGCGACGTAGCCGCCGATGTCACTGCCGATCGTCACGAGGATGAACGTGATGATGCGGCTGACGCCGTCATCAGCATGCAGGAGCATCATCGCGAACGACACGAGCGCCGGCACGTACAGCGCGATGAGCGCCGCCGACGCGGTGTCGGGCGCGAGGCGGTTGCTCGCCGCACCCCAGACGATGAAGACGAGGACGCTGCCGACGAGCGCCGCGAGCATCGCCGACGGCCCGAGCAGATACGCCGCGACGGGGATGACGGCCGCCGAGGCGAGCGCGGGGATCCACGGCGGGCGGAACTTGGCCGGCGGCATCGCCATGAGCAGCTCGCGCGTGCCGACGACGGACGCGGCCGTCGCGAGGACGACGAACGCCTCCTTGCGGATGAGCAGAGACGCGAGGACGAGCACGCCGAGCACGAGTGCGGCCGTGATGGCGGCCTTGAGGTCGCGCCCGGCCTTGTTCTTCTTCGCGGGGGCGGGCGCGAGCGTCTTGGACACGACCTTCGAGCCCACCCCCGGCGGGGGTGGGCTCGAAGGCTGCGCCGAAGCGGGCATGCCGAATGCGAGCGTGCGTCGAGGTCAGACCTCGAGCAGCTCGGCCTCCTTGCCCTTGAGCAGCGGGTCGACGGTGTCGACGCGCTTCTTCGTCATGGCGTCGAGGTCCTTCTCGGCGCGGGCGCCGTCGTCCTCGCCGACCTCCTTGTCCTTGACCAGCTTGTCGATGTCCTGGTTCGCCTTGCGGCGCACGTTGCGCACGCTGACGCGGCCGTTCTCGGCCTTGTCCTTGGCCATCTTGATGTAGTCCTTGCGGCGCTCCTCGGTGAGGGCGGGCAGGATGCAGCGGATCTGGTTGCCGTCGTTGCTCGGGTTGACGCCGAGGTCGGAGTCGCGCAGCGTCTTCTCGATCTCGGAGATGGCCGACTTGTCGAACGGGATGATGAGGATCGTGCGCGCCTCGGGCGTCTGGAACGACGCGAGCTGCTGCAGCGGCGTCGGCGCACCGTAGTAGTCGACCGTCAGGCGGTTGAACATCGCCGCGTTCGCACGGCCGGTGCGGATCGAGGCGAAGTCCTCCTTCGTGGCCTCGATCGCCTTGTCCATCTTCTCCTCGGCCTCGAGGAGGATCTCGTCAATATCCATGGTTTCGCTCTCGTTTCTCGGACGTTCTCGGGAACAGCCACGTTCGGCCCCGCGTCAGGACGCGGAGACCACCGTGCCAATCTTCTCACCCTGCAGGGCGCGGGTGATGTTGCCTTCACCCTCCATGCCGAACACGACCATCGGCAGCTTGTTGTCCATGCACAGGCTGAACGCTGCGGCGTCGACGATCTTGAGCCCGCGCGCCAACGCGTCGGCGTGCGTGACGACATCCAGCTTCACCGCGTCGGGGTTCTTGCGCGGGTCATCGGAGTAGACGCCGTCGACACCGTTCTTCGCGACGAGCACGGCGTCGCACTTCGTCTCGAGCGCACGCTGCGCGGAGACGGTGTCGGTCGAGAAGTACGGCATGCCCGCGCCGGCACCGAAGATGACGACGCGGCCCTTCTCCATGTGACGGATCGCACGGCGCGGGATGTACGGCTCGGCGACCTGCGTCATCTCGATGGCCGACTGCACGCGCGTGTCGATGCCCTCCTTCTCGAGGAAGTCCTGCAGCGCCAGGCAGTTCATGACGGTACCGAGCATGCCGATGTAGTCGGCACGCGCACGATCCATGCCCTTCTGCTGCAGCTCGGCACCGCGGAAGAAGTTGCCGCCACCGACGACGACCGCGACCTGGATGCCGCTGCGCACGGCCGGCGCGATCTGGCGAGCGATGCCCCGCACGACGTCGGGGTCGACGCCGACGCTGCCGCCGCCGAAGACCTCACCGGAGAGCTTGAGCAGCACTCGGTCGTACCTGGGGATCGCCGGGGAGGCGTTCACCCTCTCGCTCGCGTCGGTGTCGCTCACTTCGCCTCCTGGCGCTTCGTCGGGCATGAGTCGGCCAATCTTTTCACACTGCTGAGGGCAGCCGAAAAACTTCAGTCTGCGAGCGGAGCGTACGTCGCGCCCAGTGCTGTGTCTTGCCCGGGGGTGAGGGTGACGGCGTCGTCCTTGATCGTGGCCGCCTCGACGCAGACGAACCGCGGCCACGCGTCGTCGGGCACGTCCGCGAGCGAGGCGGTCTTCTGCTGGGCGGGGTTCCACACGACCGCATCCGGCAGATTCTCGCGCTCGATGCGGTAGATCGGCGTCCGCCCCTCCGTCCGCCCCTGGACGACGGTGATGGGCTGTTTCGGCGCCGTGACGACGACGTCGACCTCGCCGTCGAACGTCAGGTCACCCTCGACGCGTGAGCGCTCCCCGCTGGCCTGATCGAGCATCGACGCACCCGTCAGCCCTTCGACACGCACCGTGCGCACGTCGTCGACCGCGAGATACGTGTGCAGCGCTGCCTCGAACGTCAGCGGGTCTGAGCCCTCGTTGCGCACGACGAGGCGCAGCCCGAGAGCATCGCCGAACGTGATCTCGAGGGTTGCGAACAGCCCCAGCGGCCAGTGCTCGGCGCCGTCGAGCTGCGCGACCGCCTCGGGAGTGACCACGAGCGAGACGATGACCGCCTCGCCCTCCTCGCGCACCGAGTGCAGCCTCCACCGCGCCCGACGCGCCAGGCCGTGCGACGGCGACAGCCCGCCGTCACGGCCCGCACCGAACCACGGGAGACACACCGGGACGCCGCCGCGGATCGCCGTCGACGGACCCGCCTGTGCCAACGGACTCAGCCACAACAGCTCACGCCCACCACGCGGCACGAAACTCGTCACCTGACCGCCGTGCAACTGCACGACACCCGACGACCGCGGCCCTAATACCTCCAGCGCCGGCAGGCCCGAGACCCCCCTCGACGCGACGCACGCACTCCGGCAGATCCACCATGAAGCCACTCATGGACACACGCTAGTCCCTCCAGCGACGTGACGAGCCCCCACCTCACGCCGCGAGGCCCGGACGCGCTGCGCGCGATCCGGGCCTCGTCTGGCGCCATGCGGTGAGTTGAACGAGCGGTGCCAGACGCCATTCTTTCTGGCGTCTGACTTCGCGCTCACCTACGGCCGAGGCCCGGACGCGCTGCGCGCGTCTGGGCCTCAACCTCCGGTTCCCGCTCGGTCACACACCGACCTTGAACCGCGCAAAGCCCGAAACCTCCGCGCCTGCCTCATCAGCGACCTTCTTGACCGTCTTCTTCGCGTCCTTCGCGAACGGCTGCTCCAGCAGCACGTTCTCCTTGAAGTACCCGTTGACACGGCCCTCGATGATCTTCGGCAGAGCAGCCTCCGGCTTGCCCTCCTCCTTGGCCGTGGCCTCAGCGACACGACGCTCGTTCTCCACGACCTCGGCGTCGATCTCGTCGCGCGTCAGCACCGACGGGGAGAACGCGGCGATGTGCATCGCGATGTCACGAGCCGTCGCCTCGTCGCCACCCTTGAGTGCCACGAGAACACCGATCTGCGCCGGCAGGTCAGGGCTCGTCTTGTGCAGGTACGCCGTCACGTTCTCGCCCTCGAGACGCGCCACACGACGCACCTCGATCTTCTCGCCGATCGTCGCGTTGGCCTCGTCGAGAACCTCCGCGACCGTCTTGCCGCCCATGTTGCTCTTCAGCAGCGCATCGGCGTCAGCGGCCTCGACCGCGACAGCCTGGTCGAGAACCTGCTCGGCGAGGGCGATGAACTTGTCGCCCTTCGCGACGAAGTCGGTCTCGCAGTTGACCTCGACCAGCGTGCCGACTCCGTTCTCGACCTTCGCGGCGACGAGGCCGTTCGAAGCGGAACGACCCTCGCGCTTCGTCACGCCCTTGAGGCCCTTGACGCGCAGGATCTCGGTGGCCTTGGCCTTGTCGCCGTCAGCCTCGTCGAGTGCCTTCTTGACGTCCATCATGCCGGCGCCGGTAGCTTCGCGCAGCGCCTTGATGTCAGCGGCGGTGTAGTTCGCCATGAGTGTTTCGCTCCTCTGAGTCGAAAGAATGCAGGGGGTTTACGCTCCCCCGGCGCCGACACTGCCACGAGCAGTGCCGGCGCCGGGGGAAGACGTCATGAACGTCGAGCCAGTTTCTCAGGCCTGGGAGTCGGCGACCTCGGTCGCCGTCTTCTCGTCGACCTCGGCCACGGCAGCGGCCTCGTCAGCGTTCGTCGAGTCAGCGGCAGCCGTCTCGTCAGCAGCCTTCTTGATCGACGACGGACCCGTCTCGGTGTCCGTGTCAGCGGCGGCCTTCGCGCCGGCGTCGGAGGCGAGCAGCTCGCGCTCCCACTCGGCCATCGGCTCGGCGGCCGACTCGCCCGACTTGCCGGACGATCGGGCGACGAGGCCCTCGGCGACGGCGTCGGCGATCACGCGGGTGAGGATGCCGACCGAACGGATGGCGTCGTCGTTGCCCGGGATCTTGTAGTCGACCTCGTCGGGGTCGCAGTTCGTGTCGAGGATCGCGATGACCGGCAGGCCCAGCTTGCGCGCCTCGTCGACGGCGAGGTGCTCCTTCTTCGTGTCGACGATCCAGACGGCCGACGGGATCTTCGACATCTCACGGATGCCGCCGAGGACGAGCTCGAGCTTGGCCTTCTCACGCGACAGGAGCAGCAGCTCCTTCTTCGTGTAGCCGGAGCCGGCGACGTCGTCGAAGTCGAGAGCCTCGAGCTCCTTCAGGCGCGCGAGGCGCTTGCTGATCGTCTGGAAGTTCGTGAGCATGCCACCGAGCCAACGGTGGTTGATGTACGGCATGCCGACGCGGGTGGCCTGCTCGGCGATCGACTCCTGAGCCTGCTTCTTCGTGCCGACGAACAGGATCGTGCCGCCGTGGGCGACCGTCTGCTTGACGAACTCGTAGGCGTCGTTGATGTAGGTCAGCGACTGCTGGAGGTCGATGATGTAGATGCCGTTGCGCTCCGTCATGATGAAGCGCTTCATCTTCGGGTTCCAACGACGGGTCTGGTGTCCGAAGTGGACGCCGCTCTCGAGGAGCTGGCGCATGGTGACGACGGCCATGCCGAAGTCCCCTTTCATGTCGAGGTTTCAGTTCGTGCAGCCGGATTGCTGCCCTGGCGGCCCGACCATCACCCACCGTCGGCCATTCCCCTCACAGAGGTTCACGATCGACGGACCGAAGGGCGAGGGCCCGCGACGTACGCCCTGCGAGAGCAGGATGTGCGAGGCGTGAGGCCACGCGAATTCGTCTCGCGGCCCGCCCACACATCACCTCTGCTCGACCCGGCTCTCGAGACGGAACTCGAAGCCGGAGGTGCGATCAGGTGGGCGACGCGCATCAGGGCACACAAGACGTGCCTCCAGCCTACCGGCTCGAGGGGGCAACCCGAAATCGCCGCCAGGGGTCCTAGATTGGAGCGATGAGCGACTCGACGACGCCAGCACCGCAGACCTCGCCCGCGCCCCGTGCGGGCCGACGCAGCGCCATCCGCCCCGCCGGCGGGCAGACGATCTTCTCGCGCATGACGGCGCTCGCGGCCGAGACCGGCGCGCTCAACCTCGGCCAGGGCTTCCCCGACGCCGACGGCCCCGAGGCCGTGCTCGCAGCGGCCCGCCAGGCCATCGCCGACGGCGCGAACCAGTACCCGCCGGCGCGTGGTGAGCGGACGCTGCTCGAGGCGATCGCCGCGCACCAGCACCACTGGTACGGGCTGGAGGTCTCCCCCGACACCGACGTCCTCGTCACCGTCGGAGCGACGGAGGCGCTGGCGAGCGCGATCCTCGCGTTCGTCGAACTGGGCGACGAGGTCGTCGTGTTCGAACCCACCTACGACTCCTACGCCGCTGACATCGCGCGTGCCGGCGGCGTGCGGCGCACGGTGCCGCTACGTTTCCCCGACTTCGCGCTCGACGAGGACGCCCTCGCCGCGGCGTTCAGCGAGCGCACCGCGCTCGTCCTGCTCAACACGCCGCACAATCCGACCGGCAAGGTCTTCACCGCGGCGGAGTGCGCGACGATCGCCGAGCACGCCGCGCGCCACGACGCCGTCGTCATCAGCGACGAGGTGTACGAACACCTCGCGTTCGCGCCGCACGAGCACATGCCCTTCGCGAGCACCCCCGGCATGCCCGAGCGCACGCTGACGATCAGTTCGGGTGGCAAGACGTTCAGCACGACGGGGTGGAAGATCGGGTGGGTCAGTGGCCCTGCCGACCTCGTCGCCGCGGTGGCGAGCGTCAAGCAGTTCTTGACCTTTGCGAGCGGCACGCCGCTGCAGCACGGCATCGCGGCCGGGCTGTGCCTGCCCGACGCGTTCTTCGCCGAACAGCGCGCCGAGATGGCGGCCCGCAGTGCTCTGCTCGTCGACGGACTGACGCGCGCCGGGTTCGACGCCGTTGCGCCACAGGGCGGCTATTTCGTCCTCGCCGACGCGGCGCCCCTCGGCGTCGACGACGCAGCCGAGTTCGCGCTGCGCCTGCCGACGGAGGCGGGGGTCGTCGCGATTCCGGCGTCGGCGTTCTGCGACGATCCGGACGCCTCCGGCATGACGAGTGTGCTGCGCTTCGCGTTCTGCAAGCAGCGCTCCGTCATCGACGCTGCGATCGAGCGGCTTGTGGATACGTACGGCCGCAGCGCGCGAACGACGTGATCTGCAGGCCCGTCCACAGGGTCTCGGGCTGACGCCGCGGCCCCACGGCGTGTGCGCTGCAGACTGCCGACATGGCCATCCTGCGCATCGTCTCGTCCCTGCTCGCCGTGGGTTCCGCCGGCCTCGTGGGGTTCGCCGTGGTGAGCCCGTCGGTGGTGGGATCGTCGGTGGTGGGCCCCTCTGTGGTGGGCGGGGCTGAGAAACCGAGGGCCTCGATGCCCGTCCGGCCGCGGCTCACCCGGCCGAGGGTCGAACGCCCGGGCGTTGCGCCGCTGCCGCCACGACGTTCGGCACCACCGCAACCGTCGCTGGAGCCCATGGCGGTCGTCGGCACGCACCGCGGAGAGCCCATCACGCAGGCCCTCACTCAGGCGAGCGTCGACACGAGCCGGAAAGCAACCACCGCGCAAGCGCTCGCCCGACCCAGCGTCGGCGCGCTGGACGATGCGCCCAGTGCCGGGTTCGCCTGGCCGGTCACGCCGCACGAGGTCGTGCGTCGCTTCGACCCGCCGGAGGTCGTGTGGGGCGCCGGTCACCGCGGCGTCGACCTGCGCTCGTCACCGGGAGCACCCGTCGTCGCGCCCTCTGACGGGGTCGTCACCTTCAGCGGCAGTGTCGCCGGGCGCGGCGTGCTGACGATCCGTCACCCCCAGGGGTTCGACACGACCTACGAACCTGTCAGTCACCAGGTGTCCAAGGGGGCGAGCGTGCATCGCGGGGAGCACGTGGCCGATCTCGAACCCGGGCACTGCGAGCCGGCATGCCTGCACTGGGGTTACAAGGTGGGGCCGAAGAGCTACCGCGACCCGCTGACGCTCATCGCGCACCGACGCCCCGTACTTCTTCCGCCCCTGTGAGCATCTGGCCTCGTCGGCGGCGCCGACACGTCAGGGGGCTTGGGTTGGCCCCCGCGGCACCAGAGACGCGGTTTCTCGACACGCGCGCCTCACGCGCGTGGGTGGGCCTGTTCGAACCCGGCCCGGAGGCGTTCGGCGGAGACGTGGGTATAGATCTGCGTCGTCGCGAGCGAGGCATGGCCGAGGTATTCCTGGACGGTGCGCAGGTCGGCGCCGCCCTCGACGAGGTGCGTGGCGGCACTGTGTCGCAGAGCGTGCGGCGACAGCGTCGGCGCGCCGTCGACGGACGCTGTCGCGCGGTTGACGAGTTCCCGGACGATGCGTTGGTCGATCCGACGCCCCCGCACCCCGACGAACAGGGCTCGCTCCCCATCGGCCGCGAGCGCCCCACGGCACCTCAGCCACCGTTCCAGTGCCTCCCGCGCAGGCAGACCGTACGGCACCATCCGTTCCTTGCGGCCCTTGCCCATGACACGCACGAGCTGGTTCGCCTCGTCGAGCGCACTCACGTCGAGGGAGGCCAGCTCGCCCACGCGCATGCCGGAGGCGTAGAGCAGTTCGAGGACGGCGGCGTCCCGAGCCCTGACGGCGCGCTCTTCGGGACCGGCCGCAGGTGTCGGTGCTGACTGATGGGGCGAGACGGTCTCCGTCGGCGCTGCCCCTGCCTCACCCGCTTCGGAGCCGACGTCGACGGCCGCCTCAACCGACTGGCGTGTGGCGGAGCCGGCATCAGCGGCTGTTTCACCGCAGCCGCGTGCGGCGGGGACGGCCGCGGCCGCTGCCTCGTCCGCCGCATCGAGGATCGCGGCGGCCTGATCGACTCGCAACACCTCGGGCAGTGACGTCATGCGGCGCGGCGCGCTGAGTCGCACCGACGGGTCGGTCGCGATGACGCCCCTGCGGCGCGCCCAACGACAGAACGTCTTGACCGTCGACACCCGTCGAGCCAGGGTGCTGCGCGAGTTGCCCGCCTCGCTCTGCGCGGCCAGCCAGCTGCGCAGGTCGTTGAGGGTGAGGTCGGACCACGAGGCGACGTCGGCCCCCGTCAGGTGGAGGCGCAGGGACGCCAGGTCGACGGAGTAGGCACGCACCGTGTTGGTCGAACGGTCGCGTTCGGCGCTCAGGTGATCGAGGAACTGCTCGATCACCCGTTCACTCGGCCCACGTGGCTGGCTCGGTCCACTCACCCGACGAGAGTACGTCCCGCCGCGTCACACCGCTCGCAGCACACGTCGCAGGAAGCGCGCCTCGCCCCTGGTCCCGCGCCGGGGGCGTTCCCACGAACGACCGCGAAAGTGGCGTTCGCGATCCCCTGGTGCTGTGTGGGTGGGCGATCCGTTCACGCCTTGCGCCACCCTCCGTCCTCACGCGCTGCCAGACCGGCTGCGAGCAGCTCCCCGAGGGCTGAGACGACCTCGCGCTCCGGGCGTCCCGCGGTGCGCGCCACCCGTTCCAGGGAGGTCGGCTCACGCAGCGGCAGCGCGTCCCAGACCAGGCGCGCCCGCGGGCCGACGGCGTCCTCGGGCCGCGCGAGCACGGGCAGCGTGTCACGTGTCGTGGCGCGCGGGCCGTAGGAGCCGACGAGTTCCATGACGTCCTCCGCCCCGGTGACGAGCACGGCGACTCCGTCACGCACGAGCTCGTGGCAGCCGGCGCTCGCCGCTGACGTGACCGGGCCGGGCACCGCGCCGACGACGCGGTTGAGTTCCTCCGCTCGCCGGGCCGTGCTGAGCGATCCGGAACGCAGCCCCGCTTCGACGACGACCGTCCCGGGAGCTAGCGCGGCGATGAGCCGGTTGCGATGAAGGAAACGCTGGCGCATCGGCGCGAATCCCAGGGGCATCTCGCTGACGATGACGCCGCGCTCCCTGACGCGCGCGAACAGTTCTTCGTGCGCCGTGGGATACACGCGATCCACGCCTCCCGCGACGACGCAGACGGTGTCGGCGTCTCCGGCGAGCGCCCCGCGGTGCGCCGCGGCGTCGATGCCGAAGGCTCCCCCGGACACGACGCTCACCCCGTGCGCGCCGACGCCCAGCGCGATCTGCGCCGCGATCCGCTGCCCGTAGTGCGTCGCGGCGCGCGCCCCGACGAGCGCGACGGAACGTTCTGCGGCGCAGGCGAGATCCCCCTCCCCGATGACGAAGAGTGCGTGCGGCGTCTCGGGTAGCTCGTCGAGCCCGGTGGGCCACTCCTCGTCGCCGGGTACGAGCACCCGCGCTCCCACAACGTCGAGGCGCCGGCGTTGCTCGTCGAGGTCGAGGGCGCGTAGCCGCGTCGTGAAGTTCTCCCATTTGTCAGGGGATTCCTCGACGGCGGAGAGCGCCTCCTCGTGCCCGAGGGCGTCGACGAGGGCGTGAGCCTTGGGATCGCGCGGTTCCGCGATGTGGGCCCACACGAGGCGCGCCGCCCGCTCGCCCGCACTCATGGCCGGGGCCGGCGCATCGTCGCGCGCCCCCGCTCGATCCGCTCGCGCAGCCGCGTGGGCAGGGCCGGGATCGAGGCAGGCCCCCGGGGTTGTCGACTCGGTGATGGAGAACAACGCCCCGCCCAGGGGCGCGGCGCGCCGGGTTTGGGGATCGAGCATCGAGGCATCGAGCGTCGCAGCGCCGAACGCCGAGATGCCGTCGTCGGGAACAGGGTCGAGATCGGTCATGACTCGGGGTGTCCTTCTCTGAGGGTGAGGGCCGTGAAGACGTCCTCACGGGTGGGGCGGTTCGCTCCACGCAGGTCGCACAGCGTCCACGCGAGCCGCAGGATGCGGTCGTAGCCACGCAACGTCAGGGAACCGGTGTCGAGCGCCTGGTCGAGCACCGCGATGTCGCCCGCCTCGAGCGCCCAGGGTGACGAACGCAGCACGGCGCCCGGAACCTGAGCGTTGAGGCGGTGCCCGAGCGGCGCCCATCGGGCGGCGGATCGCTCGCGCACCTCGAGGACCCGGTCGGCGACGCTCGCGCTCGCTTCCCCCGGCCCGGCCGCGAGGTCGCTGCGGGTGACCGCGTTGACCTGGAGGTGGACGTCGATGCGATCGAGCAGCGGGCCGGACAGTCGTTTGAGGTAGGTGCGGCGCGCCTTCGACGTGCACGTGCAGGCCGCGCCGCGGCCGATGTAGTGCCCGCAGGGGCACGGGTTGCTCGCAAGCACGAGCTGGAAGCGGCACGGATAGCGCACGACCTGCTCCGACCGCGCGATCGTCACGCTGCCGCGTTCGAGTGGCTGGCGCAGGCTGTCGAGCACCTCGCGACGAAACTCGGGGGCCTCGTCGAGGAAGAGGACGCCGGCGTGTGCCTGCGTCACCGCCCCAGGCCGTGGGCGCCCTGGCCCACCGCCGATGAGGGCGGGCATCGTCGTGCCGTGGTGCGGCGCGACGAACGGAGGTTTCTCGACGAGCGGCCCGCCGCGGAAGACGCCCATGACGGACTGGATGCTCGTCACGGCCATCGCCTCCTCCCGCGTCAGGGGCGGCAGGATGCCCGGCAGCCGGCTCGCGAGCAGCGTCTTGCCAGCACCGGGCGGCCCGATGAGCGAGACGTTGTGCCCGCCGGCCGCCGCCACCTCGAGGGCGGTTCGCGCCTCGTACTGGCCGACGACGTCGCGCATGTCGTCGCTGGGCGGGGCCTCGACGTCGTCGTCGGCGGGCTCCGGCCAGGGCAGGTCGAGAGTGCGTCCTTCGGCCCTGACTCGGTGGAACGCCACGACGTCCGACAGCGAGCGCACCGGGTGGATTCTCAGCCCCCACACGAGAGCGGCCTCGGCCGCGTTCGCCGTCGGCACGATCACCTCCCGCTGCCCGGCCTCCAACGCCGCGAGGCAGGCCGGGAGCACACCGTGGACGGGCCGCACCGTGCCGTCCATCCCCAACTCACCGATGTGCATGACGCCGGCCGCCTCGGCAGGACCCACCTGCCGGGTCGCGGCGAGCACGGCCACACCGATCGCGAGGTCGAGCCCGGCACCGGCCTTGGGCAGCGACGCGGGCGCGAGGTTGATCGTCAGGCGCGTGTCCGGAAAGGCGAGCTCCGACTGGATCATCGCCGAGCGCAAACGGTTCGGCGACTGCGAGATCGCCGTGTCCGGCATCCCGGAGATGATGACGCGGGGCAACCCCTGCCCGACGCTCACCTCGACGTCGACGACGGTGCCCTCGATGCCGGAGACGGCGACGCCCTTCGTCATCCCGAAGCTCACAGGATCACCCGCCGACGATGGTCGACGCGGACGCCGGTGGCCAGCACGTCGACGCCGATGACGTCGATGCGCACCGCGGCGGCGGACACCTCGCGCTCGCGGAGCCACAGGCAGGCCAGGCGGCGCAGACGCAGGTGCTTCTCGTGCGTCACCGCCTCGACCGCGGGCCCGAAGCGTTGCGAACGTCGCGTCTTCACCTCGACGACGACGATCTCGCGCCCGTCACGCGCGACGACGTCGATCTCACCCTCGCTGCATCGCCAGTTCGTCTCGAGGATCTCGTAGCCGAGCGAGGCGAGGTAGGCACAGGCATGACGCTCGCCCTGCGCACCGAGCGTGCGCCGCGGGTCCGGCGGTGATGCGGCGCCCGTCGAGGGGGTCGAACGGGCCGCCGCCCCGGCCGGGGCCTCTCGCGTGGGTCGCGCCCGCCCGGCAGGTGGGGCGAGTTCGTGCTCGGTCGTGGTGCTCCCGGCGCGTGGCCGCGTCGAATTGTCGGTCATGGTGACCACCTCCGCACCCCAGCGAAGCGGGTGCGGGCACCTCAGCGCTCGTCGCCGGAGGCCACCCTGTGGAACAGGGGTGCAGCACGGTCCGATCAGCCCCTGCAGCCGTCACCGTCCCCAGGAGCGAGATGCGCCAGGCCGCCGACCCGCCCGTCGACACCGGCGCCACGCGAGCGGCGGCGCACAGCGCGAGCGCCATAGGGTCCAGGCCGGGCGGTTCAGTTCGTGAAGCCCGGCCCGTCGGGGATCTCGAGGTCGTTCTTGGCGAGTTCTTCGACGTTGACGTCCTTGAACGTCACGACGCGCACGTTCTTGACGAACCGCGCAGGGCGGTAGATGTCCCACACCCAGGCGTCCTGCATCGTCACGTCGAAGAACACGTCGGCGCCCTCACCGCGCACCGTCATGTCGACGGCGTTGCAGAGGTAGAAACGTCGCTCGGTCTCCACGACGTAGCGGAACAGGCCGACGACGTCGCGATATTCGCGGTACAGCGCCAGTTCCTGCTCGTTCTCGTACTGTTCGAGATCCTCCGCACTCATCGGGATCTCACTCCTCGTCGCTCGTCGGGGCGGGCACCGCGCCCGTGTCGCGGAAAGTCTTCCACGAGCGCCGATGCAGGTCGCATGCGCCGTGCGCGGCGATGGCCGCGAGGTGGTCGGGCGCGGAGTATCCCTTGTTGATCTCCCAGCCGTACACCGGGTGGTCGCGGGCCGCGTCGACCATCATGGCATCACGCTCCACCTTGGCGAGCAAACTGGCTCCGGCCACCGACGAGCACCGCATGTCGGCCTTGATCTGGGTGACGACGTGCCACGTCGGGGCGCTCTCCGGCTCGAGCAGGCCCAGCAGTCCGATCGTCTCGGGCTCGCTCAGCCAGTCGTGCTTGCCGTCGAGGATGACGACGTCCGGGCGCACGCTCAGCTGCGCGAGGGCGCGGGTGCCGGCCAGGCGCAGCGCGCGCGTCATGCCGAGCGCGTCGATCTCGGCGGGCGAGGCGTGGCCGACGGCGCCGTCGAACGCCCAGCGCCGAACGCGGCGCGCGAGATCGGGGCGCCTCGGCTCGGGCACGAGCTTGGAGTCCTTGACACCCTGCGGCACCGTCGACGTCGCCGCATCGACGACGCTGACGCCCACGCTGACGGGGCCCGCGAGCGCACCGCGTCCTACCTCGTCCATGCCTGCGACAAGTGTGTACCCCGTGCGCAGCAGCTGACGTTCGAGGCGCAGGGTCGGGGTCGAACTCGTCATGCGTGCGTTCCCGTCATCGATCGTGCCGTCTCATCGTGCGCTCCAGTACGTGCCGGCGACGGTGCCGATCACGGATTCGAGTGGGACGAACCCTCCACCCGGGTCACCGAGGTGTCCGCGGGAGTCATCCGAGAAGTCGCGGTTGTCACCGAGGACGAACAGGTGATCGGCTGGGACCCGCACCGAGAACGGCTCCGCCGAGGCGCATCGCTGCCCCTGGGGCAGATACGGCTCGTCGACGACGCGCCCGTCGACGCGCAGCCTGCCGTCGTGGCCGACGCTCACCGTGTCTCCGCCGACCCCGATGACGCGCTTGAGGTAGTCCTGGTCGTTCGGGCGGAACCCCAGCCACCCCGCGGCGGTGTCGAGTGCGCCGAGCACCCCGTCGCGCGGTGTCTGCTCGTAGAACACGTCGGCACCGGAGAAGACGATGACGTCACCCCGCCGTGGATGATCGTGCAGCTTGTCCACCACGATGCGATCCCCCACCTGATACGACGGCTGCATCGAACGCGACGGCACGGTGAACGTCTCCGCGACGAACGCGTGGACGAGCAGCAGCGCGACGAGGACGCCCGACAACACCCACCCGAGCACGCGCCGCAGCGAACGAGGACGCAGCGAACGCGTGCGTCGGGATGCGCCGAAGGCGCGGCCCCGCGTGGGGGTCGCGCCTTCGGGGTGATGCTCGTCGTCCATGGACGTCATGAGCCGTCTGGGAGCTGTGCGCGTTCTCAGGCCTTCTTGGCGGGAACCGCGTCGCGCTTCTCCTTGATCTTGGCTGCCTTGCCGCGCAGGTCGCGCAGGTAGTACAGCTTGGCGCGGCGCACGTCACCGCGCGTCACGACCTCGATCTTCTCGATCACGGGCGTGTGGACGGGGAACGTGCGCTCCACACCGACGCCGAAGGACACCTTGCGGACGGTGAAGGTCTCGCCGACGCCGCCGCCGTGGCGACGGATGACGACGCCCTTGAACACCTGGACACGCGAACGCGTGCCTTCGATGACCTTGACGTGGACGTTGAGCGTGTCGCCGGCGCGGAATTCCGGGACGTCGGAGCGCAGGCTCGCCGCTTCGATCGCGTCGAACTTGTTCATGTCGATCTCTCGTATCTGTGGCACGCGCAGGTTGCCACGGTCAGTTCCGGCCATGGTGGCCGGAAAGCTGTTCGGAACGTGCGGCATGTCGAGTCTCATGACCCGCGTGATCGGCGAGGTGATGCCCGGGATGATCTACATCGAAACCCCGGGGGTACCTGCCGCACGAGTCACTCCCCCTGCGGCGGGGACTCATGGCGACATGACGCAAGGGTTCATCCTGCCAGGATCGGCTGCCATGAGGAAATCCGCAGCCCCGGCGCCCCGGCGAAAGATGCCCCCCCCTGCCCGCCGGGCAGGCAGGGACGTGGGTACATGGAGAGGCGCGGTACGACGCTCAGCGCCCCCGGCGACGCTTGGTGAACACGACCGTCGTGCCGTTCGGCTGCACGACACCGCGGAACCCGGCCTTCTTGTAGAGCTTGAGGTTGTGCTCGCTGCCCGTTCCGGTGAAGAGCTCGAACCGCGTCGCGTCGCTCGGGGCGACCTCCTGGATGAACTCCAGCAACGCGCGCCCCAGGCCGCGTCCGTGCAGGTCGGGCACCACCATGAGCCGGCCGATGTGCCAGGTGTCGTCGACGAGCTTGCCCCGCACCGAACCGATGAACCGGCCGTCATGACGCAGGACGTACGTGTCCCACTCATGGAGCGACGCCGTGAGCGATTCGACCGTCTCGTGCTGTGCGGGGATCGTCAGCGTGTCGTTGAGGATGCCCTCACGCAGCCAGCACGCGTGCGTGCACGTCAGCAGATCGCCGACGTCGGCGGGCGTCGCCTTCGCGATCAGGGCACCGCCCCAGCGATCGTCGACGCCACCGGGCGTCACGGCCGAGGAGGCGTGCAGCAGGTCGGGACGACGCGCGGCCGTCCGCTCGAGGCGCTGCTGGTGTCGCCACGCGGCGACCTTGCCGTGATCGCCGGAGAGCAGCACCGGCGGCACCTCACGTCCCTGCCAGGTCGCGGGTTTCGTGTAGACGGGGTACTCGAGCAGACCGTCCTCGTGCGACTCCTCGACGAGCGACTCTGCGTTGCCCATGAACCCCGGCAGCAGCCGGGCCGCGGCCTCGATCATCGCGAGGACGGCGACCTCTCCCCCGTTGAGCACGTAGTCACCGAGGGAGATGACGCGCACCGGCATGACGTCGGCCGCAGCCTCGTAGACGCGTTCGTCGATACCCTCGTATCGGCCGCACGCGAAGATCAGCCAGTCCTCGTCTGCGAGTTCGCGCGCGAGCCGCTGCGTCAACACCTCACCACCGGGGCCGGGGACGATGAGCGTCGGCGTGCCGTCGCCCAGGGTGCGCACATGCTCGAGCGCTTCCCACCACGGCTGCGGCTTCATCACCATGCCGGCCCCACCGCCGTAGGGCGTGTCGTCGACGGTGCGGTGACGGTCGTGCGCGAAGTCGCGCAGGTCGTGCACGGCCACGTCGAGCAGGCCCTTGCGCTGCGCCTGACCGGGCAGGCTGAGCTTCAGCGGTTCGAGGTATTCAGGGAAGATCGAGATGATGTCGCAGCGCACGAGTTCAGTTCGCCTCCGCCGGATCGGTGGCCTCGAGCGCGGCGCTGTCGTCGGGGGCGTCGGGCGCATCGGGACGTGCGAGATCGAGCAGCCCCGGCGGGGGCGTGACGACGACGACGCGCGCGTCCTCGTCGATCTCGGGCACGATCTCCTCGACGAACGGCACGAGGATGTCGTAGCCCTCGACACCGTCGACGACGAGCAGATCCTGCACCTCGCGTGATTCGAGCGCCTTGACGACGCCGACCTTCTCACCGGCGACGACGACGTCGAACCCGAGCAGGTCCTCCTCGTACCAGGCGTCGTCCTCGTCGAGGTCGTCGGCCTCGGCGAGCAGCTTGATGCCGCGCAACCCTTCGGCGGCCGTGCGATCGGGCGCCTCGTCGAAGGCGAGCAGGTGGAGGCCGTTGTGAACGCGCGCCGAGCGCAGGGTCAGCGGGCCGCGTGAGGCCGGTTCCGTCTCGAACGTCGCGCCGGGCACGAACCGCTGCTGGGGCGAATCCGTGTGCAGCTGCACGGTCACCTCGCCCTTCAACCCGTGAGCCTTGCCGATCCGTGCCACGACGACGTCATCCATGCCGCCTATTGTCGCATCGCACCAGCACAGCCCTGGCGCCCGTGTCGCGGGCGCACCCCGCAGGTCCGCCACCGGCCCGACGCGCCCAAGCCCTTCGCGGCGCGACCACACCCCGGCCGCTCGCCCGGCCGACGCATCCGGCAATACGAAACCGCCCCCACCGTGACGGCGGAGGCGGTTTCGTCGGTGCGACAGCTCAGCGGGCGCGGTCGGTGTCGACGATGTCGACACGAACCGGGCGACCGCCGGCCAGCGCGGAGACCACGGTGCGAAGGGCGGAGGCGGTGCGACCGGAGCGGCCGATGACGCGCCCCAGGTCGTCGGGGTGCACGCGAACCTCGAGGAGTTCGCCGCGGCGCCCGTCCTTGTGACGCACGACGACGTCGCCGTCGTGGTCGACGATGCCCTTGACGAGGTGCTCCAGTGCTTCTTCGAGCACGAGGATCAGGCCTCTTCGGTCTTCTCGGCCTCGACAGCCGGAGCGTCAGCGGCGGGGGCCTCGTCAGCCTTGGCCTCGGAGGCGGGCGCCTCGGCCTTGGGGGCGTCAGCCTTCTTCTTGGCCGTGGTGGCGCCGTCCTTCGAGGAGTCCGTCGCGTTCTGCGCAGCCTTGAGAGCGGCCTCGTAGAGGGCCTTCTTGTCGGCCTTCGGCTCGGCCTTCTTCAGCGTGCCCTCGGCACCCGGCTCGCCCTTGAACTTCTGCCAGTCACCCGTGATCTTGAGCAGCGCGGCGACCTGCTCGGTCGGCTGCGCGCCGACGGAGAGCCAGTACTGCGCACGCTCGGAGTCGATCTCGATGAGGCTCGGCTCCTCCTTGGGGTGGTACTTGCCGATCTCCTCGATCGCGCGGCCGTCACGCTTCGTCCGGCTGTCCATGACGACGACGCGGTACTGGGGCTGACGGATCTTGCCGAGGCGCTTGAGGCGAATCTTGACTGCCATGGTGGCGGTCTCACTTTCTGTTCGTGTGAACCACGGCAAGACCGAAGGGGGTGTGACGGCGAGCGTTGTACGGACGCACACCGAACCTCGCGGGGAACCGTGACTCGGGGTAGGCGCGCATCTGCGGCAGCAGACACACGGGTACCCCGCCATTGTGCCAGAGGGCGCCAGCTACGCCCAATCGCCGCGCTCCATCGTGATGTTGCCCGGGTTTTCGGGCGACATCAGGAAGGGACGTCAGCTCTCGCGCGCGTGGCGTTCGAGGAACTGGTACACCTCGGTGTCGTCGACGCCCGGAAACGTGCCGGGCGGCATCGCGGCGAGCAGGTGCGAATGCACGCGAGCGCTCGGCCAGGCGTGCCCGCCCCAGCGCGCCGTCAGCTCCCCCGGCGGCTGCGTGCAGCACGACGGGTCGGGGCATCGCGACTGCGAGCGCGACGTCGTCTCGCGCCCGCGGAACCACTTGACGTGCTGGTACGGAGTGCCGACGTTGACGCTGAACAAGCCCGACGAGGTGCGATCGACGAACGCCGAGCACCAGTACGTGCCCGAGCGCGTGTCCGTGTATTGCTGGTACGAGCGCGACAGATCGGGCTGGTCGAACACGACACGCGCCGTCCAGTGCTTGCACACCCGCTGGCCCTCGATGGCGCCCGTCGCGTCCGCCGGGAAGACGATGCCGTCGTTCTCGTACGCCTTGTAGATGACGCCGTCGGCGCTGATGCGCATGAAGTGGACGGGGATGTCGAGCACCTTCGTCGCGAGGTTCGTGAACCGGTGCGCGGCCGTCTCGTAGGAGACGCCGTACGCGTCGCGCAGGTCCTCGATCGAGATGTCCTTGGCCGCCTTGGCCTCGAGCAGCCGCGCCCCCAGCTCCTTCTCCGGCATGAGGACGGCCGCGGCGAAGTAGTTGATCTCGACGCGCTGGGAGAGGAACTCGGCGTAGTCGGCCGGCACCTCGTGGCCGAGGACGAGGTGCCCCAGCGCCTGCAACGCGAGCGAACGCGCGTCGTGCTGGCCCGCCTCCGGCTGCGGCAGGTAGATCCGGCGATTGGCCAGATCGCTGACGGTGCGCGTCGAGTTCGGCAGATCCGAGGTGTGCACGAGCGAGAACCCGAGGTGCTCCGCCATCCGATCGACGGAGGTGCGCGAGACCGGCCCGCCCGCATGCCCGACGCCGGCGAGCAGGTCGGCGGCTGCCTGCTCGATGTCACCGAAGTAGTTGTCGGCCTCCCGCATGCGCGTGCGTAGTTCGGCGTTCGCACGCCGGGCGTGCTCGGGCGTCGCGGCGCGCTCGCTCTGCATCGACGCGAGCGCCTCGTGCATCCCGACGAGCGCCTCGAGCGCCTCCGTCGGCAATCGCGGCCCGACCCGAACCGTCGGCAGCCCGAGCGCCGAGTACTGCTCGGCGCGCTGCGCGCGTTCGAGTCGGATCTCCAGCGCGGCACGCCGTGACGGCGGCGCGGTCGCGAGCAGGTCGGCGAGGGGGACGTCGAGCACCTCGGCCAGCGACGTCAGCACCGATAGTCGCGGCTCGCGCTTGCCGTTCTCGATGAGCGAGAGCGCCGACGGGCTCATGCCGACGGCGGCCGCGACGTCTCCGAGCGTCCGCTCGGCGCCCTGACGTACGTGACGCAGGCGGCGTCCGATCGTCAGGGCGTCGGGTGCGGCGCGCTCGGGTCGGGTGGCCGTCTCGGTGGAGACGCGGGGGCGCGACAGCCGCCCCTCGCGCGGTGCGCTCGTGTCGCTCATACCGTTCACCTTCGCCCGCGCCATGCGTCACCTCGTGCTCACTCGGGGCCAAAGACCCCGAAAAACCTGTCGATGTGTCAATAATCGCAGATCTTTATCGGAAAAGTCTTGTTACTTGCCAGTTCGATCGGCCAGAGTGGACACATCGAGCCCCACCGCCACCCGGCTGAGGCTTCACCGAGGAAAGGACCAGGAGCCATGACTGGCGAGAACATCCAGGCACGCGCCGCCGAGATCCAGAACGACTGGGACACCAATGAGCGCTGGAAGAACGTCAAGCGTGACTACAGCGCTGAGGACGTCGTCCGTCTCCAGGGCAGCATCCAGGAGGAGTTCACCCTCGCCAAGCACGGCGCCGAGAACCTCTGGGAGAAGCTGCACACCGAGGACTTCGTCAACGCCCTCGGCGCACTGACGGGCAACCAGGCCGTCCAGCAGGTCAAGGCCGGCCTCAAGGCCATCTACCTGTCCGGTTGGCAGGTCGCCGGTGACGCGAACCTCGCCGCCCAGACGTACCCGGACCAGTCGCTCTACCCGGCCAACTCGGTGCCGCAGGTCGTCCGCCGCATCAACAACGCCCTGATGCGCGCCGACCAGATCGAGTTCTCCGAGGGCATCAAGAGCGTCGACGAGTGGCTCGTGCCGATCGTCGCCGACGCCGAGGCCGGCTTCGGTGGCCCGCTCAACGCGTACGAGCTCATGAAGTCGATGATCGCCGCCGGCGCCGCCGGCGTGCACTGGGAGGACCAGCTGGCCTCCGAGAAGAAGTGCGGCCACCTCGGCGGCAAGGTGCTCATCCCGACGAGGCAGCACGTTCGCACGCTGAACGCCGCCCGCCTCGCCACCGACGTGTCGAACACGCCGACCGTCGTCATCGCCCGCACGGACGCCGAGGCCGCGACGCTCATCACGTCCGACGTCGACGAGCGCGACCAGCAGTTCCTCACCGGCGAGCGCACGAACGAGGGCTTCTACAAGGTCAAGAACGGCATCGAGCCCTGCATCGAGCGTGCGAAGGCCTACGCGCCCTACGCCGACCTCATTTGGATGGAGACGGGCACGCCCGACCTCGAGCTCGCGAAGAAGTTCGCCGAGTCCGTCAAGGCCGATTTCCCCGACCAGATGCTGGCGTACAACTGCTCGCCGTCGTTCAACTGGAAGAAGCACCTCGACGACGACACGATCGCCAAGTTCCAGCGCGAGCTGGGCGCGATGGGCTTCAAGTTCCAGTTCATCACCCTCGCCGGCTTCCACGCTCTCAACTACTCGATGTTCGACCTGGCCCACGGCTACGCCCGCGAGCAGATGAAGGCGTACGTCGAGCTGCAGGAGCGCGAGTTCGCCTCCGAGAGCCGCGGCTACACGGCCACGCGTCACCAGCGCGAGGTCGGCACGGGCTACTTCGACCTGGTCGCCACGACGCTCAACCCCGAGTCGTCGACGACCGCGCTGAAGGAGTCGACGGAGAGCGCTCAGTTCTGAGCTGCTCCCGCCACTGAACCGGCCCCCATCCCCCGCGCGATCACCTGGCTCCGATCGCGTGGGGGTGGGGGCTCACCCCTACCCCCGTCGCGCCGTGCACCTGATCGCTCGATCCCGCGATCATGCGTGCCGCGGCCGCCGTGTCCGCGTCGCGAGCGTCGCCCGCCCGGGCGTCGCGATCGGTCATGATGGAGTCCAAGCCCAGCCCAGCCGTCGCCCCGACGACGCCCACAGCGCACCCGAAGGAGGGCTCATGAGCTCTTCCCCCACCGTCCGCGGTCAGCTGCACCCTCGGTTCGAGGAGGTCCTGACGCCCGGCGCCCTCGCCTTCCTCGGCCGGCTCGACGGAGCGTTCGCCGGGCGTCGCGCCGAACTACTCGCGCAGCGTCGCGACCTGTCACGCCGCATCAACACGGGCACCGACCTCGACTTCGACCCCGCGACGCAGTCCGTGCGTGACGACGCGTCGTGGCAGGTCGCGCCCGCCGCGCCGGGGCTGCTCGATCGCCGCGTCGAGCTCGTCTCCCCCGTCACGCGCTCGATGACGCAGCACGCGATGGAGTCGAACGCCTCGACGTGGCTCGCGGATCTCGAGGACGCGACGTCACCGACGTGGTTCAACATGATCGAGGGCCAGGTCGTGCTCGCCGACGCGGTGCGCGAGTACCGCGCGCACCCGGAGCGCAAGCGTCCGACGCTCATCATGCGCCCACGCGCGTGGCACCTGTGCGAGAAGCACCTGACGGTCGACGGCCGCCCGATCTCGGCGACGCTCGTCGACTTCGGCCTGTTCTTCTTCCACAACGCGCAGACTCTCATCGACGCCGGGTTCGGCCCGTACTTCTACCTGCCGAAGATCGAGTCGGCGGCCGAGGCGCGCCTGTGGAACGACGTCTTCGTCGAAGCTCAGGACGCCCTCGGCATCGAGCGCGGCACGATCCGTGCGAGCATCCTCATCGAGACACTGCCCGCCGCGTTCGCGATGGAGGAGATCCTCTACGAACTGCGCGAGCATGCCGCCGGTCTCAACGCGGGCCGCTGGGACTACATCTTCAGCTACGTGCGTACCTTCGCCCACCGCGGCGACGAGTACGTCCTGCCCGACCGCGAGCGCATCACGATGACGACGCCGTTCATGCGCGAGTTCACCGAACTGCTCGTCACGACGGCGCACAAGCGCGGCACGCACGCGATCGCCGCGCCCGCCGCGAACAACCCGACGCTGCAGGACGACGACATGCGTCACCGCGTCCTCAACGTCGTCCACACCGAGAAGGAGCGCGAGGCCGAGGAGGGTTTCGACGGTTCGTGGGTCGCCCACCCCGCGATGGTCGACACGGTGCTGTCTGCCTTCACCCACGTCCTCGGCGACAAGCTCGACCAGATCGACGTCAAGCGCCCGCAGCGCTTCGACGCGGCGGCCCTCGTCAGCCTCGAGGGCACGATGCAGACGACGAGCCTGCAGGGCGTGCGCCACAACGTCAGCGTCGCGCTGCAGTACCTCGCGGCGTGGATCGACGGCAAGGGCGCCGTCGCCATCGGCAACTTCATGGAGGATGCGGCGACCGTCGAGATCTGCCGCGCCCAGCTGTGGCAGTGGCTGCACCACTCGACGCAGCTCGCCGAGGGTCCGCAGGTGACGCGGGAGCTGCTCGGGCGCGTCATCGACGAGGAGATGACCAAGCTCAAGCGCACCGCCGACGCCGACGAGTCCGAGCGCCTCGACGAGGCCCGCGAGGTGCTCGAACGCAGCGCGCTCACCGACGAGCTGCCCGGATTCTTCTCCAACTACGCCTACGTCCGCTTCCTGCTCGACGAGGGGCTGCGCATGCCGCGCAGCATCGACTCCGACGACCTTCGTCAGTCGGAGAAGGTCGACGAGGTCGCCTGAGCTCGGCCGTGTGACGCCGACGGGTACGGCGAGCGATCTGCGTGCCCGTGAGCGCGTCGAGCCGTCGCCCCGGGGGCGTTGTCGGTATGAGGTGATAGAAAGATGACGTGGCGTCGCGCAGGTGCACGCCACGTCATCGTCACGTCCAGCGGGCGCACTCGAGAGGTAATCACCATGATCTTCATCGTTGTCAAGTTCGACGTCCGCCCCGACAAGGTCGACGGGTGGATGGACCACGTCGCCGACTTCACCGCGGCCACGCGCGCCGAGGCGGGCAACCTGTGGTTCGAGTGGAGCCGCAGCGTCGAGAAGCCGAACGAGTTCGTGCTCGTCGAGGCGTTTCAGGACGACGCGGCCGTGGCGCACGTCTCCTCGGACCACTTCAAGGCCTTCACGTCGTCGACGGCTGAGTGGCTCACGGCCACGCCCAAGATCGTCTCGCGTCAGGTCGAGGGCGATGGCTGGGACGAGATGGGTGAGATCAGCGTCGACTGACGCGGATCACGAGGGGGAGGACGCACGATGCGCACCCTGACAGTAGGACGCCTCGTCAGCGTCTTGTTCACGGGGTGCCTGCCGCTCACGGCCTGCAGCTACACCGGTGATTCGCTCAAGGCGCCCGCCGGCCAGAGCGCGACGACGGTGACGGCGTCGCCGTCCACGACCCGTCCGTCGCCGTCGAGTTCGGCGTCATTTGATTCGTCACGCGTCGCCGACACCTTCGTCACTCCGGGAGGCACGGCTCAGGCCGGGTCGATGACGTTCTGCGACCAGGCGAAGGTCAAGAACAAGAGGTGCACCTCCCCCACCACCGTCTACGAGGGCGGCGACCTCGCCTGCGCGACCACGGTCAAACCGGGACGCAAGGTGAAGATTCGCGTGCTCAAGGACGGCAACGAGCTGACGTCGCAGACCGGCGACGTCGGCAGGCCCGGTTCGGACGGCAAGGTCGCACTGAGCGGCGACATCGGCGTCGCCCCGGCCGCCATGCCCGCCGGCATCTACACGTGCGAGTTCACCGTCGACGGCGCCAAGCCGGTGAGCGGCTCCGTCGAGGTCAAGGGCCCGCAGGGCGTCGACGGCGCCAGCCAGGTGCGCATGTACACCGAGATCAAGGACACCCCGGGGCGAAAGAAGAAATCGCGCTCGTGCGCCGAGACCTCTGACGTGATCCAGCTCGAGCGCGGCAAGGGCCTGCAGTGCTCCGCCGTCGTCGCGGGGGCGAAGGGGTCGCCACTGCGCGTCCGGATCCGCAAGGGCACGCGGGTGTTCGACTTCCCGTTCGAGGCAGGGCGCGTCGACAAGAACCTCGGGGTGGTGACGGCGAGCATCACCGTCGCGGGCAGCGATGACGCCCGCTGCGAGGTCTACAAGGGCGAGAAGCTGCTCGTGCGGCGCGACTTCCGGGTCGTCGTGAACGGCTGAGACCAGGCCGCATTCAGGATCTATCGAGGCTTCATGAGTTCTTTTCTCCGAGATGGAACCGGATCCGTGTCCAACGCATCAGAATGATGACACCGACAACCAGGAGGACGCCATGAAGATCAGCCGAACCATCGTCCCGACGCTCGCACTGGCCTCGCTCACGCTTGCAGGATGCAGCACCGTCGAGAGCGGCGGCAGTTCATCGTCGGGCGCCGCTGTGCCGAGCAACCCCATGTCGTCGAGCCCCGCGGGCGCCCAGTCGCAGGCCACGTCGGCTGCGCCCGAGACGTCGAGCGCCGCTGAATCGTCGCCCGAGTCGTCGCCTGCGACCTCGGAGACGAGCTCGTCAGCATCGACCGACTCGTCTTCGTCGCCCAGCTCGCAGGCAGCCAGTTCTGCAAAGGTGACGAAGAGCGACATCATCGGCTTCGCCTCGAGCCACGAGACGCGTTCGTGCCTCAGCAAGAACCTGGCTTACGTGTCGTCGGCTCAGTTCTGCAAGGAGGACGCGAGCAGCATCGACGCCTCGTACAAGGGCCAGCGGGTCTACTTCACGACAGCCGTGCAGTTCAAGTCCAGCGCGAAGTACAGCTATGAGATCTCGAACGGTTCACAGTCTAAGAAGGGCACGCTCGACTCCAAGGGCACCTCGAACGCTGACGGCCAGGCCGTCACGCTGACCGTCAAGGTACCGATGGAGCAGTCGGGCACCTACTCGATCAAGTTCCTCGAGAACGGCTCGCAGTTCGCTTCGGACTCGGTGAACGTCACCGTCAAGTGACGCACTGACCGAGCATGCTGCCGGGCCCTCACCACACGCGTGTGGTGAGGGCCCGGCAGCATGCTCGGTGTGGCGACCTCATCGTGGCTCGACGTCCGGTGTGGTTCGGCGGGGAACGCTCGAAGCGGTGGTCAGCTGAGACGCGGACGCAAGTTCAGCGCCTGCTGGACGAGGGCTCGTGCATCGTGGGGACCGTCGTTGAGCTGCCACAGTTGCGCGGCGGTGGCGTCATCGGGCCGCGCGGCGCGCACGCCGCGAGCCGTCAGATCGACGAGGGCGCGCTCAGCTGAGGAACCCGCGCACCACACGATCGGCGCACCGGCGTACGCAGCGACGTCGAGGGCCGCCGCGTAAGGCAGTCCGAACAGGGCCACCGCCGTCAGCTCACGCGCCAGCGCAACGGCGGCCGGTTCACTGATCGCGTCGTCGAGGACGATGACGCCAGTGGGAGCGTCGTGCTCGGCGTACGCTCGCGCCGGCCATTCCTCGCGAGTCAGTGCGTAGGAGTCGTGATCGCGCCAGGCGTTGGCGCCCGACGGGCCGTCGGCGAGCCACAACATGCGGCGGACGGTGCGCTCGCGCCTGAAACCGAGCGACCGCAGGACGCCCGCCGACGTCGCGTTGGCCGTGCGCACGTTCGCCTCGACGCGGTGCAGGCCCATGCCCGACGGCGTGGGGCGCAGAGCGATGTCGACGACGAGCGCGAGACCTTCGCGGAACAGCCCCTGCCCGACGTACGGGTCGAATGCGTTGTACCCCATCGTCGCGCTCATGAACCGCCCCTGCACGACGTTCGACACGTTGACGCAGCCGACGAGACCGGCCGTGTCGTGCGGGGCGCGCACGTCGTCGTGGGCGCGGATGAGGAAGGTGCGGTGCTTCTCGGATTGCGCCGCGAGGTGGTGGACGAGATCGCCCGGATTGACGGGGTTCCATGAGCCGATGCGTGCCGCGGAGCGCGTCATCGCGCGTCGGTAGGGCTCGATGTCGGCTCGCCGGGCAACGCTGACGCTGACACGTTCGCCGTCGGCGTGGAGGAGTTCGGCGCTGCTCATGCGTTCGGCCTCATTCGACGATGCGTCCGCGCAGGACGACGTGGCGCGGCGCGGCGAGGACGCGCACGTCGTCGCGCGGGTCAGCGTCGAGCATCACGATGTCGGCCGGCGCACCCTCCGTCAGGCGTTCGTGGCCGAGCCATTCGCGCGCGCCCCACGTCGCCGTCGCGAGTGCTTCGCTGTTGCTCATCCCGGCGTTCGTCATCTCGGCGACCTCGCTCGCGATGAGGCCGTGCGGCAGTTGACCGCCCGCGTCGGTGCCGGCGTAGATGCGGATGCCGGCGTCGCGGGCCGCGCCGATCGTGGCGTACCGGCGGGCGTGCAGGTCGCGCATGTGCGCAGCGTAGGCGGGAAACTTGGCCTCGCCGGCAGCGGCGAACGTCGGGAAGTTGTCGAGGTTGATGAGGGTCGGGACGATCGCGATGTCGCGCTCGGCGAACAGTGCGATGGATTCCTCGGTGAGGCCGCTCGCGTGCTCGATGCAGTCGACGCCGGCGTCCGCGAAGTCGAACAATGACTGCTCGCCGAAGCAGTGCGCGGTGACGCGCGCGCCCTCGGCGTGGGCGGCGTCTAGGGCGGGTTTCAGTGCCTCTGCGGGCCAGCACGGGGTGAGGTCGCCGGCGTCGCGATCGATCCAGTCGCCGACGAGCTTGACCCAGCCGTCACCGCGGCGCGCCTCCTGGCGCACGTACGCGACGAGATCTTCGGGCTCGATCTCGTGGGCGTAGTTGCGGATGTAGCGCTTGGTGCGGGCGATGTGGCGGCCGGCGCGGACGATGCGGGGCAGGTCGTCACGTTCGTCGATCCAGTGCGTGTCGACGGGTGAGCCGCAGTCGCGCAGCAGGAGCGCGCCGGCCGCGCGGTCGGCGAGGGCATGCTCTTCGGCGCGTTCGGGCGGCACTCCCCCATGCGACTCGAGCCCGACGTGGCAGTGCGCGTCGACGAGCCCCGGCAGGAGCCAGCCGTCGAGCTCGACGGCGTCATCGAGGTGCGTCTCGGGACGCACGTAGGTGATGCGTCCGTCGACGACCCAGGCCTCCCCCACCTCGTCGTCAGGCGCGGCGAGGATGCAGCCGGTGAGGTGAAGCACATCGTCATTCATGAACCGACACTATCGCGCGACGTCGGCGCTGATCGCCCGAGAGGTTGTGGAGGTTCGCGCTACCGGTCGCACGAACCTCCACAACTCCTCCGGGCCGAAGGACGGCCGACGCGGTCAGTCCTTGTCCGCCCCCGGGCCGAGGAACTTCTCGAAGCCCTTGGGCAGCTTCATGTTCGAGTAGTCGGGCTCGTCGTTCATCTGGCCGAACGCGTTCTCCATCGCGGCCGCACGCGCCGCTTCGGCCTTGGCCGCTGCGGCCGCCTCTTCCTGCGCACGCTTGGCGGGGTTGCCGCTCTTGCCCTTCTTCTTCGGCTGGCTCTTCGCCTTCTTGCCACCGCCGCCACCAGGCATCGCACCCATGCCCGGCATGCCCGGCATGCCGCCGCCACGCTTCAGCTGACGCATCATCTTCTGCGCCTCGCCGAAACGCTGCAGCAACTGGTTGACCTCGGAGACCGAGACGCCCGAACCTCGCGCGATGCGCGCGCGTCGCGAACCGTTGATCTGCTTGGGGTGCGTGCGTTCGAACGGCGTCATCGAGCGGACGATGGCCTCGACACGGTCGAACTCGCGCTCGTCGAGCGAGTTGAGCTGGTCACGCATCTGACCCATGCCCGGCATCATGCCGAGCAGGCCCTTGATGTTGCCCATCTTCTTGATGGCCGACATCTGCTGGAGGAAGTCGTCGAACGTGAAATCCTCCTCGTCCATGAACTTGCGCGCCATCTCGGCGGCCTGGCGCTTGTCGAACGCGCGCTCCGCCTGCTCGATGAGCGTCAGCACGTCACCCATGTCAAGGATGCGGCTCGCCATGCGATCGGGGTGGAAGACCTCGATGTCCTTCACGCCCTCGCCCGTCGAGGCGAACATGATCGGGCGACCCGTCACCGAGGCCACCGAAAGGGCGGCACCACCGCGGGCGTCACCGTCGAGCTTCGACAGGACGACACCCGTGAAGTCAACGCCGTCCTGGAACGCGATCGCCGTCTCGATGGCGGCCTGACCGATCATCGCGTCGATGACGAACAGCACCTCGTTCGGCTGGATCGCCTCACGGATGTCGGCGGCCTGCTGCATGAGGTTCTCGTCGACAGCGAGACGACCCGCGGTGTCGACGATGACGACGTCGTACTGGCGTACCTTCGCCTGTGCGACACCGGCCTGGGCAACCCAGACGGGGTCGCCGTGGCTGCGCGTGCCCTCGCCCGTCTCCGAGACCGCGTCGTGGCCACCCTCGTTGCCACGCTCGGGCGCAAACACCGGCACGCCCGCACGCTCACCGACGACCTCGAGCTGACGCACGGCGTTCGGACGCTGCAGGTCGGCGGCGACGAGCACCGGGAAGTGACCCTCGTCGCGCAGCCGACGCGCGAGCTTGCCCGCGAACGTCGTCTTACCGGAACCCTGCAGACCGGCGAGCATGATGACGGTCGGGCCCGTCTTCGCGTACTGGATCGACCGCGTCTGGCCGCCGAGGATCGCGATGAGCTCCTCGTTGACGATCTTGACAACCTGCTGGCCGGGGTTCAGCGCCTGGCTGACCTCCGCACCGAGCGCACGCTCACGCACCCCCCGCGTGAACTGCTTGACGACGGGCAGCGCGACGTCGGCATCGAGCAACGCCATCCGGATGTCACGGATGGTCGCGTTGATGTCTGACTCGGTGAGACGCCCCTTGCCCTTGAGGTTGGCGAAGGTCGCTGTCAGGCGGTCTGAGAGGCTATTGAACACCGGCCCAGATTACCCGCTCCCATGCGGCCCCGTCAGATCGACCGTGCAGTGGCGCCGATGCCGAGCCCGTCGCGTCGGCATTCGTCGATGTCGACGCTCGGTCTCGCCGGGAATGCCCTCGAGGATCGACGCATCGTGGCGACTGTCCCCATCTGCGATGCTCGTCCACATTGGCGTAGATGCAGATGTGGACGAGACTCGCAGAGGGGGACGGGATTCGCAGATGGGGACGGGATTCGCAGATGGGGACGGGTGCCGGGGTTCTTCGAGGTAGCGGTTCGAGCGAAGAGATGCGTCAGCCGGCGGTGTCGACGGCGTCGAGCACGGCGCCGATGACGCGCGCCGCGTGCGGCGGCGCCAGCGGCGAGCCCTGCTCGTCCGTGACGTAGAAGGTGTCGGCGCTGCGTCCCGCATATGTCGCGATGTGCGCGGAGCGCACGGAGACCCGCTCGGCGGCGAATGCCGACCCAACGTCGAACAACAATCCGAGACGGTCGGCGGCGCGCACCTCGATGACGGTCGCGTGCTGCGATGCACCCGGGACGACGAACGCGGACGCCCGCGGCATCGTCGCGCGTGACGGCCCCGCGGCAGCGCGACGGCGCGCGTCTGCCTCGAGGGCACGCAGCGGCAGGCGCTCGCCCTCGCGCAACGTTCGCAGCGACCGCGCCAGGTCGCTCGTGCGCGGCACGTCGCCGTGCGGCACCTCGACGACCCACGTGTCGACGGCGAGGCCGTCGATCGTCCGCAGGTTCGCCGACCGCACGGACGTGCGTCGCAGCCCGAGCACGCCCGCCATGTCGGCGAAGAGGCCGAGCCGGTCGACGTCGATGATGCGGACGGTCACGACGCCGCTCACGCCCTCCAGCGGCTCGATCTCGACGACCACCTCCCCCGCCGTGACGCGTCCTCGCTCGTCCGCGCTCACGATGCCCGACGGGCTGCCAGCGTCGACCTGCGCCTGCACCCCGTCGCCTTCCGCGACCGACTCGGTCTCGTCCAGGGCCTGGGCTGACGCCGCGGGGGCGCGACTCGAGGGTCGAGAGACCGCAGGAGGAGAACCGGCGTGTCCGGTCGCCACGTCCTCGGACGGCCGCTGCTCGGCCGTCGCCCCGGGCGACGACGCGTCGGGGGACGAGGCACCCTCGAAGGTCGCGGCAGGTGCGGGCACGCCTGCGACCGTCTCCTCCGACGCGAACCGCCTGCGTGCTCGCGCGGCGAGGTCGCGCACGAGGCCGGCGCGCCACGTCGTCCATGCCTGTGGTCCGGCTGCTCGCGCGTCGGCCTCCGTCAGCGCGGCGAGCAGGTCGAGGCCTTCGGCGCTGCCGGCCGCCTCGCAGAGCATCCTGACGGTCGCAGGGTCGTCGGGGTCGCGTTTCGTCGCCAGATCGACGAGCGTGAGGTGTTCGCGCACGAGACGTTCGACGAGGTCGCAGTCGGCGCGATCGAAGCCCATGCGCTGGCAGATCGCGCGCGCGACGGGTGCGCCCTCCGCGCTGTGGTCACGCGCGCCTGCGGCCTTGCCGATGTCGTGCAGCAGCGCGGCGACGAGGAGCAGGTCGGGCCGTGCCACGTGCTCGCGCAGGCCCGCCGCGATGACGACGGCCTCGATGCTGTGTCGGTCGACGGTGAACTGGTGGATCGCGTTTCGTTGCGGGCGCGAACGCACCGTCGACCACTCGGGCAGCCAGACGTCGACGATGCCGCTCAGATCGAGGCCCTCCCACACGTCGACGATGCCGGGCCCGCTCGCGAGGAACCCCACGAAACCCTCCCGGATCTCTCGCGGCCACGGGGCGGGCAGCGGCCCGCAGCTCGCGACGAGGTTCGCGAGGGTCGTCGGCCCGATGAGCGCACCCCGCGAGGCTGCCGCAGCGGCGGCGCGCAGCAACGTCAGGTGCCCGCCGTCGCGGCGCCCCGCGCCGAGGACGACCTCGCCGTCGTGCAGGTGCAACCCGTGCCCGAGCGGCGTCAGCGACGGTCGGCGCGGCCCGACGCGCAACGTCCGGGCTCGCTGCGACTGGCCGGCCGCGCGCACGGCCGCGTCCGTCACGTACGTGATCGTGCGCGCCGCGTCGACGACATGCGTCAGCAACTCGTCGCTGTCGGAGCACCCGAGCAGCGCCGCGACGGCGTCCTGATCCTGCAGGCTGAGCCGCTCCCGCCCCCGCCCGGTGACGACGTGCAACGCGTCGCGCACGTCGAGCAATTGCGCTCGGGCGCGTTCTGCGCTGGCGCGGTGAGGGTCGGCGAGCCACGCCGTCGTCAGCGCGCCGACGAGGCTGAGGTCGCGCAGGCCTCCCCCGGATTCCTTGAGGTCCGGATCGAGCGTCGTCGCGATGTCACCGAACCGCGCGTGCCGCGCCCGCAACGACTCGACGACCTCCGGCAGCCGCTTGCGCGCGGCACCGCGCCAGTCGGCGGCGATCGCCTGGCGTACCCCGGCGACGAGGACGTCGTCACCGGCCACGGACGCGATGTCGAGCATGCCGACCGCAGCGGCGAGGTCTGACGACGCGGCCTGGCGGCACTGCGCTAGCGTGCGCACGGAGTGGTCGAAGCGCACCCCTGCATCCCACAACGGGTACCACAGGGCGTCCGCGAGCTCGGTGATGCGTTTCGAGCCGACGCTGCGCCCGTCGTGCAGGAGGACGAAGTCGTAATCGCTCAACGGCCCCGCATCGCCCCGGGCCTGCGAGCCGACGACGGCGAGCGCCACACCGCTCTGACGCTCGGGCAGCCCCGTCGCCGCACACGCATCGCGCCAGGCCTGCGCCATGAAGGCATGGGCCGACGCCGCGAGCCGCTCCCGACGTGCGGGGCCCGCGCCGGGTTGCTCGAACTCGCGCGTGCGCGCGAGGTCGAGACGTGCGGCGTAGTGGGCGGACACGGCGCTCATGGCTGCATCGTCCTCTCTCGGAGGGCTGGGCGGGGGTTCTGCGCCGTCGATGGCTGGGGTTGTGCGTCTACGGCGACTACGACGGCGTGGCGCGCGGCGTGGTTCGCCTCACGAAGCGGGACGGACGCCGACGAACGCCGGGCCGGAGGTCCTCGGGCGGCGACGGCGTTCTTCAGGGTCTCGACCGAACCGGGGCGGCCGAGCGTCACCGTCGGCACTCGGGCCACGAGGACTCGTGCGCCACGTCGGCGAGGCTCACGTCCCAAAGGCGCTCAGACCGCGGCAGCGCCGGTCTCGCCGGTGCGCACGCGCACGATGTCGTCGACGGGAACGGTCCACACCTTGCCGTCGCCGATGCGTCCCGTCTGCGCGGCACGCACGACGGCGTCGACGACGGCGGGCGCGTCGGCGTCGTCGATGACGACCTCGATGCGCAGCTTCGGCACGAAGTCAACGCTGTACTCGGCGCCGCGGTAAACCTCGCTGTGGCCGCGCTGGCGGCCGTAGCCGCTGACCTCGCTCACCGTCATCCCGGCGATGCCGAAGGCCTCGAGGGCTTCCTTGACGTCGTCGAGCTTGAACGGCTTGATGATGGCGGTGACGAGTTTCATGCCTGCACTCCTCGCGGGTCGTTGTGTTCTGCGCCGGTGGTGCTGCCACCGAGGGGGCCGTGGCCGGACGGCAGCAGGCCGTGGCCGACGCGGGTACCGGAGGCGAACCCACCGAAATCGTAGGCGGATTCGGCGTGCTCGGCGGAGTCGATGCCTGCGAGCTCGTCGTCGTGGTCGATGCGCCAGCCCATCGTCGCCTTGAGGGCGAGGCCGATGACGGCGGTGAGCACGCCCGTGAACGCGAGGCAACCGAGCGCGATGACGATCTGCACGACCGTCTGCTCGTAGCCCTTGCCGTAGAGCAGGCCGTTCGTCGTCGACAGCAGGCCTGCGCCGATCGTGCCCCACAGGCCGGAGACGAGGTGGACGCCGACGACGTCGAGCGAGTCGTCCAGGTTGAACTTGAACTTCAGGCTGACGGCCAGGGCGCTGAGGATGCCGGCGACCGCGCCGAGGATGAGCGAGCCGACGGGGCTGAGCGCACCACAGGCGGGGGTGATCGCGACGAGACCGGCGACGACGCCGGAGGCGGCACCGATCGATGTCGCCTCACCGTCCTTGATCTTCTCGACGGCGAGCCAACCGATCATCGCCGCACACGTCGCGGCGGCCGTGTTGACCCACACGAGGGCGGCCGAACCGTCTGCGGCGAGCTCGGAACCCGCGTTGAACCCGAACCAGCCGAACCAGAGCAGACCGGCGCCGAGCATGGTCAGCGGCACGTTGTGGGGGCGCATGGGCACGCGGCCGAAACCGGCGCGGCGCCCGACGATGAGGGCCAGGACGAGGCCCGCCATGCCTGCGTTGATGTGGACGACGGTGCCGCCCGCGAAGTCGATCGGTGCGAACGTGGCCTTGCCGTCGGTCGAACCGAACATCGTCGCGGCGACGCCCTGGTCGGTGCCGCCGAGGAACCCGCCGCCCCACACCATGTGCGCGATCGGGAAGTACACGATCGTCGCCCAGATCGCGGAGAAGACGAGCCACGTCGAGAACTTCACACGGTCGGCGATGGCGCCGGAGATGAGCGCGACCGTCAGGCCCGCGAAGGTGAGCTGGAAGCCCACGAACGCGAGCTCGGGGATGTTTCCGTAGCCCTCGTACCCGAACGAGTTGAACACGTCGGCGACGTTGTGCAGACCGAACTTGTCACCCGGGTTCGCGATCACCCCGGCGATGTCGTGGGTGCCGAACGACATCGAGTAGCCGTAGAGCACATAGATGATGCCGACGACGCCGAGGGCGCCGAACGACATCATCATCATGTTGAGCACCGACTTGGAGCGCGTCATCCCGCCGTAGAACAACGCCAGCGCGGGCGTCATCATGAGCACGAGCGATGCGCACACGAGGACGAATGCGGTGGCCGCATAGTCGAGTTTCGGGGCGGCCTCTGCCGCCAGAAGGTGTGCGTTCATGCTCAGTGATCCTGCCCTCGCCACGTTTCAGCATGCGGCTCGCGATGTTTCGCCCATGTTTCGGATGCGGCGCTGACGTGAAATCGCGGTCACATCCTGAGGGTATGCACGCCATGTGAGACGTTTCGTGTCGAAGCGTGGACGCACGAGCGCCCACCGGCCGTGACGGCGGGTGGGCGCTGCGGGGCTCGAGACAGGCCTGCTCAATCGAGCACGGCGTTGACGTAGGCCTCCGGGTCGAACGGCGCGAGGTCGTCGGGGCCCTCGCCGAGCCCGACGAGCTTGACGGGCACGCCGAGCTCACGCTGGACGTTGACGACGATGCCGCCCTTGGCGGTGCCGTCGAGCTTCGTCAGTACGACACCCGTGACGTCGACCGCCTGGCCGAACACCTCGGCCTGACGCATGCCGTTCTGGCCGGTCGTCGCGTCGAGGACGAGCAGCACCTCGTCGATGGGACTGCGCTTCTCGATGACGCGCTTCATCTTGGCGAGCTCGTCCATGAGGCCGACCTTGTTGTGCAGGCGCCCCGCGGTGTCGAGCAGCACGACGTCGCACTCGTTCTCCTGACCGGCCTTGACAGCGTCGAACGCGACGGCGGCCGGGTCGGCGCCCTCCTTCTCGGAGCGAACGGTGGGCACGCCGACGCGGGCGCCCCACGTCTCGAGCTGGTCGGCTGCGGCGGCACGGAACGTGTCGGCCGCGCCGAGGATGACGTCCTTGTCCTCGGCGACCAGAACGCGCGCGAGCTTGCCGACGGTCGTCGTCTTGCCCGTGCCGTTGACGCCGACGACGAGGACGACGGCGGGTCGATCGCCCACGCGGCTCGCCGCGATGCGGCGATCCATGTCGGGGCCGACCTGCGCGAGCAGTTCCTCGTGCAACCAGCCGGAGACGGTTTCCTCGTCCGTGGCACCGTGCACGGCGATGCGGCGTTTGAGGTTGTCGACGATCTGCGTCGTCGCCTCGACACCCAGGTCGGCCTGCAGCAACGTGTCCTCGACGTCCTCCCACGCCTCGTCGTCGAGGCTGCCGCCGGACAGCATGGCGAGCAGGCCCTTGCCGAGCGCAGTGTTCGAGCGCGACAGTCGCTCACGCAGGCGAACCATGCGCCCACGGGCCGACTCGGGGCGCTCGAGCGCAGCCGGTTCGGGCGCGGGCGTCTCGTCGACGACGTCAGCGGGCTCGACGACCTCGGGGGCGGGCGCTTCGTCGCGCGGTGCGTCGACGACGTCGGTCTGCGCGGGCTTCGCCGGGGCGGGCGCCGCCGACTTCGACGTGTCGATGCGCACACCCGAACTCGGCGTGTACTGCGTCTTCTTCGGTGGCGTGCGCGGAATCTCGACGGATTCCTCGCGCGCCGGAACCTTCGGAGCCTTGCGCGAACGGCCGCGGACGAAGGCCACGAGGCCCATGACGGCGGCGACGAGCGCTACGGCGACGACACCAAGAATTTCCCAGAGCTGATCCACGCCGCCATCATTGCAAACGGCACCGACAACCGCCCAACGAGGCGGCGACGGCACGCGTCAGCTGGGGAATCAGGAGCGGCGGATCCGACCGCCGCGCTCGGCCGCGCGCTCGCCGTCCTTGGCCGTCGCGGCGCGCGGGGCGGCTGGCGCGTGACCGACACGGAAGAGCTTCTCGCCACGCGTGGTGAGCACCGGACGGCCCGCCCGTCGCGCCGGCAGCGCGACGATGCCGACGACGAACGCCGCCAGAACGACGGTCAGCGTCATACCGAGCACGATCCAGAACACGAATCCTCCGAGGGGTGGGTGTGACGCGCGGATGGCACGTCGGGTGGGAGCGAGCGCATGAGGCCTGCTCCGCCATGATTGTCGCCGAACCGTCCTGACGGCGCCAGTCGACGCGCCTCAGGTGGCCCTCGTGTCGCACAACGGCCAGCGGCGCCGTCAGGACGCCTCGGCCGGCTCGGGTGCGACCCGCACGTCGGCGAGACGCTGTGAGACCACCGTCGTCACGCCGTCACCGCGCATCGTCACGCCGTAGAGGGCGTCGGCGACCTCCATCGTCCGCTTCTGGTGCGTGATGACGATGAGCTGGCTCGAGTCACGAAGCTCCTCGAACAGCGTGATGAGGCGGCCGAGGTTCGCGTCGTCGAGGGCCGCCTCGACCTCGTCCATGATGTAGAACGGGCTCGGGCGCGCCTTGAAGATCGACACGAGCAGCGCAACGGCGACGAGGGAGCGCTCGCCGCCGGAAAGCAGCGACAACCGCTTGATGCGTTTGCCCGGCGGGCGCGCTTCGACGTCGAGGCCCGTCGTCAGCATGTTCTCGGGGTCGGTCAGAACGAGCCGCCCTTCACCGCCGGGGAACAGGCGGGAGAAGACGCCTTCGAACTCGCGCGCCACGTCGTGGAACGCCCCGGTGAAGACCTGCTCGACGCGCGCGTCGACCTCGCTGACGATGGACAGCAGGTCCTTCTTCGAGCCGCGCAGGTCGGCGAGCTGCTCGCTGAGGAACGTGTGCCGTTCCTCCAGGGCCGCGTACTCCTCGAGGGCCAGCGGATTGACCTTGCCGAGCTGCTTGAGGTCGCGTTCGGCCGTGCGTAGCCGCTTCTCCTCCAGGGCCCGCTCGAACGGGCGGCTCGCGACGGGCTCAGTACCGCTCGGGGGGCCGCCGTCTGCGTCGTCGCCCTCGCTCCCCTGCCCTGACGGAGCGCGTCCCGACGATGCCTGGGTGTCGGCTTTCTCGCCGGCCGTCATACCGGCGCCGGCCTCGAACAGCGGCACCGGCAGATGCGGCCCGAATTCTTCGACGAGGACGTCAGGGTCGATGCCGAGTTCCTCGACCGCCCTCGTCTCCAGCGCCTCGATGCGCAGCCGCTGCTGAGCGCGCGCCATCTCGTCGCGGTGGACGGAGTCGGTGACCTCGCGCAGTTGGTCGCTGCATTCCTGCAGGCGGACGCGGGCGGTGCGCAACGCCTCGTCCCGAGTCGCCTTGCTTGCCTGCTCGGCGTCACGCGCCCGGGTCACCTCATCGCGCGCGCGGTGCACCTGCTCGCGTGCCAGTTCGGCGGCCCGTTCGACGGCCTGCGCCAGGGCTGCGGCCTCCCGACGTCGGACGCGGCGCGCCTGCGCCCGTTCTCGCGCGGCGACCTCCGAGCGTGCGGCGGCCTCGAGGGATTCAGCGCGCCCAGCGATCGCGCGGACTCTTTCCTGAAGCGTGCGAAGCGTCAGACGTTGCTCGGTCTCCTGCTCGCGCGCCGTCGCGGCGAGCGTCGCCAAACGGTCTCGTTCGGCGACGGACGGTTCGCTCTCACCCGGTTCGGCCTGCGCCTCGTCGAGACGCATCTCGAGTTCCATGAGCTCTCCACGGTTCGCATCGAGCGCGACGCTCGCCTGCTCGATCGAGTCGTTGATGCGGTCACGCTCGTGGGAGGCCGCGGCGATCGCCTGATGGTGACGCGCGAGCGCCGCCATGAGTTCCTCGATGCGCGCGTCGTTCTCGGCGAGCGCCGCCGCAGCATCGTCCGCGGCGTCCTGCGCGGCCGCGAGTGGCTGCGTCAGGGCTTCCAGGGCGTTTTCTGCGTTCTGCTCGGCGTCGGCTGCGATCTCCGCGTCCCGGACGGCGTGCTCGTGCGCCGCGCGCACCTCGAGGCGGGAGCGCCCAGGGCGGCCCCCGCCACGCACCGCGGTGGGTTCGTAGACGTCCCCGTCGAGGGTGACGGCCCGCGCACCGGCGTGGACGAGCGTGAGCGCGCTGTCGGCGTCGGGAACGATCGCGAGTCGGTCGACGAGGACGTCGAACGCGCTCTGCATCGTCGCCGGTACGCTCGCGACGTCGCGCACCCAGACGGCACCCTCGGGAAGGGTCGGCCAGTCGTGGGTCGTGACGTCGTGCGGCGCGTCTCCCGCGACGAGGAGAGCGACGCGGCCGCCGTCCTGCGCTCGCAGGGCGGCCAACAGAGCTGCGGCGTCGGTGTGGGAGTCGACGAGCAGGGCCTCGGCGGCCCACCCCAGAGCGAGCGAGACGCCGGCTTCGTGACCTGGCTCCACCTCGAGGCGGCTGACGACGTCGCCGAGCACGCCCGACGCTTCGGCGGGGAGGTTCTCGAGCCCCGCCGTGTCGGAACCGAGCGTCTCATCGAGCGCCTGCGCGCGTGCGGCTGAGGCGCTGCGGCGTTGGGCTGAAGTATTGCGCTCGTCGCGCAGCACGCGACGACGTTCGAGCAGGGCAGCGTGATCCGCCCCCAGCTTCTCCGCGGCATCATTGAGCGCGGCTTCGACGGCTTCCGCGTCGCGCAGCGCCTCCTCGAGAGGCGCCAGCTCCTCCTGGGCCTCGGCCACTCGCGTCGCGGACTCCCCGATGCTGGCGCGCAACCGCGCGAGTTCGGCCTCGCCTGCTTCCACGCGTGAACGCCGAACCTCGACCTGACCGTGAAGCTTGGCCAGACCCTCGCGTCGATCTGCGGCTGCCCGCGCGATCCGCACGAGTCGCTGCTGCTCGACCTGATGTTCACGTTCAGCCTTATCGCGCACCTCGACGGCGGCGTCGAGCGCCTCCTGGGCTCGCTCGACCTCGGCCTGCAGCTCCAGCTCTTCCCCCCGGACCCGTTCGGCCTGACGCCGCAGCTGCTCGGGATCCCGGCCCGAACCGGGCGTCTCGTCCTGCGCCGCCGTCAGCGAGGTGGCTCGTTCCGCGGCGAGCCGGCGCGTCGAATCGAGTTTCTCCTCCAGTGACGACAGCACGTACCACTGCGACTGCAGCCGTTCGAGCACCGGAGCGCGGGCTGCGATCTCGGCCTCGATCTCGTCGATGCCGGCCTTCGCGGCGCGCACCGCGTCGTCGAGTTCGGCGCGACGCCGCACCATCGCCTGTTCGTCCGCGACGTCGGCCTCGAGCCGCGCGCGCTGCTGGACGAGGTCGTCGGCGAGCAGCCGCAGCCGTGCGTCACGCACCGTCATCTGGATGGCTTGCGCCCGACGCGCCGTCTCGGCCTGGCGCCCCAGCGGCCCGAGTTGGCGGCGAACCTCGGCCGTCAGGTCGGCGACGCGCGTGAGGTTGGCCTCCATGCCGTCGAGCTTGCGCAGCGCCTTCTCCTTGCGACGGCGGTGCTTGAGCACGCCGGCCGCTTCTTCGATGAACCCGCGACGTTCCTCGGGCGTCGCGCGCAGCACCGCGTCGAGCTGGCCCTGACCGACGATGACGTGCATCTCCTTGCCGATGCCGGAGTCGCTCAACAGTTCCTGGATGTCGAGCAGTCGGCACGGCGTGCGGTTGATCGCGTATTCGGAGCCGCCGCCGCGGAACATGGTGCGGCTGATCGTCACCTCGGTGTAGTCGATCGGCAGTGCGCCGTCGGAGTTGTCGATCGTCATCGTCACCTCGGCGCGCCCGAGCGGCTGGCGCCCGGAGGTGCCGGCGAAGATGACGTCGTCCATCTTGCCGCCGCGCAGGCTGCGGGCACTGCCCTCGCCCATGACCCAGGCGAGCGCGTCGACGACGTTGCTCTTGCCGGAACCGTTCGGACCGACGATGCAGGTGATGCCCGGTTCGAGGACGAGGTTCGTCGCCGACGCGAACGACTTGAACCCCTTGAGGGTCAGCGACTTGACGTACACGGCGCGCGGTTCAGGCCGTCGGCTGCGGCGCGCCGGCGGCGGCCGTGTCGCGCGCCGTGAGGACGAGCGGGCCCTCCGCGGTGATCGCGACGGTGTGCTCGGAGTGCGCGCCACGGGAACCGTCGACGCTGCGCAGCGTCCACCCGTCCCGGTCCTGGATGATCTGGTCGGTGCCCGCCATGAGCCAGGGCTCGATCGCGATGACGAGGCCAGGCTTGAGCTTGAGGCCGCGGCCTGCACGACCGTCGTTGGGCACGTGCGGTTCGCCGTGCATCGTGCGGCCGACGCCGTGGCCGCCGAACTGCGTGTTGACGCGGTATCCGGCGCCTGCGCAGACGTCGGCGATGGCGGCCGAGATGTCGCCGAGCTTGTTGCCGGGCTGCGCGGCCGCAATCCCTGCGGCGAGGGCTCGCTCGGTCGTGTCGATGAGGCGCAGGTCGGCCTCGCGCGGCGTGCCGACGACGAAGGAGATCGCCGAATCGCTCACCCAGCGGTCGAGTGATGCGGCGAAGTCGATGCTGAGCAGGTCGCCGTCCTTGAGGGCGTAGTCGTGCGGCAGGCCGTGCAGGACGGCGTCGTTGACGCTCGTGCACAGCACCTTGCCGAACGCGCTCGCGCCGAAGCTCGGGTGGTAGTCGATGTAGCACGACTCCCCACCGGCGTCGGTGATCATGCGGTGCGCCAGGGCGTCGAGTTCGAGCAGGTTGACGCCGACGTCGGCGGCCTCGCGCAGGGCGGTCAGGACGGATGCGACGAACGCCCCGGCGGGCTTCATCTCGTCGATCTCTCGGGGCGTACGCAGTTCGATCACCCGACTACGGTAGTGCAGCCCGCGCCCGGACACCGTCGAGCCTCGCGAAGCATCAGCGGTCGATCGTGTCGCGGCGGCCCGTCGCGACGACCAGGATGACGACTGCAGACGAACCCGCGTGCCGGTGGGGAGGGTGTGATCAGTGGTTCGTTTCATGGCCGGAGCTGAAACCGGAACGTCCACCACTCGCCTCCCCCGGTAGACCGGTGGGCGACTCTCACGGTCGGCAACCATGAGGTCGATCACCGCACCGTCAGCACGAACGAACCGATGGACAGGTGCGCGAACGTCGAGGGGCTCCTGGAGATCGAAGCCGATGCTCTGAACGGCCCGCGCGGCTTCGCCGTACGAACAAACCCTGATCTCCACCACCAGCCACGGCTTCGAGCGTGTCGAAGGGGTCGCAGAGCACGAGCACGCTCCTCGATCGCGCGGCCGGCGGCGGCGCTCACGCGAGCGTCCCCGAGCAGATACGTGTCGATGAGTGTGCGCGCGATGCGATCATCGCGCACGGGTCGTTCGACCACCCCGACTTTCCCGTTCACGTCTACGCGCACGTCTGAGGCGTACTCGAATTCATCGAGATCGACGACGCGACCGAAGCGCAGCCAGCTCCCCTTTCCGACGACACCGAGCTGATGCAGGTCAGCACGACTCGGGCCGATCGGGTCGATGTCCAGGGGGCATCGGACCGATACCTCGCCCACGATCCGAGTCCCCCACTCGCATGGGCGATCTGACGCGCCGCCATCCGGCGGAGCCGAGCCTTCAATCGTGACCTCTCGGATCCGCCGAGCTCAGCGGTAGCGCCCGACGTGAGAAGGTCGAGCGCCGCATTTCCCCCCTCGTTCCACATGCGTCCCCGTGCGGCGACGTCGTCCTGCGCGATCCCGTCGCGTCGGACGACGACATCATCGCCGGCTTCCGCAACGACCCCGCAGTCACACGATGGTTGATCGTGCCCGAGGAAAGCCCGCAGGACTGCGACGCCGCTGAATGGGGGTCGCGGCGAGCGAGTCGGACTTCTCGCGCATCGGGGAGGTCGCCGGCATCGGAGCGCATGCGGCGATCGACCCGCTGTTCAGGAACGGTCCATCGTCCGGGGCGGCTTCTGGCACGTCGGGCAGAAGTGCGACGAGCGGTTCATGAACTGCTCCCTGACGATCAGCGTGCCGCAGCGGCGGCACGGCTTGCCCTGCTGGCCGTAGGCGTCGAGAGAGCGATCGAAGTAGCCGCTCGCACCGTTGACGTTGACGTAGAGCGCGTCGAAGCTGGTGCCGCCATGATCGAGCGCAGAACGCATGACGTCCTGCGCCGCCGTGAGCACGCCGATGAGCTGCGTCTTCGTCAGCATGCGTCCCGGGCGTCGGCCGTGCACCTTCGCGCGCCACAGCGCCTCGTCGGCGTAGATGTTGCCGATACCGCTGACGATGCCCTGATCGAGCAGCATCCGCTTGATCGCGACATCCTTGCTGCGCATGAGCCGCGCGACGGCGCCCGCGTCGAACGCCTCCTCGAGCGGGTCAGGCGCGATGTGCGCGATCGACGCGGGCACCTCGCGCCCGTGCGCCACCGTCAGGTCGTCGAGGAACAACCCGCCGAACGTCCGTTGGTCGACGAAGCGCATCTGCTGGGCCGACCGTTCCGAGCGCGGCCTCTCCGATGCGTCAGTCACCCCCGGCGCATCCACCGCCTCACCCGAGCCAGCGCGCTCCCCCGACCTCCTGGGCGGCGAGAGCTTCACAGGCGCCGACAGGTCGAACACCGCATGCGCATGCTTCTCCAGCGGCGAGTCGGCGCTCTCGACGAGCACCTGTCCACTCATGCCGAGGTGGATGACGAGGGCGTCGTCGGCCACCGCACCCTCGCGCCGGTCCAGCGGCACCGTCGCGTCCGCCGAGCCAGCAGAAGCAGGACCGACATCTTCGAACGTCACCCACAGGTACTTGCCGCGCCGTTGGGCCGACGCTACCCGTCGTCCGAGCAATGCGTCGGCCAGATGCTGCGGCCCCGGCAGGTGACGGCGTGCGACGCGCGAGCCCGTCACCCGGGACGTGACGAAGGCCCGGCCGACCACGTGGTCGTCCAGGCCTCGTCGTACGACTTCCACCTCGGGAAGCTCAGGCATGCGCACCGTCCGTGACGGCGACCGCGTCCGCCTCGTCGCGTACGACGTCACCGCCGGCCGAACCGGCGTTCTTCGCCGCTTCGTCGCGCAGGCTCACCCAGGCGTTCTCGGCGGCGATCATCTCAGCCGACTTCTTGTTGCGCCCCGTGCCGGCACCAAGGGTGCGCCCGTCGACGACGACGGTCGCGGTGAAGACCTTGTCGTGATCCGGCCCTTCACCCTCGACGACGTACGTCGGCGCACCGAGACCGGCCGCTGCGGTGGCCTCCTGCAGCGACGTCTTCCAGTCGAGCGCGGCCCCCATCGTCGACGATCGGTTCATCAACGGATCGATGAGGTGGTGGACGATGCGACGCCCCGCCTCGATGCCGCCCGAGAGGAACACCGTGCCGATGACGGCCTCCGTCGTGTCGGCGAGGATCGAATCCTTGTCGCGTCCACCCGTGGCGAGCTCGCCACGCCCGAGCAGCAGGTACTCCCCCAGCTCGAGACCGCGCGCGACCTCAGCGAGGGCCCGCGAGTTGACGACCGCCGCCCGCTGCTTCGCGAGGTGCCCCTCCGGCGCGTCGGGCTGATCCGTGTACAGCGTCTCGGTGACGACGAGGCCCAGCACGGCGTCGCCGAGGAACTCCTGGCGCTCGTTGTGCGGAATGCCGCCGTTCTCGTACGCGAACGAACGGTGGGTCAGGGCACGACGAAGCAGCGACTCGTCGACGTCCACACCCGAAACCTCAGAGAGGATCCGGACGAGGTCGCCGACGGGCCGCTGCGACACGTCAGCAGCTGACCGCTTCGAAGACTTCTTGCCCACGGTCTGCGAACGGCCGATCAGGCCTGGTGCTCGGTGCGCTCCGCTGCACCGTAGTGGCGGCCGTTGTACGTACCGCACGCCGGGCACGCCATGTGCGACTGCTTGTTGGCACCACACGCGGGGCACGCCTGCACGGCGACGGGCGTCGCCTTCCAGTTGGCTCGGCGCGAGCGGGTGTTGGCGCGGGACATCTTCCGCTTCGGGACAGCCACGTCAGTTCCTCTTCTCGTCTTCTGCCGATCCAGCCTCGGTCAGGTTGACCAGGGCCGACCAGCGGGGGTCGATAGCTTCGTGATGGTGATCGGGGTCGTCGTCGAGTCGTGCACCGCATTCGGAGCACAACCCGAGGCAGTCCTCGTGACACACCGGTTGGAACGGCAGGGTGGGCACCACAGCGTCCCGCAGCACGGGCTCGAGGTCGGCGTCGTCGCCGTCGAGCACATGCAGTTCGTCCTCATCATCGCCGCCTGCCACCTCACGGTGGTGCGCAGCACGATCGGCGTAGACGAACAGCTCCTGAAAGTGGACGTCGACCGGGTAGGTCACGTCCTCCAGGCACCGCACGCACGCGCCGGTTGCCGTCGCCTCGACCTCACCGGTGATGAGGACTCCTTCCATCACCGATTCGAGACGCAGGTCGAGCCCGACGGGCTGACCCTCCTCGATGCCGATGACGTCGGTACCGAAATCTGCCGGAGCCTCGACGTCGCGGTGGAGGCGCAGCGAATTTCCGGGTCGACGACCGAGCTCCCTGGTGTCGAGCACCAGCGGGCGGCGGGAATCAGCCTGGGTCATTACCTTGCACTCTTCGTCGGTCGAGAACTTCGAACATCTTTCGGCCACAGCGATGGCGTAGGCCGACGTGCAAGTCTACGCCGCGGGCGCGCACTCTCCCAAATCCCAGAATGTGCGGGCCTGCGCAGGTCAACGCGACGCGCCGACACGTTCGAGCAGCGGGCCGATGACGGGCTCCGGAACCATGCCCGTGACGTCGCCGCCGAGGCCCGCGACCTGCTTGATGAGCGAGCTCGACAGGTGATCCATGCCCGGGTTTCCGGGGATGAACACCGTCTCGAGACCCGACAGCGCGCGGTTCATCGTCGCCATCGGCGTCTCGTAGCTGAAGTCGGTCTCCCCGCGGAGCCCCTTGACGACGAGCGGTGCGCCCAGCTCACGGCACACGTCGACGAGCAGCGTGTTGGCGTAGGCCGCGGCACGGACGTTGTCGAGATGCGCGACCGAGCGCTCGATGAGGTCGACGCGCTCGTCGGCGCCGAATGTCCCCTGCTTGTCGGGGTTGTGCAGCACCGTGACGACGACGTCCTCGAACAGCGCCGCGCACCGCTCGATGACGTCGAGGTGCCCCAGCGTCAGCGGGTCGAACGAGCCGGGGCAGACGCACGTCGTCATGATGTGACCTTTGCGATGTCCTCGGGCGTACCGGTGACGACGATCTCGGGCACGACCTGATCGAGCGTCGCCACGACGGCCTGGACGTCGTCGGGCTCGGGCGCGTCGTCCTGGGCGAGCTCGGCGAACCACATCGTCGTCTCCCCGTAGACGCGCGGCTCCCAGGCCTCCAGGCGCGGGTGCCACGTCGGCTGCGGCGAACGCGACGAGCGTTCGACGACGACGAGAGCGCGCTCGGCGAGCCACTCCCGCTCGACGAGCAGGTCGATGGCCTGCCGCAGCTGCTCCTCGCTCACGCTGTACGGCGGGTCCATGAGCACGAGCGCGGCCTTGACGCTCGGCGGGCCCTCGAGGAACTTCTCGACGGCCTGCGTCACGACACGCACCGGCGAGAACCCGAGGTTGCGCACGTTCGTGCGGATGACGGTCGCGACGCGGCGGTCGACCTCGACGAACGTCGCGGACGCGGCGCCGCGGCTGAACGCCTCCAGCCCGAGCGCGCCGGAGCCCGCGTACAGGTCGAGCACGTCCGCGCCGAGCATCGCACCGAGATGCTCCAGCCGGGAGAACAGCGCCTCACGGACGCGGTCGGACGTCGGGCGGGTGCCCGCTCCGGGGGGCGTGTCGAGCCTGCGGCCTCCGGCGGAGCCGGCAATGATGCGCGTCATCAGCTTCTTTCCAGAAATTCGGCCTGCGACGCGTCCACGCGGGCATGCGCGGCCTGCGCCAGCAGGGGATGCTCGGTCAGAGACGGATCCGCTTCGACGATGGCGGCGGCCTCGGTGCGCGCGGCCTCGATGACGGCGAGATCGGACGCCTTCGTCAGCTCCAACCAGTCGAGAGACGATCGCCGTCCGCTCTGCGCGGCGCCGAGCACGTCTCCTTCCCGTCTCAAGTCTAGATCCAGATCGGCGATGGCGAATCCGTCGTTGGTCTCCGCGACGCGCCGCAGACGCTCGAGCGTGTCGGGGTTCTCGTTGCGTGTCACGAGCAGGCACAGCCCGCCGTGCTCGCCCCGCCCGACGCGTCCGCGCAGCTGGTGCAGCTGCGACAGGCCGAACCGGTCCGCGTCGACGATGACGATCATCGACGCGTTCGGCACGTCGACGCCCACCTCGATGACGGTCGTCGCGACGAGAACGTCGACCTCGCCGGCGCCGAAGCGGCGCATGACGTCGTCCTTCTCCTCGACGGGCAGCCGGCCGTGCATGAGATCGATCCGCAGCCCAGCGAGCGCAGGCAGGCGGCGCATCTCGTCGATGAGGTCGACGACGCCGATGGGGCGCGCCGCGGCATCGCCCTCCCCGGCGCCATGAGCGTCGGGCCCGTCGACGAGGCCCGGCGCGACCGGCTCGCTGCCGTCACCGATGCGTCCGGCGACGACGTAGACCTGACGCCCGGCGGCGCACTCCTCCGCGATGCGCTCCCACACCCGGTTCATCCACGACGCGACGTGCGTCGGCACGACGTGCGAGACGACCGGCGCACGCCCACGTGGCAGCTGACGAAGCGTGGAGACGTCGAGGTCGCCGAACGCCGTCATCGCGACGGTGCGCGGGATCGGCGTGGCCGTCATGACGAGCACGTGCGGCGGGCGGTGCGCCTTCGAGCTGAGCGCCGCGCGCTGCTCGACGCCGAAGCGGTGCTGCTCGTCGACGACGACGAGACCGAGGTCGGCGAACTCGACGTGCTTCTGCAGCAGCGCGTGCGTGCCGATGACGATGCCCGCCTCGCCCGAGACGATGTCGAGCAGCGCCTGCGCGCGCGCCGAGGCCGACATCGAGCCGGTGAGCAGCGTGACGCGGGTGCCGTCGTCCGCGCCGCCGAGGCGTCCGCGTTCGGCGAGCGGGCCGAGCATCGCGCGCATCGAGGCGGCGTGCTGGGCAGCGAGCACCTCCGTCGGCGCGAGCAGTGCGGCCTGCGCGCCCGAGTCGACGACGGCGAGCATGGCGCGCAACGCGACGAGCGTCTTGCCCGAACCGACCTCACCCTGCAGCAAGCGGTGCATCGCGACAGGTTCGGCGAGGTCGCGTGCGATCTGCTCCCCCACCTCGCGCTGGCCCTCGGTGAGCTCGAACGGCAACGACGCATCGAAGCGTTCGAGCAGACCGCCGGGCTTCGCAACGCGCGGTGTCGACGGCTCGGAGCGCGCCTCGTGGCGCCGCTGGGCCAGCACGATCTGGGTGGTGAACGCCTCGTCGAACCGCAGCCGCTCACGCCCCGCCTGGACGTCGGCCATGCTCGCCGGCAGGTGCAGGCCGCGGTAGGCGCGGGTCGTCGTGACGAGACCGTGACGCGCGCGCAGCGGCTCGTCGAGGGGGTCGGGGATCTCGCCGAGCGCGTCGAGGACGGTGCTGATCGAGAGGGTGAGGTTGAGGTTGGTGATCTTCTCGACCTGCTTGTAGACCGGCACGAGGCTGCCCGGATACACGCTCATGTCGGCGTCGTCCATCAGCGTGTACTGCGGGTGCGACAGCTGAAGCTGCTTGTTGAACAGGCCGAGCTGGCCGCTGAACAGCGCGCGTTTGCCCGGGCGCAGGACGCTGTAGTGAGGCTGCGCGCTGAAGAACGTGACGGCGGCGCGGCGGCCCTCGTCGTCGACGATGACGGCGTTCGCCATCGAACCCTTGCGCGTCTGCATGCGTCGTTGCGTCATCGTCTCGACGCGGGCGGTGAGCACGACGTGCTCGCCGAGTTCGAACTCGCCGAACGTGCTGCCGGCGTGCGCGTCGATGTAGCGGCGCGGGAAGTAGTCGAGCAGGTCGCGCACCGTCACGAGGTCACGCGCCTTCGCGAGCTTCTTCGCGCCGGATCCGAGGACGGCGAGCAGTGGCGAGTCGAGCATCACCTCACCCATGGGTCACCTCCATGAGGACGAGCGAACCGGCATCGAGACGCATGACGTCGATGCTGCCGCCGTCACCGACGCGCGTGCGAGCGAGCGACAGGAACTCCCGCGCCGCACTTTCGTCGGCGCCGGGCGCGAGGCACACGAGCAGCGACTCGGCGCCGGGGAGATGCAGACGGGCCAGGTCGCGCGCGGCCCGCCACGAGTCGGCCCGCAGGAATTCGACGTCGTCACCGGGGTCGTCCTCCTCCCAGACGGCCGCTTGCTCGCCCTCCCAGTCACCGAACGGCGAGGCTGCATCGTCGAGTCGTTCGAGCAGCGCGAGGAGGTTGCTCGAGCGCGCGCCGTCACCGGCGTCGACGTCCGCGAGAACGTCACCGGCTGCGTGGCCCCACGGCGCTCCCGGCTCCCGCGAATCGCGCGTCTGCGCACCGAGGGCGAACGCGTAGGCGCGCACCGCCTCGTCGCGCGCGGCGACGAGCAAGGGTTCACACCCCGGCAGCGGGCCGTCGAAATGCGTCATCGTGACGGCGCTGATCGTCGCGCGCTCACGCATGACGGAAACGGCCGTCAAGGGCTCGTCCGTGTGCAGGTGGACGCGATGCAGCCGTTCGTCGCCCGCGACGACAACCGAATCGCCCCACCGCGCGAGCACGTCACGCAGCGCCGAGGCGCCCTCGTCGTCGAGGCCCTCGGCGACGCACACGACCTCGAAGGCCGTGCCACCCGCGGCGACGTGGCAGCCCGCGTCCTCCTCCAACGACGTCGTCCGACGCGCGTCGAGCCACGAGCGGGTGTTCGTCCGGGGCAGGCCCCCCGCACCCGAGGCGACGCGGTCGAGGGCATCGAGGACGAGCAGCAGACCCGCACCCCCGGCGTCGACGACGCGCGAACGCACGAGCGCCTCCAACTGTGCGGGCGTCGCGTCCAACGCCTCCTGCGCAGCCTGGTGTGCCGCCCGCGCCACCTCGGCGGCATCGGCCTCGCGTCCTGCGCCGGCCGCCTCGTCGACGCATCGACGGGCGGCGAGGGCCGCGGCCTGCGCGACCGACAGGATCGTGCCCTCCACCGGTTCGCCCACCGCCCCGCGGGCGCAGGCCGAGGCGGACCCGAGCGCCTCCGCGAGGCCCGGACCGTCGAGGCCGACCTCGAGGACGGCGGGATCGGCCAGCAGCACGCGGACGAAACCGCGCACGTATTCGGAGAGGATGACGCCGGAGTTGCCCTGCGCCGCCCGCGTCATGCCGGTGACGAACGCCTTGGTGCGCACGCGCGGCGCATCGTCCGAACCGGTCTGTGAGAGTGCGACGAAGCCCGCTTCGAGGCTGGCGCGCATGTTGGTGCCGGTGTCGCCGTCGGGCACGGGAAAGACGTTGAGCGCGTTGAGCGTCGACTCCGCCGACGACAGTTCGACGCGTGCGGAGACGAGGGCGCGGGCAAGGTCACGCGCATTCAGGCGTTGCGTCATGCACCCTCCTGCCTCTCGCTCCGGCGACCGCCGCGGGCGTCTCCCGCGAGACGTGAATCGTCATCGCGGCATGTCACGAGTACCTTGGCACACGGGTCTGACAACCGCGGCAGGACGGGGTGAAAAGCCGTCCACGCCACTCCGGGCGGACGCCACACGCACGGCGAACCGGCGACGCTCGGGCGGCTCCGCATGCGGCGCGCCGCGCTCGACAGGCCGGCCTCCACGCACCCGACCGCGTCGCCGTTTTGATCCCACCCGCTGCCTCCGGCTATGCTGTCCAGGTTGCCCCCATGACATCACGCGCATCATCTCGACGCTGCGGATCGATGGGGGCGAGCGAGACCGTCAGGTCTTGCGCGAAGCAACCGAAGGGCATCCGCCCGAACACATCGACTTCAGGAGAAACCGTGGCTGCCACCTGCGACGTCTGCGGCAAGGGACCGGGCTTCGGTCACAACATCTCGCACTCCAACCGCCGCACGAAGCGTCGTTGGAACCCGAACATCCAGCGCGTTCGCGCCCTGGTCGGCGAGGCTGGCGTGACCCCGAAGCGTCTCAACGTCTGCACCTCCTGCCTCAAGGCAGGCAAGGTCAAGCGCTGATCTCGGCACTTGTTCGAAAAACCCGGCTTCGGCCGGGTTTTTTGTTGCCTGCTCGACGCCCGCGAACCGACGAATCCCCGGCCTCCTCGAAGGAGACCGGGGGATTCGTCTGACGACGCCGCGCGGAAACGCTCAGGCCCCGCGCGAGGCGTTCAGTGCGCGGTGGGCTTGCCCTGACGCTCGGCGGCGGCCTTGTCGGCCTCCAGCTCGCGCTCGTCGACGACGATGGGGCGCGTCACGGCCCACGCGATGAGCGCGGCGCCGATGACGATGAGGCCGATGCCCGTCCACAGGTTGAGGTTGACGCCGTCGGCCTTCGCCTTGTCGGCGGTGCTCGTCGTGAAGCTCGTGACGAGCAGGATGAGGCCGTAGAGCGCCATCAGCAGCCCGATGATGTTGCGGATGTCGAACAGGCCGGCGCCGTGACGGGCCGAGTTGCCGGCCTTGGTCGTCGTCACCTCGTCCGCGCCGTCACGCCCGGTGTGCACGGCGTCGTCACGCCCGCGCGGGGCGTCGTGCGCGTCGTTGATCGGTGTACTCATGATCGATGCCCCTTAGTGGAAGACGACGTTGAGGATGATGACGAGCACCAGCGACAGGCCCGCGAGCTTCGTCGGCGACTTGAAGAACGACGTGTTCGTGTCTTCCTCGAAGTCCTCCTTCGGCGTCTCGCTGTAGACGAGACCGCGCAGACTCTCCGCCGGTTTCGGCTGCGTCATGAGACTGACGATGACGCTTACGACGATGTCGACGACGAACGCCGTACCGGCCGCGACGAACGACGCGCCCTGACCACCGATGTGGATGACGTCCTGCGACAGATCGCCGAGCGCGTTCTCCGACAGGACGGCGACGACGAGCGCGCCGACCGTACCGGAGACGAGGCCGGCCCAACCGGCCGTCGGCGTCATGCGCTTCCAGAACATGCCGAGGATGAACGTCGCGAACAGCGGCGCGTTGAAGAAGCCGAACAGCGTCTGCAGGTAGTCCATCGCGTTCGAGTAGCTTCGCGCCAGGAGGGACGTGCCGATCGCGATGATCGTCGCGACGACTGTCATGATGCGGCCGATCTTGATGTAGTACGCGTCGTCACGATCCTTGACGACGTACTCCTGCCAGATGTCGTAGCTGAACACCGTGTTGAACGCCGAGATGTTCGCGGCCATGCCGGCCATGAACGCGGCGAGCATGCCCGCGATGGCCACACCGAGAAGACCGTTCGGCAGCAGGTCGCTCATGAGGTACAGCAGGGAGTTGTTGTAGTCCGGGTTGCCGCCGCTGGCCTTCGCCTTCGCGATCTCCGGCACGAGCGCGCCGGCGATGATGCCCGGGATGATGATGATGAACGGGATGAACATCTTCGGGAACGTGCCGATGATCGGCGCGCGACGCGCGGAGTTCATGTCCTTCGAGGCCATGACGCGCTGCACCTCGACGAAGTTCGTCGTCCAGTAACCGAACGACAGCACGAAGCCGAGACCGAAGACGATGCCGATGACGGACCACACCGAATCGGTGAAGCCGGTCAGCGAGTTGCCCGGCCACGACGACAGCTCGCCGTCCGTGCCCGCGGCCTTCATCTTGGCCTGCAGCCCGTCCCAACCGCCGGCCTTGTGCAGGGCAGCGAGCGTCAGCGGCAGCAGCGCCGCCACGATGACGAAGAACTGCAGCACCTCGTTGTAGATCGCGGCCGAGAGGCCACCGAGGGTGATGTAGCTGAGGACGATGACGGCGGCGACGATCGTCGAGACCGTCATGTCCCAGCCGAGCAGCATGTTGACGATCTTGGCGAGCAGGAACAGGTTGACGCCGGCGATGAGCACCTGCGCGAGCGCGAACGAGATCGCGTTGACGAGGTGGGCGCCCGTGCCGAAGCGACGCTTCATGAACTCAGGCACCGAGCGCACGCCCGAGCCGTAGTAGAACGGCATCATGACGATGGCGAGGAACAACATCGCCGGGATCGCGCCGATCCAGTAGTAGTGGAACGTCGGCATGCCCATCTTGGCGCCCGACGCGGACATGCCCATGATCTCCACCGCACCGAGGTTCGCGGAGATGAAGGCAAGGCCGGTGACCCAGGCGGGCAGGGACCGGCCGGACATGAAGAAGTCGATGCTGGAGCTCACCTGTCGGCGGGCCAACAGGCCGATGCCGAGCACGAACACGAAGTACAACGCGATGAGCACGTAGTCGACCGGCCCCGCGTCGAGGCGCAGAGCTGAGGAATCCATAGGCAGCAAGGCTGGCTCCCGGACAGTCGTGGAGGAAAGTGACCCTCGACGGTAACGCCAAGCTCGCACCGCGCGCCATGGTGAAGGGGCTCACACTCGGAATCGAGACCCGTTTGCAATGTTCGGCGCCGCGCCCGGGTGGCGTCTCGCGGCTACGGCACGCGCGCTGCGCCGACGCTGAGGTGCTGGAGCGGCATGGGGCCCTCGACCCGGACGGCCGGCGCACGGCGCCCGCGTGACGAGCGAACGCCGTCAGTCGGACGACGAGGGGCGCGCCCGTTCGTAGTGCGACCAGCCGCGTTCGACGACGTCGACGCTGTCGAGCGTCACCGCGGCCCGCCGGCCGGACGTGCTTGCTGCGGGTGCGACGACGCGACCGATGACGTGCCAGCCCGGCGGCACCGCGTCGGCGTCGCAGGTGCCGAGCAGCGCGTGCTCCTCGCCGCTCGCGAGGACGCAGTCGAGCGCTCGATTCCCCAGCAGCGGCCGCAGCGGCGCCGCCATGCGTTCCAGCGCGGCGCGATCGAGTTCGATGCCGACGCCGGACGCCGCGGCCAGACGCGCCGCGTCCTGCCCCAACCCGTCGGAGACGTCCATCGCGACGCCCATCCCCGCGCTCACGGCCTCGTCGCCTGCATAACGCGGCCGGGGTGCGCGATGGAACGTCACACACTCGCGTGCGACGGCTTCGGCCGCCCCGTTCGCGGCTGCGGGGGGCCCTGCACCCACGGCTGCGCGGGACGCGGCCTCGCCGTCTGTGGGGGGCGCTTGGCGATCGTCTGCGCATGTGCGGAGCGCTTGGTTCGCGTCTGCGTCTGCGTAGGGAAATTCGTCAGCGACGGACGGGCCGGGATCACGACGGGCCGTCGCCCCCGCATCTCGTGGCGGCCAGGCCACCTCGCCGCTGAGAACGAGCAGACCGGCTTGCGAGCGTCCCAGCCGGTCGGAGACCACGACCACCTGGCCGGGCCGGGCGGCGGAGCGTGTCAGCGCCGGCGCGCCGGGGGCGAGTTCGCCGAGCGCGGTGACGGTGATGACGACGGTGCCTGCGGGCGCGCCCGACAGGTCGCCGCCGAGGGATCCGCAACCCGCGCGACGCAGTTCGTCAGCCATGCCGTCGGTGAGCTCGACGAGCCAGTCGACACGCGTGCGCTCCTCTGTGGCGAGCGCCACGACGACGCCGGTGGGCCGCGCGCCCATCGCGACGACGTCGGCGAGGTTCTGGGCAATCACCTTGACCCCGACGTCGTGGGCGCTCGACCAGTCGTCGCGCCAGTCGAGATCGAGCACCATCGAGTCGGTCGTGACGACGGCACGGCCCGTCGCGAGGGGCAGGACGGCCGCGTCGTCACCGGGCCCGATCTCGGCGCCGGCCGCCGCGAGGTGGGGGGTGATCGCCGCGAGCACGCAGGCCTCCCCGACGTCGGCGACGGTCGCCGCGTCGCCGCCGACCCGCGGTGTCCAGGTCGGTCTGAGCCACGAGGGGGTCGCGAGGTCGGTCACCACGCCATTCAATCAGCCGCTGCATCCTGACGACGGCGCGAGCACCCCGCGCAGCGCACGGCGAGCTTCGGAGCTGAAACGGGCTCTTCACAGATGAGGGTGTAGCGCGTAGTCAAGGATCGAACGGCGTGGCGCTGCCCGGGTAGGCGTCGAGGCCT
>NZ_JBXASS010000003.1:0-247317 GCF_058809565.1 Dermacoccus sp. MPR-E5 | reverse complement strand
GCGGTCTTCTCTTCCGCAGTCCATCTGCGCATACCCACCTCCTGAGTGACTCACACCCAGGCTGACAGTCAGGGCACGTTTGCGATTTCCGTCCCCCTTTCGCCAATGACGTGCCCATCTGCGAATCGCGTCGGCAACTGCGAAGCACGATCAAACTACTGCGAAGCACGATCAACTCACGCAGCGGATCTTGCGAGAGTGCGGGGATCGCGGCGGCTCGCTCGCGCTCGCGCGCGTCGCTCCTGGGCGCGCCGGCGGTCAAGTCTCTGGCGGTGGTGTAACGGTGTGTTCCTTCGCGGGGTGGGTTCAGGCGGTGAGTGCGGGCATGGGTTCGTGTCCTGGCTCGGTGGGCGGGTCGGTGAGGATGGCCGCGTGTGAGCGGGCGAGGACGTCGAGGCCGAGGTAGCGTCGTCCTTCGGCCCGTTCATCGGTTTGTTCGGCCAGGATGGCGCCGACGAGATGCACGATCGCGTCGCGGTTGGGGAAGATTCCGACGAGTTCGCGGCGTCGTGAGTGCGGCATCGTTGCCAGCTCGCGGCGGGCAGGTTCGCGCTGATCGCTTCGCACAGACCGGTGGGCCTCGCTGGTGATGAGCAGGACACTGCTCGGGCCGCGGGCGACGAGGTCGGCGAAGAACTCGTTCCTCGCTGACCCGGTTTCGCTCGTGGCCACGCGCAGGCCGAGCACTTCACGGTGGCCGTCATTGTTGACGCCGGTGGCGAGCGAGACGACGGTGTTGATCACGCGGCGTCCTTCCCGCGCGTTCATCGTGAGGGCGTCGGCGGTGACGAACGTGAACGGGCCTGCATCGTCGAGGGGGTGGTGGCGGAAGTCGTCGTGGAGCGGGTCGAGGTCGGCGCCCATACGGCTGACCTGGGACTCGACGGCGCGTTGGTGCCGAGGGTTTTTCGCCAGCTTGGGGGTACCACCCGCTACGAACCCCGCGTCGCGCGCAGCGGGGGAGCCCTGCGGTGCGTGGACACGCCGGCGAGGTAGCAGTCAGCGGCGACCGTGATGAGTGCGGACTCGGCTCGTTTGCGTCGTTCCATGAGCCAGTCCGGCAAGTAGGCGCCTGAGCGCAGCTTCGGCACAGCCATGTCGAGGGTGCCGAGGCGGGTGTCGAGGTCGCGGTGGCGGTAGCCATTGCGGTGGGTCGTGCGTGTCGGGCTGGGTAGGCCCCACTCGGCGCCGATCACGGCGTCAGCGTCGGCGGACGGCAGAGCGTTGGGCAATGGTTTGCGGCAAGTGGCGCGCATCATGTCCGGCTGGCTTCGTCCAGGGCTTCGCCCAGAACGCTGGCAGGTCGACAATGTGAGGTGCGGATATCGGGATGACTTTGTTCGAGGATTCTGTAGGAGGTTGACTCGAAGGATCACGCGGTGGCTGCGCCCACGTCCAAGAGGCCGGGGGCGCGACGACCGGTGTTTCACCACAATCAGGGACTCATCTGCGCCGCGGCTACGCTGCCGGCACAGCAGGCCAGGGCCAATCGCCGCCGTCATCGCAGGGCACCGACGGGCGACTTGCTGGGCGCGCCGCCGTCAGCTCAGGCGCAGGACCATGCAGAGACGCTGCTGGGCGCCCGCCGCCTCTCACAGCGTGGTGCGCGCTCCTTGCCTCCCGAGGCGGCGCCCTCATGCCCGCTTGTAGGGGTGCCCGGTCGCAGGCGGGGGGCAGGGAAGGCTGGTAGGGCGTCGGCCGCCTCCCCACGGCCTCCAGCCGTTGAGCGACGACCGGGGCCGGGATGAGAGGACGAAACGGCCCCGGGCACGATGGCGACATTGTTCTGACGTGAGTATGAGGCGGCTCCGGGCACGATGGCGACATTGCCCTGACGTGAGCACGAGGCGGCTCCGGGCACGATGAGCGAACGGCTCCGGCCGCCGAGCGAGGCACCGCTGTACGGCACGATGAGACGGGGGAGAATCCCTCCGGACCACGTGGACGCATGAGCTGATGCGTGGGCGACACCCTCACGACCGGTGACGAATGCGAGACAAACGCGGGCGAGGGGGATCGAGGCGATGCGGTGCGTCCAGCGCACCATCCCCGGGCGAGGCCGGGAGCATCGCGGAGCGCCGTCACCCGAACCGCGTGGCGACCTGGCACCCGGAGACGCCTGCACCCGTCAAGCGGCCCTTCCTCCGTGGCCGGCCCACCTGAGGTGGCCATGGAGCGTCGTCCTGACGCCTCCCGGCCGAGATACGCCGAAGGCCCCCGACATCAGTGATGTCGGGGGCCTTCGGCGTTACCGTCTCGGGCGACTTAGTGAGCGCCCTCGAGAGCGTGGTCGTCACCGTGGTGGTGAGCTGCTTCGAGCTCGGCCGGAGTGACGGGGGCGATGCTGTCCCTGTAGTAGAAGTTGGTCCAGCGGTTGCGACGCTTCGCCTTCTTCCGTTCCTTGCCAGAAAGACCATCGAGCTCGATCTGGCTCGGCGTGCCGGCCTCGTAGCTCACGAGCTGCCAACGCGTGTACTCGTCGAGCGGCTCGTGCGCCTCGAAGAATCGACCCTCCGGCGTGCGGATGACGCGTCCGGACTCGCGACCGTGCAGCACGAGGTCGCGGTCGCGACGCTGCAGGCTGAGGCAGATGCGCTTCGTCACGAGGTAGGCGAGGATCGGGCCGAGGAAGACCATGACGCGGAAGAAGTACGTGATGTCGTTGATCGACATGTGCAGCTTGATCGCCATCAGGTCGTTGCCGGCTGCGAACATGAGGACCGCATAGAACGTCGCGAACGCCACACCGATCGCCGTGCGCGTCGGAGCGTTGCGCGGACGGTCGAGCACGTGGTGCTCACGCTTGTCGCCCGTGACCCATGCCTCGATGAAGGGGTAGACCGCGATGGCGCCGAAGAACAACGGCAACAGGGCGATCGAACCCGGGAAGATGTTCATGCTCCACGTGTGGCCGAACAGCTGGAACTCGAACACGCCGGGCAGCAGACGGAGAGCACCGTCGGCGAAGCCCATGTACCAGTCAGGCTGCGAACCGGCCGTCACCTGCGTCGGCTCGTATGGTCCGTACATCCAGATCGGGTTGATCGTGATGAGACCCGAGATCAGCGCCGTGATACCGAACACGACGAAGAAGAAGCCACCGGCCTTCGCCATGTACACCGGCATGAGGGGGAAGCCGACCACGTTCTTGTCGGAGCGGCCCGGGCCGGGGTACTGGGTGTGCTTGTGCACGACGAGCAGGATGAGGTGCGCGGCGAGCAACGCGACGAGAATCGCCGGGATGATGAGGATGTGGAGCGTGAAGAAGCGGGGGATGATCATCTCGCCGGGGAAGCCGCCGCCGAACAGCGCGTACGAGATGTACGTGCCGACGATCGGGACCGAAAGGATGAAGCCCTCCATGGCGCGGATACCTGTACCCGAGAGCAGATCGTCCGGGAGCGAGTAGCCCATGAAGCCCTCGATGATCGCGAGCATGAAGAGCAGGGTGCCGATGACCCAGTTGATCTCGCGGGGCTTGCGGAACGCGCCCGTGAAGAACACGCGGAACATGTGCATCATGATCGACACGATGAACAGCAGCGCCGCCCAGTGGTGGAGCTGACGGATCAGCAACCCACCACGGATGTCGAACGAGATGTCGATCGCGGAGGCGTAGGCCTCCGACATCTGGATGCCCTGCATCGGGACGTACTGACCGTTGTAGATCGTCTCGCCCTGCGACGGCACGAACCAGAACGTGAGGAACGTACCGGTGATCATGAGGATGACGAAGGAGTACAGCGCGACCTCACCGAGCATGAAGCTCCAGTGGTCGGGGAACACCTTCTTCATGAGGAAGCGAACGCCCTTGGCGCCGCCCGTGCGCTCGTCCAACCAGTTGGACATGCCGGCCAGGCCGCCCTGCGGGTCCTGACGCTGTGTCGTGGGGTGCGTTGCGCTCGCGGAAGAGGCAGCGGTGCTCATGACTTGAGTTCCTTCCCGTTGTCTTCCCAGAAGCTCGGGCCGACCGGGCGCTTGAAGCCCTGGTCAGCAACGAGGTAGCCCTCGTCGTCGACCGAGATCTTCAGCTGCGGCAGCGGACGCTTGGCGGGGCCGAAGATGACCTTGCAGTCATCCGTCATGTCGAACGTGGACTGGTGGCACGGGCACAGCAGGTGGTGCGTCTGCTGTTCGTACAGGCCGACGGGGCAGCCGACGTGTGTGCAGATCTTGGAGTAGGCGACGATGCCGTCAACACCCCACTTGCGCTGACGCTCCGACTTGATCTTCTCCTCGTCGAGCCGCACGAGCAGCACGGAGGCCTTCGCCTTCTCGTTGAGGGGGTGCTCCGTCGTGTTGATGCCCTCCGGCAGGACGTGGAAGACCGAACCCAGCGTGACGTCCGAGGCGCGGATCGCGGTGCCCTCGGGGTCGCGCATGAGGCGGCGGCCGCGGCCGTTGATCTTCTCGTCCCAGAGCGTCGTCGCGAGGTCGTTCTTCGGCATGGGGCCGAGACCACCGAGCAGCGGAAGAGCCACCGGGACGGCGAACAGACCGAGAGCGCCACCGAGCGTCCACTTGAGCAGCGGGCGACGCTTCAGCTGCGCGGCCTCCGCGCCACCCGTCATGATCTTGGCGGCGGCTTCCCAGGCCTCGTCGTCGGACTTGAGCTCGTGCCGCTCCTCGACGACCTCTTCGTCGGGCATGATCGTCTTAGCCCAGTGGATGGCACCCAGGCCGATGCCCAGCATGGAGATCGCCATCGTGAGGCCGAGAGCGAAGTGCAGCGCCTTCATCGGGCCGATGAAAGGAACCGAGATGATCGACTCGCGGCCGACCGCGAAGTAGCAGACGACGAACGCGATCGTCGCGATCATCGAGAGCAGGAACAGCATGGCGACCTGGCGCTCGGAGCGCTTGGCCGCAGCCGGATCCTCGTCACCGAGACGGTGGACGTGCGGGGGCAGGCCCGGGTCGGAGAAGTGCTCGGGTAGTGCGCCCGAACGCTCGACGTGCCCGTCGTTCGGGCTCACCGGAGCGTTGTCCGGGTGGCCGTCACCGGGGAGCGCATGCGCGCCGGTTTCATTCATTTCGTTGCGTTTCCTGTCTGACGAGTCAGAGCCGAAGCGGGGGAATTTCATCACGCTGCCTTACGTCCGAGCCAGACAGCCACCGCTATGCACAGGCCGATGCCGAACGTCCACACGAACAGACCCTCGGAGACCGGGCCGAGGTTGCCCAGGGTGTGACCACCCTGCGCAGGCTGCTTCTCGATGTCCTTGAGGTAGGTGATGATGTCCTTCTTGTCCTGCGGCGACAGGTTCGTGTCGTTGAACACCGGCATGGACTGCGGGCCCGTCTGCATGGCCTCGTAGATGTGCTTGCCCGAGACGGACGTCAGCGGCGGCGCGTACTTGCCTCGCGTCAGCGCGCCACCCGAGCCGGCGAAGTTGTGGCACATGGCGCAGTTGACGCGGAACAGTTCGCCACCCTTGGCCGAGTTGCCACCCGGGGTCGTGTACTGCTTCTCGGGGACGTTGGGACCGGTGCCGAGCGAGGCCACGTAGGCGGCCATCTGGGCGATCTCCTTGTCGCTGAACTGCTTCGTGTTGCGCTGCGCCTGCGTGTTTGGCGCGGCGAGCGGCATGCGGCCGGTGCCCACCTGGAAGTCGACGGCGGCAGCGCCGACGCCCACGAGGGAGGGGCCGGCGGACGTGCCGGTGGCGTTCGTGCCGTGGCAGGTCGAGCAGTTCGCGAGGAACAGCTGCTTGCCAGCGTTGACGTCACTGGCGGACGTCGTCTCGGCCTTGGCGCTCTTCGGCGCGAAGGCTGCGTACAGGCCACCGGTGACGACCAGGGCCAGCAGCAGGACGACGAACAGGGAGGCCGGGTGTCGGCGGCGGGCGGCGAGAGTGCTCACAAGGACATCCTGTCGGCGGTCGGGGGAGTCAGGGTTCGGGTTCTGCTAGTGGTGTCGCGCATCACTTGAGGAGGTAGATGGCAGCGAACAACGCGATCCACACGACGTCCACGAAGTGCCAGTAGTAGGACGTCACGATCGCGCCCGTGGCCTGGTGGTGGCTGTAGGTGCGCGAGGTGAACGTGCGTCCGATGATGAGCAGGAACGCGAGAAGGCCACAGGTCACGTGGATGCCATGGAAGCCGGTCGTGATGTAGAACATCGAGCCGTAGGCGTCGCTGTCGAGGGAGATGCCCTCCTCGTGCAGCGTGGCGTACTCCATGATCTGGCCGGAGACGAAGATCGCGCCGAACAGGTAGGTGAGGGAGTACCACTCACGCATTCCCCACTTGCCGACCTCGAGCAGCTTGCCCGTGCGGTGGGGGATGCCGTGCTCCGCCTTGAACACGCCGAGCTGGCACCACACGGACGAGATCACGAGGATCGTCGTGTTGATGGCCGCCAGCGTCACGTTCAGGTGCGACGTGCGTTCGTGCCACAGGTCGCCTGCCACGGAGCGGATCGTGAAATACATCGCGAACAATCCGGCAAAGAACATGAGTTCGCTCCCGAGCCACACCATCGTGCCTACGGCAGTCAGGTTGGGTCGGGTCGCCGGTGCGTGCCCGGCGGGGATGCCGTGTTCGCTCGTCTGAGCTGTAGTTGCGGTCGCCACCCGGACATTATGTCCTGCCCTGGCAGCGATCATGACAGCGGCCCCCCAATTGGACACATATTCGTTATCTGCTCTGTGTGCTCGCTGGGTGTTGAAGGGTGTTCTTCCTGTGTGTGTTGACGCGGTTGCAACCCCGCACGTCAGCGCCTAGCACGGTGACGCGGGACGTCGGTGGACGCGCCTGTCGCACGGTCACGGCGCCGCTTAGGGTGGTGGTACGACGAACGACGTGCAAGGAGATCCGTCATGAAGTGGCCGAGCCTCGTGGCCCAGCTCATGCGTGGGGAGGACCTGACGCCAGAGCAGACCCACGCCGCGATGACGGCCGTGATGAACGGGGAGGTCGCCCCCGTTCCGCTCGCGGCGTTCCTCGTCGCACTGCACAGCAAGGGCGAGACGGTGGAGGAGCTGCGGGGGCTCGCCGACGTCATGGTCGAGCACGCCCGGCCGTTCAGGCTCGACGTGCCGGCCCTCGACATCGTCGGCACGGGCGGCGACATGGCACACACCGTCAACATCTCGACGATGGCCGCGCTCGTGTGCGCCGGTGCCGGGGTCAAGGTGGCCAAGCACGGCAACCGAGCCAGCTCGAGCTCGACCGGGACGGCTGACGTTCTCGAAGCGCTCGGGGTCGACCTGAGCGCGGACGTCGACGAGCTGCAGCAAGACGTGACGCATGCCCCGATGACGTTCCTGTTCGCCCAGAGCTTCCACCCCGCCATGCGGCACGCCGCCGCGACGCGGCGGGAGCTCGCCGTCCCGACCGCGTTCAACTTCCTCGGCCCCCTGACCAATCCGGCGCGCCCAGCCATCGCTGCTGTGGGTTGCGCGAACCGTAGGATGGCACCGGTCATGGCTGGCGTCTTCGCGCAACGCGGCGCCGATGCGGCGGTCTTCCGGGGTGACGACGGCCTCGACGAGCTCACCCTGGCGACGACGTCGAGCCTGTGGTGGGTGCACGACGGCGAGGTCATCGAAGAGAGCATCTCGCCCGAGCAGGTCGGGCTGTCGCCAGCCCCGATCGAGGCGCTGCGCGGCGGAGACGCGTCGTTCAACGCTCAGGTCGTCCGTGACGTCCTCGCCGGGAAGCGCGGGCCCGTGCGCGACGCCGTCCTGCTCAACGCCGGCGCGGCTCTCGCACTCGTCGCCCAGTACGAGCGCGGCAGCCTCTTCGGTGGCGCGGACGACCTCGCGTCCGGCATCCGTGCGGGCATGACGCGCGCTGCCGAGGCCGTCGATTCCAGCGCCGCGCAACGCACCCTCGACGTCTGGATCCACGGTTCGAGTGCCGTAGACGCCGATTCCGAGCCCCTCATGAAGGAGACCCGATGATCACCGCCATCGTCCTCATCAAGGCGGACGTCGCACGCATCCCCGAGGTGGCCCAGCACGTCGCCGACGTGCCCGGGGTGACGGAGGTCTACTCGGTGACCGGAGGCGTCGACCTCATCGCGATGGTGCGCGTCACGGCGTACGAGCAACTCGCCGAGGTGATCTCCGGAAGCATCAACAAGGTCGACGGCGTGCTCGAGACCGACACGCACCTGGCCTTTCGCACCTACTCCCAACGCGATCTCGACGCGGGGTTCGATCTGGGGCTCGACGACTGACGGGTCGTCGCCCGCCCCTGTCCGGGATGCGCGAGCACGCCGGATTCGACGGCTGCCGCTTCGTGCGCGCGGCGGACGACGGGATCGAGATCGTCGAGGTAGCGTGTCGCGGCATCCCGCGGGCTGACCCACGGCGCGTCCGTCTCGACGATGCGGGTGCCTGCGCGCGCGATCCAGCGCAGGAGCACCTCCGTCTCCTCCTCAAGCGCTGCGGAACGGTGTGCAGGCGGGGTCGGGACGGCCTCGGCCGTCGCCCGCAAGGCCTCGATCGTCAGCCGTGGATCCTGACCGGGTCGTGAGGCACCGCTCGCCGCGAGCCGACCGTGTCGGATGACGGCGAACTCCCAGCCGCCGCCCCGACGTGGCCGTGCCGCCATGAGATGCGGATTGTTGACGATGGGTGCCCGGCGCTGGTGACGGTCGAGCCCACGCAGGAGCTCGATGAGGGCGTCGCGCCCAGCGCGGGCCTCCTCGAAGCGTTCCTGCCCCGCGAGGCGGGCCAGGCGCGCCTCGACGTCATTGACGATGGACCCGGGCTCGTTGAGCAGTTCCTGCCTCAACCTCGACACGAGGTCGAGGTAATCGCGCTGGGTGATGCCTCCGATACAGGGCGCATCGCACCGATCCATCTCCGCCAGGACGCACGCCGTGCCGCCCTTGGCGCGGATGGGCGTGGTGCACTGGCGAATGCGGCGGACGTCGTGCACCGCATCGCGGGCGAGCCGCGCGGCGACCATCGTGCGGAACGGGCCGAGGTACGTCGCCTCGTCGGCTCGCTGCTCGCGCACGACGGACAGGCGCGGGAACTTCTCGTCGGTGATCTTGAGCCATGCGATCTTCTCCGGCCGGCTCGAGCGTCGGTTGAACCGTGGCCGATGCTCGGCGATGAGCCGGATCTCACGCACGTGTGCCTCGAGCGACGTCGCGCAGGGGATGGGCGTCACGCGGGCGGCGAGATCGACCATGAGCCCCATCTCGCGACGCTTCTCCGACGCGGTGAAGTACGAACGCACGCGGGTGCGGAGGTTGCCGGACGTGCCGACGTACAGCGGCTTTCCGTCCTCGTTCTCGAAGACGTAGACGCCGGGCTCGGCGGGCAGGCCGTCGGCCAGGGTGGCCTTGCGGCGCCGCGCCGCCGGCACCTTCGCGCTGAAGGAGAGCAGTTCCTCACGCGAGGTGACGCCGAGACTGCCGGCTCGCGAGAGCAGGGCGTGCAGGACGTCGACGGTGGCCTGGGCGTCAGCGAGGGCGCGGTGATTCGGGTTGACACTTGCGCCGAAGTGGGCCGCGAGCGTGCCGAGGCGGTGATTGCGGACCTCGTCGCGCGGCACGAGGGCGCGGGCGAGCTTGACCGTGTCGACGACCGCAGGAGCGGGCCACGGGACCTCGAGATCCCGTGCGGCCGCCGTGAGGAAGCCGACGTCGAAGGGTGCGTTGTGGGCGACGAGGACGGCGTCGGGCCCGAGGAACTCGAAGAATGCGGGCAGCACCGATGCCAGCTTCGGCGCGTCGTGCACCATCGCCGTCGTGATGCCGGTGAGCCGCTGGATCTGCGGTGGGATCGCGCAGCCGGGGTCGACGAGGGTGGCGAACTCGCCGAGCACCTCGCCGCCACGGACCTTGACGGCGCCGATCTCCGTGATGCCCTGCGCGCCCGGGCGACCCCCGGCGGTCTCGAGGTCGACGATGACGAAGGTGACGTCGTGCAACGGGGTGCCGAGATCGTCGAGGCAGCCCTGCACCGCGGTCGGATTCGTCTGCGTGTTCGTCACCATGTCGCGAACGCTAGACGGCGGTGGTGACAACCCCCGGATGAGGCGGTGGCCGGTGCCTTTCAAGGGGGTGGGGACGGGCAGGCGGCGCGGCGGGGACGAGGCGCGCCGCGACGGGCGGTCGCGGAGGTCGGACGCGGGCGATCTTCGACCGCGACGAACGTGTCGATGACCCCCGAATCGCCCGGGACGGCGGGGTTGTCGGTGCTCGAACCTAGCGTGCGAAACACATCGAGACCCGTTGGGGAATCGACCGATCAGCGCTTCGAGGAGGCGTCATGCTCATCACCTGTGATTCGTGCCCGGCACGAGGTCGTGCGTGCGACACGTGCGTCATGAAGACGTTCCTGGACATGCCCGCCGTCACCAGCGGCCCCGTCTGGGAGGAGGAGGACCACCGTGTTCTCGACATGCTCTGCAGCGCCGGTCTCGTCGGTGATGAGGACGCGGCGTCAGCGCTGCTGGAGAGCGCTCCGTTCGCCGGTCTGCGCGCCGCCGTGTGAGAACCTCCTACGCTTGCGCCATGCTGTCGAGACGCCACTTCGTCCTGGGAGGCGTCAGCGCCCCCGCGGGGGCGATCCTGGGGCTCGCAGGGTGCGAGCGCCGACCCGGGGGCACATCGTCGTCAGCCGAGGCAAGTGGCGGAACCGATGGCGGGGTCTCCAGCCTCACGATCGACACCGTCCTCGGGCGCGTGGTGCTGCGGTTGCCGAACGCGCTCGACGAAGGCGCGTCCTCGCCATCAGGGGCCGGGGACGATGCCTCGGCGCAGTGGCGCGCGCGCGTCGAGGCGGCCGCGCACCGGATCGCTGAGGTGTGGGGCACCACGCGGCCGGCGGGTCTCGAAGGTGATCTGCGGGTGACGCTCTGCCGGGACGACGCGGAGTTCGCGGCGAGTGCCGACGGGTTGGACGCCGGCACCGCGGGCGTCACCACGAGGCAGGGTGTGTTCCTCGCGCCCTCTGTCGCCTCGTCGCTGACGGAGGGCGGCCGCCGGGTCGTTCTCGCGCACGAGCTGACGCATCTGTCGCTCGGGCAGTTCGGCGCGGACGCGACGCAGTGGTGGCTGAAGGAGGGAGCCGCCGAGTGGACGGCCGCACCTCTCGTGTCGGTGCCTGAACGCAGCCGCTGGCCGACGCTCGCCCAAGCGGCGCCGCAGAAGAAGATCGGGGATTCACCGCCCCCGCAGGAGCAGGTGGGCACCGAGCTCGGATACGAATGGGCGCACGCCTACGTCACGTATCTCGCCGATGGTGCAGGCACCGCACGGGTCGTCGCCCTAGTGCGCGCCCGACCGCGTGACGCGACCGCAGTCGCGGCGCCACTCGTCGCGGGTCGAGAGAGCTTCACCACCTGGCTGTCAGGTCGGCTCCGGTGAGGGGTGACGACGGCGACGAGGCGGCGTGAGCTGTCTCAGGTGCGGGGAGAGGAGTAGATCGAGTCGATGACGTCGGCGTAGTCGTCGAGCACGACGTTGCGCTTGACCTTGAGCGACGGCGTCAGGTGCCCGGATTCCTGAGTCAGAGGCGTGGTCAGCACCCGGAAGGCGCGGATCGACTCGGCGCGGGAGACGAGGGTGTTGGCCTGGTCGACGGCCTTCTGCAGTTCGTCGAGTACCCGCTGATCCTGTGCTGCGTCTGCGGGGTCCAGGTCGGTGATGCCGTGCGCGCTCGCCCAGCCGGGCAGCATCTCCTCGTCGAGGCACAGCAGCGCCGCGATGAACGGTTTGGCGTCGCCCACGACGACGGCTTCTGCGATGAGGGGGTGCGAGCGCAGGGAATCCTCCAGCTTGGCGGGGCTGACGTTCTTGCCGCCCGCCGTCACGAGGATGTCCTTCTTGCGCCCCGTGATCGTCAGGTAGCCGTCGGCGTCCAGTTCACCGAGGTCGCCGGTGCGGAACCAGCCGTCGATCTTCGCCTCGTCGGTGGCCTCGGGGTTGTGCAAGTACTCGCGGAAGACGTTGATGCCCTTGACGAGGATCTCGCCGTCGTCGTCGATCCGCAGGCCGACGCCGGGGCAGGCGGGGCCGACGGTGCCGATGCGCAGCGCCTTCGGCGGGTTGACGCAGGCGGGAGCCGTCGTCTCGGTGAGTCCGTATCCCTCGAGAACGGGCAGGCCGATGCCGTTGTAGAAGTGCGCCAACCGGGCCGACAGGGGAGCGCCCCCGGAGATGGAGTAGCGCAGATGACCGCCGAACGCCGAGCGCAGCTTCGCGTAGACCAGTCGATCGAACACGGTGTGCTTGACGCGCAGGGTGAGCGGCGCGCGGCGTCCGGCGTTCGTCGCCTCGCTGTAGGCGATCGCGGTGTCGGCGGCGGCGGCGAAGATCTTGCCGCGGCCGTCGCCCTGCGCGCGCTGCTCGGCGGAGTTGTAGACCTTCTCGAACACGCGCGGCACGCCGAGCAGGTACGACGGCGCGTACGTGCCGAGGTCGTCGACGAGCGTCCCGATCGTCGTGTGGGCGAGGCGTGTGCGTGAGGCGATCGCGACGAACTGGATGAGGCGGGCGAAGACGTGGGCGAGCGGCAGGAACAGCAGGGTGCCGTTGTTCTCCTCACCGCCGTTGACGAGGTCGTCCATCAGCGCGAGGCAGTTCTGCGACAACGACACGAAGTTGCCGTGCGTCAGCACGCATCCCTTCGGCAGGCCGGTCGTGCCCGAGGTGTAGATGATCGTTGCGACGTGGTCGGCGTCGACGGCGTCGCGGCGCGCACGCATCTGCGCGTCACTGACCTCCGGGGCACCCTCGAGCAGTTCGTCGAGGTGGCCGGCGTCGATCTGCCAGACGTCGCGCAGATGGGGGCAGCGCTCGCGTACCTGCGAGACGGTGAGCGCCATCTCCTGGTTCTCGACGACGACGGCGACGGCCTCAGAATCGGCGAGGATCCAGGCGACCTGGTCGCTCGAGGACGTCTCGTAGATCGGCACGACGACAGCGCCGCACGTCAGCAGCGCGAGGTCGGTGAGCGTCCACTCGTAGCGGGTCGTGCTCATGAGCGCGACGCGGTCACCCGCTTCGACGCCCGCCGCCATGAACCCCTTGGCGAGCGTCTCGACCTGCGCGAGGAATTCCTCGTGTGTCACCCCGGCCCACGTCGCGCCCTCACGCCGGGCGTAACCGATGCCTCGCGGATCCTCGGACGCGTTGCGCACCACGATGTGCGGAAGCGCGAGCTCCTCGTCGAACGGCACGAGCAGCTTCGTGCTCACTTCACGCATTGCGGATCCTCGCTGGGTCGGTACTGGGTCGGTGGCGGCGGTCGGTGAGGCCCGTCGTCATGCGTACCTTACGACCCTGCCGCCGCTCGGCGCATACCCTCGGTGTCATGACGACGAACAGCGACGCCCTCAGCGAGGGCCGCATCCGGATCGAGGCGAGCTGCGCTCGGGTGCTCGACGTGGTGCTCGACCTGCCGGCCTACCCGCAGTGGTCGAAGGACGTCGCGCGAGCCGTCGTGCTGAGTCGAACGCCCTCCGGCGACGTCGACCAGGCACAGCTGACGTTCGCCTCCGGCCCGTTCAAGGACGTCGTGACGCTCGCGTACACGGTGGCTCGTCGCGCCGACCGCGCACGGGTGGCGTGGCAACTCGTCGAGGCGCAGCACATCGAGGCGATGCAAGGCCACTACGACCTGCGTGCTGACGGCGACGCCACCGACGTCGCGTATGCCCTGCACGCACGGCCCGGCTTTCCGCTGCACACGGCGTTGCGCCGGAAGGTCGAGACGCAGATCATCACCGCGGCCCTCGATGCGTTGAAGGCGCACGCCGAGGCGCCGGATCTCGATCACGGTGGGGCGAACGCCACCGCCTGAGGCGCCGCATGTACGGCCCCGCCACCGGGGCGCCACCCGATTTGGGCTCGGCGCCCCGCCCCGTCAGGATGATCGTGACGGCCCATGCGCCGTCGCCGTCCGCGAGCAGTGAGGAACGAGCGTGACACTCAGCATCGGCATCGACATCGGTGGAACGAAGATCGCCGGGGGCCTCGTCGACTCCGGCGGCACCATCGTGCGCCGCGCGCGCCGCGACACGCCCGCGCAGGAGCCCGACGCCATCGTGGCCGCCACCGTCGAACTCATCGACGAGCTGGGCGCCGCGGCGCGTGCCGAGGGCGTCGAGGCGCCCAAGGTGGGGGTCGCGTGCGCCGGATACATCGACAAGCAGGGCGCGAACGTCCTGTTCGCCCCCAACATCGCCTGGCGGCACGAGCCGCTGCGCGCACGCCTCGAAGAAGCGACGGGGCACGCCGTCGTCATCGAGAACGACGCGAACGCGGCCGCCTACGGCGAGTTCCTCCACGGTGGCGGCGCGGACGTCGACGACATGGTCATGGTGACGCTGGGCACCGGTGTCGGCGGCGGCATCGTCCTCGACGGCGAACTCATGCGCGGCAGCCACGGCATCGCCGCCGAGATCGGGCACATGCGTGTCGTGCCGGGCGGTCACCTGTGCGGTTGCGGCAATCGTGGTTGTTTCGAGGTGTACGCCTCCGGGTCCGCGCTCGTGCGTGAGGCGCGCGAGCTCGTTGCTTCGGGCGCGACCGAGGCCGCGCGGCTTCGCGAAGCCTGCGCGGGCGATCCGGAGGCGTTGCGCGGCGCGCACGTCACGGCAGCGGCACAAGAGGGCGACGCGGCAGCCCTGGCGCTGCTGAGCAAGATCGGCCGTTGGGTCGGCGAGGGCTGCGCGTCACTCGCGGCCGTGCTCGACCCGGCCGTTTTCGTCATCGGCGGGGGGCTCGCGGAGGCGGGCGACCTCGTCCTCGGATCCGCTCGCATCCACTTCGCCGACGAGCTGACGGGCGGCGGGCACCGTCCGTCGCCGCGTTTCGTCGTCGCACAACTGGGCAACGACGCCGGCGTCATCGGCGCCGCAGCGCTCGCAGAGAGGGGGCGTGCATGAGTCTCGCCATCGGAATCGACATCGGCGGCACGAAGGTCGCGGGCGGCCTCGTCGACGAGCGCGGCACCGTCATCGCGCGCGCTCGCCGCGACACGCCGCACCGCTCGACGAAGGCCGCCGTCGTCGAGGACCTACTCGTCAGCGTCGTCGATGAACTGCAGGATGCCGCCGAACGCGACGATCTCGGCGAGGTCAGCGCCATCGGCATCGGCGCGGCGGGATTCGTCGGCGCCGACCGCTCGACCGTCGTCTTCGCGCCGCATCTGTCGTGGCGCAACGAGCCGTTGCGCGAGAACCTGCGCGCCCGTTGCGCGTTCCCCGTCTTCGTCGACAACGACGCCAACACCGCGTGCTGGGCGGAGTGGCGTTTCGGCGCGGTGGCGGGGGAGAGCCACGTCATCATGGTCAACCTCGGCACCGGCATCGGCGGCGCGATCCTCGTCGACGGGGTGATGCAGCGCGGCCGGTACGGCATCGCGGGCGAGTTCGGGCACATGCAGGTCGTGCCCGGCGGCATCCGTTGTGAGTGCGGCAACCGCGGCTGCTGGGAGCAGTACGCCAGCGGTAACGCGCTCGTGCGCGAGGCGCGCTCGCTGCTCGCGGCGCAGTCGCCGATGGCGCACGACATCGAGGCCGAGATCGGCGGCGACCTGACGAAGCTGACCGGGCCCATGATCACCCAGGCCGCGGCTGCAGGGGACGCGACGGCGGCCGAACTGCTCGCCGAGATCGGTTCGTGGCTCGGCACCGGCCTCGCGAACCTCGCGAGTGCGTTCGACCCGGGCGCGTTCGTCATCGGCGGCGGCGTGTCGGCAGCCGGCGAGATGCTGTTGAAGCCGGCGCGCGAGGCCTTCCGCAAGCAGCTGCCGGGGCGCGGGTACCGCCCGGAGGCACGAATCGTGCAGGCGCAGCTCGGCAACGAGGCCGGGCTCATCGGCGCGGCCGACCTGGCGCGCAGCGCCGTCGAGGAGGACATCGCATGACCACCCGTCTCATGTCGTACAACGTGCGCGGCCTCAAGGACGACCGTGCGGCCCTGCTGCGCGTCATCCGGCACGCCGCGCCCGACGTGCTGTGCCTGCAGGAGATGCCGCGCCATCCGTTCTCCGACCATCGCATCGCCGAGTTCGCCGAATCCGTCGGGCTCGTGTGGGGCGGCGGCAACCGTCACCGCATGAGCACCGCGATCGTGACGGCGCCGCGCCTCGACGTCGCCGCGAGCGGCCACGGCCTCTACACCGTGCCGCGTCCGCAGGAGCCGCGCGGTTACGCATGGGCCGAGGTGTGCCTGCCCGGCGAGGCGAAGTGGCTCGCGATCAGCACGCATCTGTCGCTCTACAGCTCGATGCGCGCCGGGCACGCGCGTGAGCTCATCGCCGACCCGAACCTGCCGGGCGACGTGCCGTGGGCGATCGCCGGCGACTTCAACGAGCTCGAGAACGGGCCCGCGGGGCGGGAGTTCAAGGCACACGGGCTCGTCGACGCGGGGCCGCGCATCAACACGTTCAACGCCGCCGAACCGCACAAGCGCATCGACTTTGTCTACGCCTCGCCGTCGCTGACGCTGGAGACGGTCGACATGAGCGCCGTGGAACACGACATGACGGTCGCGACCGATCACCGCCCGCTCGTCGTCGACGTCACGGTGACGTCGAACTGACGACCGACTGACGTCCGCTGGGAGGGCCCGGGGGATCGGACGAGGCCGCTCGGGCCGGCAGTCGTAGAGGCTCAGACGCGGGCGCCGTCGTCGTCATCGTCGTGCTCGTCGCGGTTCTTCGGCTGCCTCGCGACGGCGAGGGCGAAGCCGCCGACGAGCAGCCCCGCCGCGACGAGCCACCACAGCGTGGCCGCCTCACGATCGAACAGGGTGAGGTACAGCAGCCACACCGGCCCGAGGACGAAGCAGGCGAGCATGATGACGCTCGCCGGGTCACCGGTCTCGAACGGTGCGGGCTCAGGCGGGACGAAGGGTTCCTCGTCCAGGTCATCGAGATCGTCGTGGTCGTGTTGACCTGCAGCGCTCTCAGCCTGCCCGTGAGGCGGCGGCGTCATCACCCATGGCTGCTCGTCCGGCATGCGCCACTGCGGCCGGAAGCCGGGTACAGGACCGTCGTCGGCCGGGGCCGGCGAGGCGGGCGTCATGGGCGTGGTCTCGTCGGATGTGGGCTCGAAGAGATCCCGGTGGGCGCCGCGGCGCGTCGCGGATTCCGACGCTGCGTCGAGGTCGAGATGCCGGGTGATCTGGGCGAACTCGGCGTCCCAGTCGCGGTCGCGGGGCTCGGTGCTCATCGCAGCGCCTCGCCGATGCGCGAGGTGGCCCGCCCGGGCGCGGACGTCGGTGGGCGGGTGCGGGGCCGGGTTCGCATGTGCTCATCCTGGCACGCTGCGTCGCCGTGGCGGCATGTGCAGGCCGGTGTGACCCAGTAGAGTGAAGCCGTCCTGCACCCCGAGAGGAAGACTTCCCGTGCTCTACTGGCTTCTCAAGAGGGTTCTCGTCGGGCCTGCGCTTCGAACGGTCTTCCGCCCGACGGTCGAGGGCCTCGAGCACATTCCCGACGCCGGCCCGGCGATCCTGGCGATCAACCACCTCTCCTATTCGGACTGGCTGTTCGTCCCCCTCGTCGTCGAACGCCGCGTCACGTTCGTCGCGAAGTCGGAGTACTTCACGACGCCCGGCGTCAAGGGGCGTCTGCAGAAGGGCTTCTTCTCCGGCACGGGTCAGGTGCCGATCGATCGCACGAGCGGTTCCGCCGCGGCCGGTGCGCTCGCGACCGGCAAGCGGATCCTCGCCGCCGGTGAGCTGTTCGGCATCTTCCCCGAGGGCACGCGCTCGCCCGACGGCCGTCTCTACAAGGGCAAGACCGGTATCGCGCGTCTCGCGCTCGAGAGTGGCGTGCCCGTCATCCCGGTCGCCGTCATGGACACCGACACCGTGGCACCTCCCGGCGAGAAGTTCGGCCGTTACGCGCAGCCGCACGTGCGCTTCGGCGCGCCGCTCGACTTCTCGCGCTTCGACGGCATGGGCTCCGACCGTTTCGTGCTGCGCTCCATCACCGACGAGATCATGTATGAACTGATGCTGCTGTCCGGCCAGGAGTACGTTGATGAGTACGCCGCGTCGCGCAAGAAGTCGGTCGGCGAGCGTGCCCGCTCCCTCGGTGAGGGCGCCGTGCAGGTGGCCAAGGAGATCCAGGGCAGCGCCACCGCGGCCCTCGAAGACGCTGCCGCCCGCCTGCCGCGCAAGGGCTCGGACAAGGACGGCAAGGACATCAAGAACAACGACGCGCCCGCCGGCGAGGCAGCCGACGTCACGGCCGACGTCGAGGACATCGCGGTCCACGACGCCGCTCATGACGCCGTCACGATCGATGACGGCGAGACGTCCGTGTCCGTCGAGCGTGTCGAATCTGTCGAGCGCGTCGAATCCATCACGACCGACGGCACCGACGGCGACGCGCACGGCGCTCGCGACGCCAGCTGACGATCGCCGACGCTGTACCGGGCGTCGCCCCGGGCTCTCGGGCCGGGGCGTCGACCTGGCATCGCCGCCCGCGAGTCCGGCTCGCACGTCGCCCGTGATGTCTCACAGTCAGGGCCGATGTGCGCCATCGTGCTTCGACGCCTAGGCTCGCTCGGGTGAGTACCACGCCCGAAACGCAGAACACCCCGTCCGTGCCCACGCGTCCCGTGGGTCTCGAGTGGCCGCAGTTGCCTGCCAAGCAGCAGCCGTCGTGGCCGGATGACGGTTCGTTGGAGCGCGTGCGCGAGACGTTGGCCACCTATCCGCCGCTCGTCTTCGCGGGCGAGTGCGACGATCTGCGCACCCGCCTCGCTGCAGCGTCGCGCGGTGAGGCGTTCGTCCTGCAGGGCGGTGACTGCGCCGAGATGTTCGCCTCGGCGACGGCCGACAACATCCGTGACCGCGTCAAGACGATCCTGCAGATGGCTGCGGTGCTGACGTACGGCGCGAGCACGCCCGTCGTGAAGCTCGGCCGCATCGCCGGGCAGTTCGCCAAGCCGCGCTCGAAGGACACCGAGACGCGCGGCGACGTCACCCTGCCGGCCTACCGCGGTGACATGGTCAACGACTTCGCGTTCACGCCCGAGGCGCGTCGCCCCGACCCCGAGCGACTGCTGCAGGCCTACAACACGAGTGCGGCGACGCTCAACCTCGTGCGCGCGTTCACCCAGGGCGGTTTCGCCGACCTACGCAACGTCCACGACTGGAACAAGGGCTTCATCGCCAACGCCGCCAACGCGCGCTACGAGAAGACGGCGAAGGACATCGACCGCGCGATGCGGTTCATGGCCGCCTGCGGGGTCGACTTCGACGCCCTGCGCGCCGTCGACTTCTTCTCGAGCCACGAGGCGCTGCTGCTCGACTACGAGCGTCCGCTGACGCGCGTCGACTCGCGTTCGGGCCGCCCGTACGCGACGTCCGGGCACATGCTGTGGGTCGGTGAGCGCACGCGCGAGATCGACGGTGCGCACATCGACTTCGTCTCCCGCGTGTCGAACCCGGTGGGCATGAAGGTCGGGCCGAAGGCCGACCCGGACGACCTGCTGCGCATCATCGACAAGATCGACCCCGAGCGTGAGCCCGGCCGTCTGACGTTCATCACGCGCATGGGCGCGGGCACGATCCGTGAGGCGCTGCCGCCCATCGTCGAGCGACTCAAGGCCGAGGGCGCGGCGCCGGTGTGGATCACCGACCCGATGCACGGCAACACGTTCGAATCCGCGAGCGGTTTCAAGACGCGTCGTCTCGACGACATCGTCGACGAGGTGCGCGGCTTCTTCGAGGTTCACGAGGCGGCGGGCACCGTCCCGGGTGGCCTGCACGTCGAGCTGACGGGCAACGACGTGACCGAGTGCCTCGGCGGCAGCGTCGAGGTGCGTGACGAGGATCTGGAGAGCCGGTACGAGTCGGCCTGCGACCCGCGTCTCAACCACCAGCAGAGCCTCGAACTGGCCTACCTCGTCGCGGAGATGCTGAGCGCTCGCGCGCAGTGACGTCCGTGTCGAACTGACGACGATGCCCGCACGCCTCATGGTGGGCGGGCATCGTCGTATGTTCCGACGGTGCGCCGTCAGAAGCTCAGGGTGACGCTGCTCCCCTTGGGGGTGCGCGAGCCGCCCGACGGCGTCTGCGAGCTGACGGTGGAGCTGAGCAGCTCGTCGAGCCAGGACGCCCCGTCGACGTGGAAGCCCGCGTCCTCGAGGCGAGAACGGGCCTCGGCGGCCTTCATTCCGGTGACGTCGGGCACGTCGGCCATCTCGACGCCCTTCGAGACGCGCAGCGTGATCGTGTCACCCGTCTTCACCTGGGTTCCACTCGTCGGGTCGGTGCCGATGACCGAGCCGGAAGGGACGTCGGGGGAGAACTCCTCGCGCGTCGTGACCGTCAGGCCGCGCTCCTGCAGTGCCGTCGTCGCGTTCTCCTGCGTCTGCTTCGCCACGTCGGGCAGGTGGAACTCCTCCGGCCCCGAGCTGACGACGAGGGTGACGGTGGTGTCGTGACGGATGTGGGCGCCCGCCCCGGGAGAGACCGACAGTACCGTTCCCGCCTCACGGACGTCGTGCCGTTCGGTGTGCGTCACGTGGCCAAAACCCTCACTCTTGAGTTTTGCTTCAGCCTTGTCGCGCTGCAGGCCGACCACGGCGGGGACGTCGACCATCTTCGGTCCGTTGCTCACGACGAGGGTGACGTCGGTGCCGCGACGATGACTCGAGCCCTGCTCGGGTGAGGTCGAGATGACCCGGCCAGCCGGGACGGAGTCGGAATCAGCCAGCGTGACGCGCGTGTCGAATCCGGCGGAACGGAGGGTCGAAATGGCCTCACCCTGAGGTCGAGCGTTCACCTCGGGGATGTCGGTCGACGTCAGCGGCCCCACCGTCAGGGCGAGCGCGAGGCCGCCGGCAGCGATCGCCGTCGCGGCTGCGGCGACCCACGGCCAGCGACGACGACGGCGCGGGCCGCCCGCGGGTGTCGCGCCGAGCGTCTGGGTGGTCGTCGCCGGGATGACGTGCGTGTGGGCAGGGCGCAGCGCCGCGCTCCGGCCTTCGTCAGCACCCTGTGGGCCGGTCCGGGCACCGGTCGGCCTGCCGCCGTCCTGGCCGGTGGATGGGATGGCACCAGGAGCGATCGTGCCCTCGACGCCATAGGCGTCCGGCGAGGCGGCCGGCACGTCAAGCTGGGCGGTTGGCGCGGTGACGTGGGCGGCCGGCGGGGCGGGGTGACCCAGGGCCTCGGGCGTCAGCCGGGCGCGCGCGGCGTGCAGTTCGTGGGCGGAGGCGGTGGCGTCGGCCGGACGATCGGCGGGCATCTTGCTCGTCGCGCGGGTGAACCAGGCGTCGAGGGGGGCCAGGGACGCGTCAGCGCTCGAGGGTGGATGCGGCGCTTCGTGGACGTGGCGGTAGGCGACCTGGACCGGGGAGTCGCCGTCGAACGAGCGACGCCCCGTCAACATCTCGGCGAGGACGAGGGCGGAGGCGTAGACGTCGCCGCGCGGACCGGAGTGGCCGAATCGGGCGGGTTCCACCTGCTCGGGCGCGAGGTAGGAGGCGGTGCCGATGAGCATCTCGTTGTCGGCGCTCACGGACGAGCGCGCCGACGAGACGGCGCGCGCTAGACCGAAATCGGCGATCTTCACGACCCCGCGCGAGCTGATGAGGATGTTCTCGGGCTTGATGTCGCGGTGGACGAGGCCCGCGTGATGGGCGGCGCCGAGCCCGTCGAGCACCTGCTCGAACAGTGCGAGCAGCTCGCCGGTGGGGCGTCCGCCACGGTTGATGACGTCGCGCATCGTGACGCCGTCGACGAGTTCCATCGCGAGGAACACGACGTCACCGTCGCGCCCCTGGTCGTGGACGGCGACGACGTGCGGGTGGCTGAGCCGTGCGGCGGCGCGCGCCTCGCGCTGGAAGCGGGTGACGAAGGCGGGGTCGCGTGCGAGGTCGGCGCGCAGCACCTTGAACGCTACGTCGCGCTCGAGGCGTGTGTCGTGCGCGACGTAGACGCGCCCCATCCCGCCGTCGGCCAGGTGGCTTCTCACCTGATAGCGGCGTTCGATCAGCTGCCCGATGAGGGGGTCGGCTTGGATCGGCTCCACGAGCGCAGTCTAGGCGGCTCCGCGTGTGCGTCGGCTGTGCACGCCCGCGTCAGGAGAAGCGTTTCATGTGGGTATTGACGCTCGCGACGTACCGGCGGGTGTCGGGGTACATGCCGTGCGCGCGCACTGCTCCAAGACCTTGGTAGTAGGCGGCGATGGCCTCGTTCTGATCGTGCGCGTGCTCGGTGAGGAAGCGCAGCGTCACGACGCCGGCGGTGATGTTGTCCTGCGTGTCGAGCAGGTCGAGGTGGCGATGCACGATGGAGCCGGCCCACTGCCCGGTCGTGGGCATGACCTGCATCGTGCCGAGGGCGTCGCAGACCGAGACGGCGCTCTGCCGGTGACCCGATTCCTGCCAGCCGATCGCGAGGGCGAGCTTCGGGCTGACGCCGTAGCGCTTCGCGGTCGAGGTGATCATCGCGCGGATCTGCGCCTGCCCGGGCAGGTCGGCCGCGGCGAGCTGTCGGCGGTGGCGGTCACCGGAGGCGACGAGGGACGCCGGATAGCCGCGCGCCGCCGCCGTCCCGGCGTAGCGGACGACGCGCTTCGGCTTCGGGGCGTGCGTCGAAGGGCCCGGGTGCGGCGTGGCTGCGGGTTTCGTCGCCGCACGGGTGGGCTTCGTCGCCGGGTGGGGTGACGGCGTGTGCGCGGCGGAGGTAGCGACGGGGACGCGCAGCGTCGTGCCGGGGAGCAGGCGGCGCACCTCGATGCCGGGATTCGCCTTGACGATGGCGGCGACGCTGGAGTGCATGCGTCGCGCGATGCCGTAGACGGTGTCGCCGACGCGCACGCGCGTCGTCGCCATCCTGCGCACCGGCTTCTTCGCGGCGTTCGCGCGGTGTGACGTCGGCGTCTCGGCGTGCGACTGCGGGCCGCGCAGCTGGTGGTGCACGGGCTGGGCGGCGCTGTGGACGGCGACGGGCAGGGCGAGAAGGGCGGGCATGTGTCCACGCTAGGTCGCGGCTGTGACGTTTTGGTGGAGGCGCGCTCGACGTGCGCCGATGAGAGAGTCTCTGGCACCCTGTGAGGGTGAATGACGCAACCGCACCTGACCTCGAGACCCTCGTCGGCGACTGGCTGACCGTACCCGACCTCGCCGAGGCGCTCGGCATGTCGCTGCGCCAGGTGCGTCAGATGATCGCCGACCGCGAGATCATCGCGAGCCGCGTCGGGGAACGCAACGTCGTCGCGGTGCCGGCCGCCTTCATCCAGGGCGGCGGCGTGCTCGCCTCGCTCATGGGCACCGTCACGGTGCTCAACGACGGCGGGTTCGACGACGACGAGGCCATCCGTTGGCTGTGCACGCCGGACGAGACCCTCCCGATCGACGGGGCACCGATCGACATGCTGCGCGCGGGCCGCAAGGCCGAGGTGCGCAAGCGCGCCATGGAGGACGCGTTCTGATCGCGAGCTGCCGCGTCAGAACGTGCGGGCCGTCGTCGACTCGATGAACGCCTCCAGCGCGGCGTAGGCGTCGGCCGGCACCTGGCTGCGCACGCCGTCCAACGCCGCGCGGGCACGCTGAGCGCCCTCGGCGATGCACGCTTCGACGGCGTCGACGGCCCCTGATTCGCGAGCGAGCACACGGATGCGTTCGACCTCGTCCTCGCGCAGGTCGTCGTGGCCGAAACGCTCGGCGAAGAACGTGCCGACCTCCGGCTCGTCACCGGCGGCGTCGAGCAGGTGAGCGACGAGGACGGTGCGCTTGCCCTCGCGCAGGTCGTCGCCGGCGGGCTTGCCCGTCTGGGCCGGGTCGCCGAAGACGCCGAGCAGGTCGTCACGCAGCTGGTAGGCCTCACCGAGCGCGAGACCGTACTGCGACAGGGCCTGCGTGACGTCGGGGGAGGCGCCCGCGCTCGCCGCACCGATGAGCAGGGGGTGCTCCATCGTGTACTTGGCGCTCTTGAAACGGATGACGCGCAGCGCACGCGCGATGCGCTCGGGCGTGCCCATCGTCGCCCAGGGCGTCGAGGCCTCGAGGACGTCGAGGAACTGACCGCCCATGAGCTGCGTGCGCATGAGGTCGAAGACGGCGCGGCCGCGCGCGACCTCGTCGGCGGGCAGGCCGCTCGTCGCGTACATCTCGTCGGCCCACGTCAGGCACAGGTCGCCGGCCAGGATGGCGCCGGCCTCGCCGAAGCGGTCGGCGTCACCGTCGAGACCGCGGCTGCGGTGCGCGGCGGCCATCGCCCGGTGCGCGGCGGGCATGCCGCGTCGGGTGTCGCTCGCGTCCATGACGTCGTCGTGCAGCAACGCGGCGGCCTGGAACAGCTCCATCGACGCGGCGCAGCGCACGAGGGCGTCGCTGTCGGCTCCACCGGCGGCGCGGTAACCCCAGTACAGGAACGACGCACGCACACGTTTGCCTCCGCGCAGGAGGGTGGCGACGGCGTCGAGCATGAGGTCGGTCTGGCCGCCGAGGGGGGCGAGGACGTCGCGCTGATGGCTCACCTCGGCATCGAGGGTCTCCTGCAGTCGTTCGAGCAGGCGCGGCGCATCGAGAGAGTCGGGCACGGTGCGTTTCCTTTTCCAGATCGGCTACCCGTGAGCCTACGCGTAGCGGCGTGGGAACCGCGACCTGACGGGGTTGTCAGACGTCGGTCGTACATTCTTCTCATCGAACAGAAGTTCGATTTTTCGTGGGGAGGGCTCTGCCCTCCACCGAGGAGGAGGTCGTGTGATGCGCGAGTACGACGACGTCGTCGCCATGGGGGTCGACGCGTGCGGCAGGCCCGTGGTCTTCGAGTGGCGCGGGCGTCGCTACCGAGTGACGCAGGTGCTCGACACCTGGCGTGAACGGGTGCCGTGGTGGCGTGATCCGGCCCGTCCCACGACACCTGACGAGCAGGGCGCCCCTGACGTCCAGCGCCGGCTCGAGCAACGCACCTGGCGTGTCGAGGCGACGGCCGGGCGCCGCGCCTCGAGCGGGGTCTTCCACCTCGTGCACCACGGTGAGCGCTGGTCGCTGCGCGCCCTCACCGACTGAGCTCATCGACTGAACCGTCCGTTCCCGCCCCATCGACGAAGGAAGTGCCCCATGACGACCCTGACCACAGCCCCGACCACGTCGACGTCGGTCACCTCGACGAACGACGTCCCCGCCGTCTGCTCCACCGATCTGCTCGACCTCGTCGCGCGTTCCCACGACACCCTCGTCGAGGCCTGCACCGTCTCGACGAGTTCGCAGCGCTACGTCGCGGCGCATCTCGCGGCGCTGCGCGCCGCTGCTGGGTTGCTCGCGTGGAAGGCGCCGCGCAGCCTCAGCTCCAAGCCGCGCAGTGCGTGGGTGACGCTTGCCCAGCACGCGCCCGAGCTGGGTGAATGGGCGGCGTTCTTCACCGAGAGCGGGCGCCGCAGCCGCGCCGTGAGCGCAGGCATCCTCGTGCCCGCCGCACGAGAGGCCGACGATCTCGTGCGGCAGGCCGAGACGTTCCTGCAGATCGTCCTCGAGCACGCCGGTCTCCCGCCGCTCGCGCCGGTCGGTTCGCGCATGACCCCGGTCCAGGTGAGGTGAACCATGCAGTTCACGCACCTTCGGGTCGCCTCGTCGTACTCGCTGCAGTACGGCACGACCCCACCCGCGACACTCGTCGCCCGCGCCGCCGAGCTCGGGTACGGACGCCTCGCGCTCACCGACCGCGACGGTCTGTACGGCAGCGTCAAGTTCGTCGAGGCGTGCACCGCCGCAGGCCTCGAGCCGATCCTCGGCGTCGACCTCGCGCTGGCGCCCGAGCGCGTGCTGCGGGCGCGTACCCCCGCCAAGGGTGGCCCGGCGCGGGACGAGCGGAGCCCGCGCGTCACCGTCCTCGCCCGCGGTGCGGCGTCGGGGCTCGCGCCGGGGCTGGGGTGGGCCCAGCTGTGCCGTCTCGTCACCGACGCTCATCTGAGCGGTGAGCGCGGCGCGCCCGCCACGAGTCTCGACCGGGTGGCCGCGCACGTCACGCACGAGAGCGAACCGAACCAGCCGGCACTCACGGTGCTCCTCGGCCCGGATTCGGACGTCGGGCAGGCACTCCTGCGCGGTCGTCACGCCGAAGCCGAGGCCCTGGTGCGTCGCTGGCGAACCGCTCTCCCGCACGGTGCGCTCGCCCTCGAGGTGGCCTGCCACGACGGCCCGCCCGAGGCGATGGCCAGTCGGCGTCACGCGACGAACCTGTGGCGCCTCGCCCGTCGGTGCGGCGTGCCCGCCGTGCTGAGCGGCTGGGTGCGCCATGGTGAGGTCGACGAGGCGATCACTGCCGACGTCCTCGACGCGGCGCGCCGTGGGGTGGCGCTCGACCTGCGTCACCTGGATCGCACGAGCGTTCAGGGCCATCTGCGCCCTGAGGCGCAGATGCTGGCGCAGGCCGAGGCGCTCGCCGAAGGGCTGGGTGATCTCGGCGCCGCGCTCGAGCTCATCGGGGCGAGCGACCGACTGGCGCAGGCGTGCGTCCAGCACCCGTTCCGAGACATCGGCATCGGGGCGGTGCACCTGCCCGAGGTCGAGGTGCTGGGCCTGATGGGCACCGACCCGCAGCGGGTGCTCAGCGAGCGCTGTCACGCCGCGGTGAACGGACGCTACCCGCACGCGTCGAAGGCGAAACGGCGCGAGGTGCTGGAGCGGCTCGAGGAGGAGCTCGACGTGGTGCGTCACCTCGGGTATCCGACGTACTTCCTCACCGTCGCGCAGGTCTGCGACCTCATCCGCGACATGGGCGGGCGCGTCGCGGCCCGCGGGTCGGGCGCGGGCAGCCTCATCACCTATCTGCTCGGCATCAGCGGGGTCGACCCCATCGAGCACCGACTGCTCATGGAGCGGTTCTGCACGAGGGCCCGCGCGTCGCTGCCCGACATCGACATCGACGTCGAGTCGGCGCGCCGCACCGAGATCTACGAACGCATCATGGAGCGCTTCGGCGGGGAGCGGGTGACGTGCGTGTCGATGATGGAGACCTACCGGGTGCGCCACGCCATCCGTGACGCCGGTGCCGCGCTCGGGATGGTGCCGGCCGACGTCGACGTCATCGCGAAGGCCTTCCCGCACGTCGCGGCCCGGGACGTGCGGCACGCGATCGAGGAGCTGCCCGAGCTGCGGGCGCGCGGGCTCGCCGAACCGGAGCTCGACCGGCTGTTCGACCTCGTCGAGCGCCTCGACGGGCTGCCGCGGCACATCGCGCTGCATCCGTGCGGGGTGATCCTGTCGAACGCCGGGCTGGCGCAGCGCACTCCGATGGAGGCGAGCTGGCTCGGTTTCCCGATGAGTCAGTTCGACAAGGACGACGTCGAGACGCTGGGGCTGCTCAAGCTCGACGTGCTCGGCATCCGCATGCAGTCGGCCATGGCACACGCCGTCGCCGAGATCGAACGCGTCGAGGGCGTCGTCGTCGACCTCGACGACCCCGAGTGCGTGCCGTTCGACGACGAGGCCACCTTCGAACTCATCCGCACGACGCGCACCCTGGGGTGCTTCCAGATCGAGTCGCCCGGGCAGCGGGAACTCATCGGCAAGTTCGGGCCGCAGCGCTTCGAAGACCTCATCATCGACATCTCGCTGTTCCGCCCCGGGCCGGTCAAGAGCGACATGATCACTCCGTTCCTGCGCGCGCGGCAGGGGTGGGCGCCGCCCGAGTACCTGCACGAGAGTCTGCGCCCGGCGCTGGAGGAGACGATGGGTGTCGTCGTCTTCCACGAACAGGTGCTGCGCATCTTCGCGCAGACGACCGGCATCACGTTGGCGCAGGCCGACGAGGTGCGACGGGCGATGGGCTCGAGCGCCGGGCAGGAGAAGATCGAACTGTGGTGGCGCGAGGCCGCGCAGCACCGCGGCTACACGAGTGCGGAACGCGACCGCATCTGGGAGGTACTCGCCGCGTTCGCCTCGTTCGGTTTCTGCAAGGCGCACGCCGCCGCGTTCGCCGTCCCCACCTACCAGTCGGCGTGGTTGAAGACCCATCACCTCGCCGCGTTCGTCGCAGGCGTTCTCACCCACGACCCGGGGATGTACCCCAAGCGACTCATCCTCGCCGACGTGCGGACGTTCGGCGTGCCCGTGCTGGGCGTCGACATCAACGCCTCGCGCCGCGAGTACCGCATCGAGCGCGTGCCGGGCGAGGGCAGCGAGGACGACCATCTCGGGTTGCGCATCGGTTTCCTCGACGTCAAGGGTATGAGCGAGCGCGAGATGACGTCACTCGTGGAGGGCCAGCCCTACACGAGCCTGACGGACGTGTGGCGCCGGGCGGGTCTGAACCGGCCCGTCGTCGAGCGGTTGCTGCTCGTCGGCGCCTTCGACGCACTGCACGGCACCGGACGACCCGGCGTATGCGGCGCACCGACGCGGCGAGATCTGCTGCTCGAGCTCGACGACCTCGAACGGTTGGATCGGCACGCCTCGGCGCGTCTGACGCGTGGCGCTCGCCGTCGCATGATCAGTTCGGCCCCGGGCGTGGGCGCGTCTGTGAACGCGGACGGGGACGTAGGAACGGTGATGGCTTTCGACAGCGTCGAGGCGGCGCGTCGTCAGGCGCAGGGGCGACGGCCGCACGAGCGGTACGAGACGCACGGCTCGCAGCTGGCCTTCGACATGCTCGACGACGGTGAGGCGGTGAGCAGTGGCCTGCCCGAGTTCACCCCGGCCGAGAAGGTGCGGGCCGAGCTCGACATCCTCGGGTTGGACGTCAGCGGGCACGTCATGCAGTTCTACGCGCCTCTCGTGCGGGCGTTGGGCGTCAGCCGGGCCTGTGACCTCGCGTCGCTGCACGGCGGCGAGACGGTGTGGTGCGCCGGCATCAAGGTCGCCACGCAGACACCGCCGGTGCGTTCGGGGCGACGCGTCATCTTCCTCACCGTCGACGACGGTACGGGCCCGGCCGACGCGACGTTCTTCGAGGACGTCCAGGGCCCCTACGCCGACACGGTCTTCCACGCGTGGATGCTCCTCGTGCGGGGCGTCGTGCGCCGCACCGGCCCGCGTGGGGTCTCGATCCGCGCGACGGGAGCGTGGGATCTGGCGCAGGCGTGGAAGGCGTGGGAGCACGACGGCGAGGCCGGGGTCCACCGTCTCGTCGAGGAGAGCGAGCGGCGCGGGGCGGAGCGCTCGGTCGGGGCCGCGCGCGGGCGGCGTCAGCTCGTGCACGCGTCGGGGTTCGCGCAGTCGCCGTACACCGACATCAAACCGGCGGGGGAGGCGCTTCGTGCCTCGCGCGCCGAACTGCCCGGCGAGGGTGAGGCTCCGTCACACCTGTGGCACGCGAGCCCGGGAAGCTCAGGAGGATGGAAACGATGATCCTGCACGTCGACATGGACGCCTTTTACGCCTCGGCGTCGCTCATCGAGCGCCCCGAACTCGTGGGCACCCCCGTCATCGTCGGGGGTGCGGGTCGCGGGGTGGTGCTGTCCGCCACGTACGAGGCGCGACGGTTCGGGGTGAACTCCGGCATGCCCATGGGGCGCGCGCGCAGGCTGTGCCCGCAGGCGGTGGTGCTGCCACCCGACGCCGAGCTGTACTCGCGCATCTCGGGAGCCGTCATGCACCTGTTCGCTCAGGTGACGCCGCTCGTCGAACCCATCTCACTCGACGAGGCGTTCCTCGACGTGAGCGGGGTGGCACCGACACCGCGTCAGGCGGTTGCGCTCGGGCACCAACTGCGTGACGCCGTCGCGGACGAGCAGATGATCACGTGCTCGGTCGGCATCGCGCCGGTCAAGTTCGTCGCCAAGCTGGCCTCGACGCGCGCGAAACCTGACGGGCTGCTCCTCGTCGAGCGCCACGAGACCCTCGACTTCCTCCACCCGCTGCCCGTCGAGGCGCTGTGGGGCGTGGGTGAGACGACGAAGGAGAAACTGCATCGCCTCGGGCTGCGCACCGTCGGCGATGTCGCACACCTGCCCGAACGCACGCTCGTGCGCGCCCTCGGGCAGAGCGCGGGCGTCACCCTGCACCGCCTCGCCTGGGGGCATGACGAGCGCCGCGTCGTCCCGCACGAACCCGAGCGCAGCATCGGTTCGGACGAGACGTTTCCCGCCGACCTCGACGACGCCGTCGAGATCAAGCGCGAGCTGCTCAAGCTGAGTGATCGGGTGGCGGCGCGGATGCGGGCGGCGCAGGTCGCGGGTCGGACGGTCGTACTCAAGGTGAGGTTCTCGGACTTCACGACGATCACGCGCTCGCGCACGCTGCCCGAGCACACCGACGTCAGCCGCGAGATCTACGACGTCGCAGCGCAATTGTTCGACGCGCTCGCCCTGCAGCGCGCGCGGGTGCGGCTCGTCGGGGTGCGGGTGCAGGGGTTGAAGGACGTGCGTCAGACGTCGCGGCAGATCCGGCTCGGGGAGCGGGAGAACGGATGGCGGGAGGCGGATCGGGCGATCGATCGGGCGAGCGCGCGCTTCGGGGCAGGCATCGTGCGCCCGGCGAGCCTCGTCGGATGAGCGGGCACGGGCGGCCCATGGCGGCAGGCTCTGGCGTGAAAGGTCAGGGTGTGATGCACTTTCCCCGTCGTGCACCGCGCTGCAGTGCTACAACTGACGTTATGTGTCACCCGCCGCACGAGCTGTGCATCATGTGGGGTGACGAAGGGATGGAGGGCCACCATGCCGTTGTCCGAGCATGAGTTGCGCACGTTGGAGCAGCTCGAGGCGCAGCTTTCCGCCGAGGATCCCAAGTTCGCCTCGGCGATGCAGGCCGACCCGGAGCGCCGCCGTCGACGTAGGCGCGCCCTCTTCGCCGGCGCGGTGTGCCTCGGGGGTCTCGGCCTCACCGCGGCCGGCACGTACTCCTCGCACATGTGGATGGGTCTGGTCGGCATGCTCGTCATCGCCGCCGGTGCTCTGCTGTCCGTGCAGACGCCGTCACGGCCCGCCCTGTACGTCGTCGACCCGAACTCGTTCGAGGGCATCACGGCCCAGACCGGCGCGCACCCCGCGTCACGGATGGCGCGTCCGGCGCGCACCGCTCGGCCGCGCTCGTCGGCTCCCCGTCGGCAGGGTGACTTCATGCAGCGGATGGAGCAGCGCTGGGAGCGTCGCCGCTACGAGAACCAGGGATGGTGAATCGGCAGCGGCGTCGCTGAGGTGAGCGCCCGCTGCTCGCCTGCAGCGATGACGCTCAGCGCGCCCCGCGCTCACCGCGCCAGCACGAACGCTGCGATGGCCCAGCCGACGGCGATCGTCACGGCTGCGGCCAGTTCGATGCCCACCGACGTCAGTGCTGCCCGGATGGCGACGCGGGTCGCTGCCCACGCCTGCGTGCGATCACGCAGTCGTGCGCTCTCCGCCAAGAACACGCCGATGACGAAGCCCAGCAGCAGCCCGATCACGGGGACGACGAAGACGCCGACCACCGCGCACACGAGACCGACGATGTTGCTGCGCCGCGCAACCCCACCCCGCGAGAGCTGACGCCCCGGCACGAGAACCTGCACGACATAGCCTGCGACAGCGAGGACGCACGCGACAGCGAACACCACCCATGCCGCCGTGCTCGACTGGCCGATGGCCCAGACGAGCACGCCGAGCACGACGCACGCGAGGCCCGGTAGGACGGGCACGATGAGGCCGGCGATGCCGACCGCGACGAGCAGGGCCGCACCGAGCGTCGTCAAGGTTTCTGTGGAGACCACCATGGTGTTCATCATGGCCCATCAGCGCATCGCTGCGCCCGAGATCACCGCCGTCGCGCGACGCCAGTCGCACGGCACCGATCGCGCGACACCCATCGCGCGAGGCCTCATGCCCGGGTGCGTCCGACAGTGCCCCCGGCATGCGTTCGGCCCCGCGCCTCGATGATCGAGGACGCGGGGCCGAACGGTTCGCTGTGCCGAAGGGGCGAGATGCTCAGACCTCGCTGAGGCGGGGGGTTTCGTCGACGACCTCGACGGCGACCTCCCGCAGCTTGTCGAGGTGCTCACGGCCGTGGTGGCCGCAGAAGCGCAGTTCGAGACCTTCGGACATGACGGCCTTGATGAACGCCTGGGCGCCACAGCGGTCGCAGCGGTCGGCGGCGGTCATCGTCTGTTCCATCGTTGCGGTCATATCCATCCTCCTCGTCGGACGGCGCGGGGGCCGTCGCACGCGTATTCGTGAACCCACACGAATGTGGTTCTCGACAATGCATAACAGTCTTCCACGTGGAGGCATTTCCGCGAAGCCGGTTTCGATCTGCGGGCGTCCTCGCGCGCCCGAGCGATTGCCTCGACCCGCGTGCACCCGCGGCCGCACACCACCATGCACACCACATGCCGGAGCGCCCACGAGGGGCGCCTTGCGCGTGGCGACGCGGAACGACAGGGTTCGTCCGATAGCGTAGCGAGGCACATGCCGAGTGTGCGCGTGACGAAGGTCAAGGAGATTCCCCAGGTGTCGCCCAGCGAGAACCAAGAGAACTACACCGCCCGCCACCTCCAGGTGCTCGAGGGGCTCGAGGCCGTCCGCAAGCGTCCCGGCATGTACATCGGCTCGACCGACGGTCGCGGCCTCATGCACTGCCTCTGGGAGATCATCGACAACGCCGTCGACGAGGCGCTCGGCGGGTACTGCGACCGCATCGAGGTCATCCTCCTGCCCGACGGCTCCGTCGAGGTGCGCGACAACGGCCGCGGCATTCCCGTCGACGTCGAGCCGCGCACGGGCCTGTCGGGTGTCGAGGTCGTCTTCACGAAACTGCACGCGGGCGGCAAGTTCGGTGGCGGGTCCTACACGGCCTCCGGTGGTCTGCACGGCGTCGGTGCATCCGTCGTCAACGCGCTCAGTTCGCGTCTCGACGTCGAGGTCGACCGTGCGAGCAAGACGTACGGCATGAGTTTCCGCCGCGGCGAGCCCGGCACGTTCGCCGACGGCGACTCCTCCGATCCGCTCGCGAAGAGCCCGACGAACCCGTTCACGCCGTTCGAGTCCGGCAGCCAGCTCGAGGTTGTCGGCAAGGCCAGGCGCGGCGTCACCGGTTCGCGCGTGCGCTATTGGGCCGACACGACGATCTTCCTCAAGACCGCGCAGTTCGACTACGACCAGCTCATCGCGCGCGCTCGTCAGACGAGTTTCCTCGTGCCGGGCCTCACCATCATCATTCGTGACGAGCGGGGCCTCGCCGGTACGCCGGGGGAGAACGGTCCGCACGAGGAGACCTTCCTCCACGACGGCGGCATCAGCGAGTTCTGCGAGTACCTCGCGCCTGACACGGCCGTCACCGGCATCTGGCGCCTGCAGGGCAGCGGGTCGTTCACCGAGACGGTGCCGGTGCTCGACGAATCGAGCGGCCACATGACGAGCCAGGACGTGACGCGCGAGTGCGGCGTCGACATCGCGCTGCGTTGGGGCACCGGGTACGAGACGAAGGTGCGCAGCTTCGTCAACATCATCGCGACGCCGAAGGGTGGCACGCACAACACCGGTTTCGAGCAGGCGCTCATGAAGGTGTTCAAGAAGCAGCTCGAGGTCAACGCGCGCAAGCTCAAGGTCGGCAATGACAAGGTCGAGAAGGACGACGTCCTCGCGGGCCTGACGGCCGTCGTCACCGTCCGCCTCGCGGAGCCGCAGTTCGAGGGCCAGACGAAGGAGGTGCTCGGCACCGCGGCCGTGCGTGCCATCGTCAGCAAGGTCGTCGAGAAGGAGCTGAGCGCGCACCTGACGTCGACGAAGCGTGACGACAAGGCGCAGGCCGCGCTACTGCTGGAGAAGGTCGTCGCCGAGATGAAGTCGCGCATCAGCGCGCGCGCCCACAAGGAGACGCAGCGTCGCAAGACGGCGCTCGAATCCTCGAGCCTGCCGGGCAAGCTGAAGGACTGCCGCTCGACCGACGGTGAGCGCAGCGAGCTGTTCATCGTCGAGGGCGACTCGGCGCTCGGTACGGGCATGGCGGCGCGCAACTCGGAGTACCAGGCGCTGCTGCCGATCCGCGGCAAGATCCTCAACGTGCAGAAGGCGTCCGTCGGCGACATGCTGAAGAACGCGGAGTGCGCCTCGATCATCCAGGTCGTCGGAGGGGGTTCGGGGCGCAGTTTCGACCTCGACATGGTGCGCTACGGCAAGATCATCCTCATGACGGACGCCGACGTCGACGGCGCCCACATCCGCACGCTGCTGCTGACGTTGTTCTTCCGCTACATGCGTCCGCTCGTCGCGGCGGGGCGCGTGTACGCAGCGATGCCGCCGCTGCACCGTCTCGAGGTGAGCGCGCAGGGCCGCGCGAAGGGTGAGGTCATCTACACCTATTCCGAGGACGAGATGCGAGCCACCGTCGCGGCGTGGGAGAAGAAGGGCCGCACGTTCAAGCAGCCGCAGCGCTACAAGGGCCTCGGTGAGATGGACGCCGACCAGCTCGCGGAGACGACGATGGACCCGCGCCACCGCACGCTGCGTCGTGTCACGCTCAAGGACGCCGAGATGGCCGAGCAGGTGTTCGACCTGCTCATGGGCAGCGAGGTCGCGCCGCGCAAGGATTTCATCATCTCCAGCGCCAACGATCTCGACACCGAGCGCATCGACGCATGAGTTCGACTCGGCTGCAACGGTTTCGCTCGGTTCTCGCCGATACGCGGCCGTTGCGCAACCCCGCCTTCCGGCGGTTGTGGATCGCCGACATCGTCACCGTCGTCGGCGCCCAGCTGACGATCGTGTCCGTGCCCGCGCAGATCTACGCGCAGACGCGCGATTCGAGTTACGTCGGGCTTACGGGGTTGTTCGGCCTCGTGCCGCTCATCGTGTTCGGCCTGTACGGCGGATCGCTCGCCGACGCGCACGATCGTCGACGGATCCTGCTGTTCACCTCGGGCGGCTTGGTCGTCGCGAGCGCGCTGTTCTGGGCGCAGGCGGCAGCAGGCGGCGTCAACGTCTGGGTGCTGCTGTGTCTGTTCGCAGCACAGCAGGCGTTGTTCGCGCTGCATCAACCGGCGTTGCAATCGTCGCTGCCGCGCCTGCTCGAACCCGAGTTGCTGCCCGCCGCGAACTCGCTGCTCATGACGGTCGCGATGGCCGGTGGCATTGCCGGCCCGCTGCTCGCCGGCGCGCTCATCCCCGTACTCGGGTTCTCGTGGATGTACGCGATCGACACGATCTGCCTGCTCTCGACGCTGTGGGCCGTGTTCCGCATGCCCGCGCTGCCGCCGATCGGTGAGGTCGTCAAGGCCGGTTTTTCGTCGGTTCTCGACGGGTTGCGCTACCTGACGCGTCACCCCGTCCTGCTCGCGAGCTTCGTCGTCGACCTCATCGCGATGGTGTTCGGCATGCCGCGCTCGGAGTTTCCCCAGATCGCGCACGAGTCGTTCGGCGGTCCGCTCGGGGGTGGTTTCGCGTTCGCGTGGCTGTTCGCGGCGATCCCCGTCGGCGCCGTGCTCGGCGGCGTGTTCTCCGGGTGGGTGTCGCGCGTGCGACGACACGGCGTCGCCGTGCTGGCCGCGGTGCTCGTATGGGGCCTCGCCATCATCGGGTTCGGTGCGGCGGTAGCGCTCGCGAACGGGCGCGTCGACGTCGTGTTCTGGCTCGCGTTCATCGCCCTCGTCATCGGAGGTGCGGCCGACATGGTTTCCGCGGCCTTCCGCACGTCGATGCTTCAGACGGCGGCGAGCGACGAGGTGCGCGGGCGGCTGCAGGGCGTGTTCCTCGTCGTCGTCGCCGGCGGCCCACGCATCGCGGACGTCATCCACGGCGCCGGCGCGACCGCGATCGGAGCGGCGACGACGGCGTGGCTCGGCGGCGTGTGCGTCGTCATCGGTGTCGTGCTCGTGGGCCTGCTCGTCCCGTCCTTCCGGCGGTATCGACTCGCTGCCTGAGTCGTGGGGCGCGCCGGGCCGAACCGGGTGCGGCAACCGTGATGTGGCTTCGTCGGTCTCGGGCAGGGGTGTCCGCGATGACGGCTGGCCGGGCGAGTGGGGCCGTCCCCGTCGTTTGGCGCCGTGTGTGGTCAGGCTGAGCGTCGGCGGATGGTCGATCTGGACGGTTCTACGAATGAAGCTTTTCCCCTTAACTTCTGCTAGTTTAGGTCCATGCCTTCACTCCGATCCTCTCTCGTGGTGCTGACGGCGGATCAGGTCGACAGCCGCTCTGGCGGCGACGCCGTGCCCTCCGCCCTGCGAGCGCTGCGCGCTCTCCCGTCGAGCGGGGGGTCTGCGCGCGGCTTCGCGCGGACGGCGGGGGATGAGATCCAGGCCCTGTTCACGCGTTCGAGCGATACGGTCGAGGCGCTCGAACGGCTGGCGCGCCTCGGGTGCTGGCGGGTGGGGGTCGGCATCGGCGCGGTCGTGACGCCCGTACCCGACGATGTGCGTGCCGCCTCGGGTGAGGCGTTCATCGCGGCGCGTGAGGCGGTCGAGGCGTCCCGGCTCGTGCCGGCGCGCGTGGCCGTTCGGGCTCCTTCGGCGCCCGAGGCAGGGGCCGACCTCGACGCGGCGCTGGCGCTGCTGCACCTGCTTTGGCATCGCCGCACACCTGCGGGGTGGGCTGTTGCCGAGTTGTTGGGGCAGGGGCTGACGGGGCGCGAGGTCGCCGCCGAACTCGACATCACCCCCTCGGCCGTCAGCCAACGCGCGCGGGCCGCAGCCGTCGAGGAGAGCGACGCAGGCATGCGCCTCGCCGCGCGCCTCATGGACGCTGCGCGCGCTCGCTCTGCTGAGGGGCGGCGTCGCTCGAGAGCCGACATGCTCTGATCGTGTGCGCCCGCGGCATGACGGCTGTGGGCGCGCTCGGATCACCAGCCCGGCCCTCACCCGGCTCGGCGTTGCGCCCGACGGAACGGATCGTCCCGGCCTGTGTCCTCACCACTGTCGGTGGCGGCGTCTACCGTCGGGTCATGGATGTCAGGGATGTTCTCGTCGTCGCGCTGTTCGGGTCACTGGCGCTCGCGGGTGGTGGTGTCGTGACGACGCTCGTGTTCCGCAGCGTCGATCGTCGGGCGTCCGAGGTGGGGGAGAGCCTGCCGGAGTCCTCGGACGGGGTCGCACAGGCCGCCACGATCCTGCGCGGCGGCGCGTGGATCGGCGCGCTTGAGCGGTTGGCGATCTTCGCGGGGCTCGTCGCGTCGTGGCCGGAGGCGATCGCGATCGTTCTCGCCGTCAAGGGGCTCGGGCGTTATCCGGAGCTGCGCAGCGGCGAGAAGTCGGCCGTCGCCGAGCGGTTCATCATCGGCACGTTCGTCAGCGTCCTGTGGGCGTGCGGCTGCGCGGGTCTCGTGGCGTGGTTGCGCACCTGAGCCCCCCTGGCAGCGCGGCGTCCCTCGCCCAACGTCGGCGAGGTGCCGCTGACGCCGCCGTCACGATCGGGCTGCGGCCTTCTTCGCCGCCTTCATCTCACGTTTCGTCTCGCGAACCTTCTGCAGTGAGTCGGCGTCGACGACGTCGGCCACCGAGCGGAACGAGCCGTCCTCGGCGAAGGGGGCCGACGCTCTTGCGCCAGCCGTCGGGGCGGACGTCGAGTTGTTTGCCGAGCAGGGCCGCGAAGATGCACGCTTTCTGGTCGCCGAATCCGGGCAGCGCCTAGAGTCGCCTCAGCAGTTCGGCGGCGTCGTCCGTTGCCCAGATGGCGCGGGTGTCGCCGTCGTAGTCGTCGCGCACGGCGGCGAGCTTCTGCACGCGCTCTGCCATCGAGCGGCCGTGACGGTGAAGGGCGGGAGGCGTCGTGCACTTCTCGACGAACTCACCCGGTTCGATCGCGGCGATCTTCGTCGGATCGAGCGTGCCGAACCGGTCGTAGATCTTGGCGGGGCCGGAGAACGCCACCTCCATCGCGATCTGCTGCTCGAGCAGCATTCCGACGAGCAGCCCGAACAGACGCTCCGAGATGACGGCGTCGGCACGGTCGTTCTGGGCGATGTGCAATCGGGGCATGCAGGCATCGTAGGGCGGCGCGGCCCAAGGAACATGTCGATGTCACCACCTCGTGAGAGGATCACGCCAGATCACTCAGCGAGCGAAACGACGACGACATGACACTGTTCAGGCGCGCCGATGTCGGTGACGACGAACCGCAGCACCTCAAGGTCTCTCTGGACCTCAAGTCGGTGTGGCATGCCACCTGGATCGTCATCGGCGCCCTCGCCCTGCTCACCGCCCTCGGTTATCTGACGGGGTCGGCGGGTTCGGTCGTCTTCAACGTCGTCATGGCGTTCTTCCTCGCCGCAGCCATCGAACCGGCCGTGTCGCGCTTCGCGATGCACATGCCGCGTGCGCTCGCGACGGGTCTCGTCGTCCTGCTGCTGGCGTGCGCCGTCGTCGGGTTCTTCGCCGCGTTCGGGGGCCTCCTCGTCGACGAGGTGCAGGCGCTCATCAGTGCGGCGCCCGGCCTCGTCACGGATTGCGTCGACTGGGTCAACCGCAAGTTCGACACCGACTACGACATCAACAAGCTGCTCTCGAGCGTCAACCTGACGCCCGACAACGTCGCGAACTACGGTTCGCAGCTGGCCGGCGGCGTCCTCGGGCTCGTGACGAGCGTCGTGTCCACGGCGTTCAACCTGTTCGTCCTCATCTTCTTCACCTGTTACATCTCGGCCGGCCTACCGCGTCTGCGCACCTGGGTGGCAGGGCTGTTCCCGCCGCGTCAGCAGCGCGTCGTGCTGACGGTGTGGGAGGTGTTCGTCGCAAAGGTCGGCGGGTACGTCGCGGCGCGCTTCATCCTCGCGACGATCTCGGCGACGATTCACGGCACGTTCATGATGCTCATCGGCATGCCGTACTGGCTGGCGCTCGGGTTGTGGACGGGCATCATCGCGCAGTTCGTGCCCAACATCGGCACGTACATCTCGATCGTCCTGCCCGTCCTCGTCGGCGCGACGAGCGACAAACCGATCACCGGCCTGTTCATCCTCATCTTCGCGATCGTCTACCAGCAGATCGAGAACGTCACGATCGAGCCGAACATCAGCGCACGCGCCGTCGACGTCCACCCGGCCGTCTCGTTCGCATCCGCCCTCGCCGGCGCGAACATGTTCGGCCTCGCCGGCGGTTTGCTCGGTGTGCCCGCCGCCGCGACGGCCATGGCCATCCTCGACCTCTACAAGACGCGCTACGAGGTGAAGAGCTCGACGCTCGACGCCGCGCAACGCGACGCGAAGAAGGATCTCGACGACGACGACTCTGCGACGAATGACGACCCACCGGGCCAGCGCGACCCCGTCGAACTCGCGGGGGCCGATTCAACAGCCGATGCTGCGCCTGACAGTGCCGTCAACACGGAGGCAGGCGGGTCGACGAAGGCATGACGCCCTGAGCATGTGATCGAGGAGAACTCAGCTCACCCGCGCGCTGTAGGACGCGGACGGTTTCGCGTCCTTGAGGCACGAGTCGCGAAGCGGCTCACCGACGACCGACGTGACGGCCAGGGTCGTTCCGTCGGGCAGGGAGACGAGCCACCCGTCCTGGCGGTCGGCTACGGGTACCCCGATGTCGTTGACGGGGGCCATCGTCAGGCCCGGATGGCGCTCGCGCCACCACGTCTCTGCCACCTGAGCGACAGGCGGCAGGTCGATTCGCCCGCGGTGTGTGGTCGATGAGAAAGACTGCTGCACAGCAGGATCGAGCGTCGAAGTCATCGTCGTCGTCGCGAGCTGAGCGGCCGCCTGACCAGTGAGCCGGCCAAACGTCTGGCCGCTCGGCAGATGGATTGCCGTCGGCGCGAACCGATGTCCGCCGATGTGCGAGACCTCCCACACGTTGTCGGGTGCGGCGGCATGCGCAGCTTCCGCGACGGGCCGGGCACGGACGGCACAGCAGGCATCGCGGCGGCCGTTCGTGCACACGAGCAGCACAGGCTCGGGACGTGCGGCGAAACCGAAAGACGTCAACCTCGCGCGATCTGCCACATCGCCGGCGAGCAGACCTGTCACGTCTTGGCGTCGCAGGGTCGCTTCGACGAGCCACGGTTCGTCACCGAAACCACCGCCGACGAACACCCGGGCCGTCTCACCCGCCACGGCATGTCGCCCGACACGACGGATGAGGTACAGCGTTGCGTCCGCAGGTTGCGGCAGCCCGGAATCGCCGACGGCATCGCGTCCCCACGCGCCCGGCACCTCGACGGCGACGATGACGCGCGCCACCTTCGCCGTCCCCCACGCAGGCATGCCGGCCGCTTCCCAATCGAGCGAGCACGAACTGGGTGACGTCATCATGCCCCCAGCCTAGAGGCGCGCCAAGGCACGGTGGGTCTCGCGCTCTGATGCGAGCGCCTCAGATGACACGCGCTCAGCAGAACCCTGGCCGTCACCCGGCGCGCCCGCCGCAGCTGCGTCACGTGGTGGTGGTTGTGTCAGTCCTGACTGCCGCACGGGCGAACAACTGACTCAGCTGGCCAACACAGGCTGATGCGCCGCGGTGGCTTCGGAGTGCCACCGTCGCCATCAACGGATGGAGGCGACGCAGCTGCGTCACTTGGTGATCGTTGAGTCAGTCCTGACTGACACAGCGGTAACCACGTGACTCAGCTGTCGATGCGAACTGCACCAGGGGCCGCCATAGAGGCCCGCAACGCCCCGCGCCAGCACCCACCCCGTCAAACGTCAGGCGTCGTCACCGTCGAACAGACTGAGGCGGCTGCCGTCGTCGCCGATCGCACCGTCGCCCGTCTCTTCGCCCGCCGTCACCGGCGTCTGCTCGGCCACTTCGGCGGACGACGCATCGGCGGCCACCGACGCGTAGGGCGCCGTCGTGCCGATCGCGGCGATCTGGCCGGGGGCGGTGTCGCCGGAACCGTCGCGCTTGCCGTCGGCGTCGTCGAGGGTGAGCAGCTTGCCGATCGCCTTGCCCGAAGCATCCGCCGCGCGCGCCGGCGCGGAGCCGACCCACGCGAACGTCAGGTGGTTCTCGCCGCGCAGGAAGCGGTGGGCGCGGACGCCGGCTGTCGCGCGTCCCTTGGCGGGGAACTCGGTGAACGGTGCGACCTTGAGCGAGGTGATCTCACCGTTCGGCGAGCCCGGGTGCCCCGCGCCGGTGACGACGATGCCGTCGCGCGAGACGGAGCCGAAGAAGATCGCTCGTGCGCCGGCACCGAGCTTGATGCCGGCGACACCGCCGCCGGTGCGGCCCTGCGGGCGCACGTTCGCAGCGTTGAAGTGCAGCAGTTGCGCCTCGTTCGTGACGAACGTCAGCTCCTCGGTGCCGGTCTGCAGTTCGACGGCGCCGATGACGACGTCGTCGCCCTTGAGCGTGATGACCTCCATGATCGGCTTGTTCGCGTACTCCGTCGTCACGCGCTTGACGACGCCCGCCGCGGTGCCGAGTGCGAGGCCGGGGGAGTCGGCGCGCAGCGACGTCACCGTCAGCACCTTCTCGCCGGGTGCGAGGTCGACGAACGCGGCGACGGGCGCGCCGCCGTCGAGGACGGGCGCTGCGTGCGTGTCGACGAGGTGCGGCAGTTCGAGCGCGCTGACACGGAACAGCCGACCTGCGGACGTGACGATGCCGAACTCACCGCGCGCGCTGGTGCGCGCGGCGGCGAGGACGACGTCGTGCTTGCGGCGGCCACCGTCGGTCGACAGCGGATCGGCCGAGGTGGTGCGCGCGATGAGGCCGGTTGACGACAGCAGCACCCAGCACGGGTCGTCGGGGATCTCGAGCGGCATCGACGACTTGGATGCCGACCTCGCCACCGCCTGGGCGCCGTTGCCCTCGAGCAGGACGGTGCGACGCGGCGTCCCGAATTCCTTGGCGACGGCGAGCAGCTCGTCGCAGACGACCTTGTGCAGCAGTTTGACGTCGGCGAGGATCGCGCGCAGCTTCTCGATCTCGGCGCGCAGCTCGTCGGCTTCCTTCTCGAGTTCGAGGCGGCTGAACTTCGTCAGGCGGCGCAGCTGCAGGTCGAGAATGTACGTCGCCTGCGCCTCGGACAGGTCGAACACCTGCATGAGGCGCGCCCGCGCCGTCGCGGAGTCGTCGGAGGAGCGGATGATCTGGATGACCTCGTCGATGTCGAGGATCGCGATGAGCAGGCCGTCGACGAGGTGGAGGCGGTCCTCCTTCTTGCCGAGGCGGTGCGTGGTGCGTCGGCGTACGACGTCGATGCGGAAGTCCGTGTAGACGCGCAGAAGCTCCTTGAGCCCGAGGGTGCGCGGCTGACCGTCGACGAGTGCGACGTTGTTGATGCCGAAGCTCTCCTCCATCGGCGTCAGCTTGTAGAGCTGCTCGAGCACCGCTTCGGGGTTGAAGCCGTTCTTCAGTTCGATGACGAGGCGCAGGCCGTGGTGGCGGTCGGACAGGTCCTTGACGTCGGAGACGCCCTGCAGTTTCTTCTGCCCGACGAGGTCTTTCATCTTGTCGATGACCTTCTCGGGCCCGACGAGGTACGGCAGTTCGGTGACGACAATGCCCTTGCGGCGCGGCGTGACGTTCTCGATCGTCGCCGTCGCGCGCGTGCGGAACGTGCCGCGGCCGGTGAGGTAGGCGTCGCGGATGCCGTCGAGGCCGATGATGCGCCCGCCCATCGGCAGGTCGGGGCCCGGCACGAAGCGCATGAGGTCGTCGAGGCTGCAGTCGGGGTTCTTGATGAGGTGGACCGCGGCCTGCACGACCTCGCCGAGGTTGTGCGGCGCCATGTTCGTCGCCATGCCGACGGCGATGCCGCTCGCGCCGTTGACGAGCAGGTTCGGGAACGCGGCGGGCAGGACGGACGGTTGCTGCAGCGAGTCGTCGTAGTTGGGCACGAAGTCGACGGTGTTCTCGTCGAGGCCGGCCACGAGCGTCAGCGATGCGGGCGCGAGACGCGCCTCGGTGTAACGCGACGCCGCGGGGCCCTGGTCGAGCGAGCCGAAGTTGCCATGGCCGTCGATCAGCGGCAGGCGCATCGTGAAGTCCTGCGCCATGCGCACGAGCGTGTCGTAGATCGCCGAGTCGCCGTGCGGGTGGTACTTGCCCATGACCTCCCCGACGACGCGCGAGGACTTGACGTGGTTCTTGTTCGGCGTCAGGCCGAGTTCGTCCATCGAGAACAGAATGCGCCGCTGCACCGGCTTGAGCCCGTCACGCGCGTCGGGAAGGGCACGCGAGTAGATGACGGAGTAGCTGTACTCGAGGAAAGCCGCCCGCATCTCGTCCTCGACATCGATGTCGATGATGTTCTCGACGATGTCCTCGTCCGGCATCTCGGGCTTCTTCGTGCGTGCCACTGCGCTTCCTCACTAGCTCGCTGACGCCCGGTGCCCGGGCAGGGTGCATCGCTCATCCTCGCGCATCCGCGCGCTGACGGGGGTTCGCGACACGCGGCGGAGGTGTGGGTGCATCCTGTGGCAGTCATGTCTCTATGTCGTTTGCATTAGGACATAGAGACGCGGCGGGTTACTGTCTCTATGTCCTAATGCAAACGACATCGAGACATCGGGACACGACGGAGGGGTGGCCATGTTGTACGAGACACCGGACCTCGACGAGGTCGACGTCGCTGTGCTCGACGAGATCGATGCCATCCGTCGCGAGATGGCCGCTGTGCTGCGCGCCCCGAAACGATGGTCCGGGGGCCTGCGCCGGACGACCCAAGCGCGTGCCATCAGGGGGTCGAACAGCATCGAGGGGTACGACGTGACCCCCGAGGATGCGGCGGCTGCAGTCGAGGGCGATGAGCCGCTGACGGCGGATGAGCGCACATGGAAGGAGATCGAGGGCTATCGGCGCGTGCTCACGTACGTGCTGCGTATGGCGACGTTGCCGGGGTTCGCTCTCGATGCTCACACGCTCAGGACGATGCACTTCATGCTCCTCGAACATGACCTGTCGAAGAGCCCCGGCGAGTTCCGGCGGGCAGCCATCTACGTTCAGGACGAATCGACCGGAGCGAACGTCTACGAGGGGCCCGATCCGGACGACGTGCCGGCCCTCATCGACGCCATGGTCGGCGCCATGAGTGCGTCATCGGGGGAGCACAGCATGGTTCGTGGTGCCATGGCTCACTTGAACTTCGTCATGATCCACCCTTTCCGTGATGGCAACGGACGTATGGCCCGCGTCCTGCAGACGCTGGTGCTCGCCACCGACGACATTCTCGAGCCGGAGTTCTCCAGCATCGAGGAGTGGTTGGGCGCCAACACGCGGGCCTACTACGACGTCCTGGCCGCGACGGGGCAGGGTGCCTGGAACCCCCAGCGCGACGCGACGGCGTGGGTGAAGTTCTCCCTCAGAGCCCACCACCAGCAGGCCCAGACGCTCCGGCGGCGCTTCCGCGACGCGGAGAACGTCTGGAGCGCGCTCGACGGCCTGGTGGCGACGACAGGGGTGCCGGAGCGCTCGGTCGATGCACTCTTCGACGCTGCCCTGGGCATCCGCATCCGGCGCAGCACCTACGTCAACCGCACCGGTGTGGAAGAACGCACGGCGACACGTGACCTGGCGGCGCTGGCCACGGCGGGTTTGCTCAGCCCCGAGGGGACGACGCGCGGCCGTGGCCGCTACTACCTTCCGGGCGAGCTCTTGCAGAACGTCGTGCGCGAGGCGCGCGGCGAGCGCACCCTCGTCGACCCGTACCCCGATCTCATGCGGCAGATCCGTGCGAACCTTCCGTAGCGTCGAGGCGCGTTCAGCGCCTGGCACGATGACTCACATCACCAGCGAAATCCACGGCATCAGCGGCAGGGCCAGCTGACGGGTTCGGGTTTCGTCGCCCCGCCTGCCCCGCTCGGCACGCAGACCCCGATCGGGCCCATGGTGGCCGGACGCCGCCTGGCGGCTTTCCCCTGGCCGTGGAGGACGCGCGCACGTTGACGCCCGATCGCGCGGAGCGTGCTGATTGAATGGCCCGCATGGCATCACCGCAAGGTTTCGAGGACAAGGTCGCCTTCGTCTGGAAGGTCGCCGACACGCTGCGCGGCACGTTCCGTCAGCACGAGTACGGCCAGGTGATGCTGCCGCTGCTCGTGCTGCGCCGCATGGACGCCGTGCTCGGCGACACCAAGCCCGCCGTGCTCGCCAAGGCGAAGACGTTCGAGACGATCGCCGCCCCTCAGGCGATGATGCTGAAGAAGGTGGCGGGGCAGCGGTTCTACAACATCTCGCGCTTCACGTTCACGAGTCTGCTCAGCGACGACAAGGCGCTCGCGGAGAACCTATCGAACTACATCCGTGGCCTGAGCAGCGACGCCTACGTCGTCATGGAGGCATACAACCTCGACGACAAGATCGCGCGCATGGATCGCGCGGGCATCCTCTATCGCGTGCTCGCCGACTTCGCCGATCTCGACCTGCGCCCGAGTGTCGTGAGCAACGAGGCGATGGGGTACATCTTCGAAGACCTGTTGCGGCGTTTCTCGGAGATGAGTAACGAGACGGCTGGTGAGCACTACACGCCGCGTGAGGTGATCCGTCTCATGGTCGAGTTGCTCGTCGGCGGCGAGGCGCACCGCGAGCTCGTCGAGAGCCCCCTGCCGGTGCGCACCGTCTACGACCCCGCGGCGGGCACCGGCGGCATGCTCATGACGGCGATGGAGCACATGAGGGCGCTCAACCCCGAAACCGAGGTGAAGGTCTACGGCCAGGAGCTCAACGACGAGACGTGGGCCATCGCGCAATCCGACCTCATGATGCAGGACATCGACCCCAAGCAGATGCGCAACGGCAACTCGCTGACGCAGGACGCGTTCGGCGGTGAGCACTTCGACTTCATCCTCGCCAACCCGCCCTACGGCGTGAACTGGGCCGGGTACGCGGCGCCGATCAAGGAGGAGCACGCCAAGCAGGGCATCAACGGACGCTTCGGCGCGGGCCTGCCGCGCTCGTCCGACGGCTCACTGCTGTTCCTGCAGCACATGCTCTCGAAGATGAAGCCGACGGGTTCGCGCGTCGGCATCGTGCTGTCGGGCTCGCCGCTGTTCTCCGGCGCGGCCGACTCGGGGGAGTCGCGCATCCGCCAGTGGATCCTCGAGAACGACTGGCTCGAAGGCATCGTCGCGTTGCCCGACCAGATGTTCTACAACACCGGTATCTCGACGTACGTGTGGATCCTGACGAACGACAAGGCCGACGCCGACCGCGGCCTCGTCAAGCTCGTCGACGCCCGCGCCATGGGCACGAAGATGCGCAAATCGCTCGGCGACAAGCGCAAGGAGCTGACGGCCGACGCCATCGCCGAGATCGGGCGCCTCTACGGCGGCGCCCTCGACGAGGCGGACGGCGATGCGCGCGTCAAGGTGCTGCCGCGCGAGGCGTTCGGGTTCCAGCGCATCACGGTGGAGCGTCCGATGCGCCGCCGTTGGGAGGTGACGACGGAGGCCGTCGCCGATGCGCCGTTCGACGTGTTCGCGCCGCTGGTCGGTCAGCGGTTCGAGACGGAGAAGGCACTGCTGGCCGAGGCCGACGCGATCGCGAAGCTGACGGCGGCGCAGCGCAAGAAGTTCGCCGCCGCGTGTGCCGTGGCCGACTCCGACGCGCCGATCGTCACGAAGAAGGGGCAGCCCGAGCCCGACCCCGATCTGCGCGACGCCGAGAACGTGCCCCTGCCTGACGGCTGGTTCTCCCTCGACCCCGATGCCCGTGAGACCGCCCTGCGCGAGACGGCCGGGGCGCACCTCGAATCCGAGATTCGCCCCTACGTGCCCGACGCGTGGATCGACCACACGAAGACGAAGATTGGCGTCGAGATTCCCTTCACCCGCCAGTTCTACGTGCACGAACCGCCCCGCCCGGTGGAGGAGATCGCCGCCGAGATCCGTGACCTCGAAACGCAGATTCAAGGCTGGATGAAGGGCTTGGGGCTGTGAAACTGGGGTATGTCGTAAAAGTGAGGAGCGGAGATAGTCCGCGAGGCCTGGGGGATGGCGCATTCCCAGTCTTTGGGGCCGGGGGCCGAATGGGGTCAGTTGGGGCAGTAAACACGCGTCCTGGCCAACTCTTGATTGGGCGAGTGGGCACCGTCGGTTCAGTCCGGTTATTGCATGAACCCGCTTGGGCGACGGATAACACCGTGGTCGTGACGCCAATCGGTGTCGACGAACGGTGGCTCGCCTACTGCCTTATGGGTGCGCGCCTTGGCCATGACATTGTGGGTTCAACAGCTCAGCCGCTTATCACGGGTTCGGACATCAAAAGGGTCCAAGTGGCCAGCGTCTCCGTCGCGCAGCAGCGGCGAATCGCAGACTTCCTCGACGACCGCGTTGCCCGCATCGACCAGATCATCACTGCGCGCCAACAGCAGATTCGAAAGCTCGACGCTCTGGCGGCGCGTCTGTCCTACGAAGCGGTGGTTGGCGCGCATGAGGTCGATCGCCGGCCGAGCGCATTGACGTGGACACCTACCGTGCCGGTGGATTGGCCAGTCCTGACGGTTGGAAGTCAATTCGAGGTCGAGCTCGGGAAGATGCTTGATGAGTCCCGCCAGACGGGGGACCACCCGGTGCGCTATCTGCGAAACACCAACGTGCAATGGGATGTCATCGAGGTCGATGATCTGAAGTCGATGGACATCGCCCCACACGAGTTCGATCGCTACTCCGTGAAGGCCGGCGACCTCCTGATCTGCGAAGGGGGGCAGCCGGGACGCGCCGCCTTGTGGGACGGCCGCATCGAGGAGATGGGTTTCCAAAAGGCGCTTCATCGAGCGCGTACGCGTGGGCGCAGTGCACCGGAATGGCTCCTGGAATGCCTGCGCGTGTGCGTCGACCTCAACGTTTTCGCCGTCGAGAACGGGCAGTCGACGATAGGCCATCTCACCAACGAGCAGCTCCGGGCGACGCGTTTCCCGTTCCCCGAGCGCGCGGAGCAGCTTCGCCTGATGCACGGCCTGTCGGTGTCGCGCCGCGCGGTGTCGGCTGCTCGCGACACCAGTGAGATGTCGATCGCGCGCCTGACCGAATACAAGCAATCCCTCATCACGGCCGCCGTCACGGGTGAGTTCGACGTGACGACGGCTTCGACACGAATCCCTGGGGAGCAGGCATGACCGTCACGCAGGAGAAGGTGTTCGAGGCGAACATCGAGGCGCACCTGCTCGGTGCGGGGTGGGTGAGCGTCGATCCGACGACGTACGACCGCAAGCGCGGCCTGTTTCCCGACGAGGTGATCGCGTTCGTCGAGGCGTCCCAACCGAAGGCGTGGGCGCAGCTCGTCACGCGTCACGGCGGCGAACCTGCGGCGCGGGAGAAGTTCGTCACCGTCGTGCAGCAGCAGGTCGACCACCGTGGCACGCTCGACGTCCTCCGCAATGGCGTCAAGGATTCCGGCGTGCCGGTGAAGCTCTGCTACTTCAAGCCCGCCTCGGGGCTCAACGACGAGATGCAGCGCAAGTACGACGCGAACCGGCTCGGCGTCGTGCGTCAGCTGCACCACTCCGAGTCGAACCCGCGCGATTCGCTCGACCTCGCGCTCGTCGTCAACGGCCTGCCCGTCGCGTCCGCCGAACTGAAGAACCCGCTGAGCGGGCAGGGCATCGAACACGCGATGGCGCAGTACCGCAGCGACCGCAACCCGGCCGACCTCATCTTCGCGAGCCGCATGCTCGTGCATTTCGCCATCGACCCGCACGCCGTGGCGATGACGACGCGTCTCGCCGGCGCGGCCACACGCTTCCTGCCCTTCAACCAGGGCTCCGCGGGCCCTGGCCACCCGGGCAGCGCCGGCAACCCGCCCGTCGACCCCACGAGCGGCGCGTATCAGAGCGCCTACCTGTGGGAGCAGGTGTGGCAGCGCGACGCGTGGCTCGACCTGCTCGGCACGTTCCTCCACGTCAGTGACGGCACGGTGCTGTTCCCGCGTTTCCACCAGTGGCACGCGGTGCGTTCGATCCTCGACGCCACCCGCCGCGACGGTGCGGGCGTCGACCGGCTCATCCAGCACTCGGCGGGCTCGGGCAAGTCGAACACCATCGCGTGGACGGCACACTCGCTCTCGCGCCTGCACGGCGAGGACGACACGCCGATCTTCGACAAGGTCGTCGTCATCACCGACCGCACGGTGCTCGACCGTCAGCTGCAGGAGACCGTCGCCGGGCTCGAACACACGCCCGGCACGATCGTGCGCATCGACAAGAACTCGGCGCAGCTCAAGGAAGCACTCGAAGGCAACGCCGCGCGCGTCATCATCACGACGCTGCAGAAGTTCCCCGTCGTCGTCGAACTCGCGAAGAAGGCCGCCGCCGAGGGGGAGACGAGCGAGGTGGCCGGCAAGCGGTTCGCCGTCATCGTCGACGAGGCCCACAGCTCCACCGGCGGCGACGGCATGAAGAAACTCAAGGGCGTCCTGCGCGGAGACGACCGGCTCGAGGCCGAGGAAGCTGCGCAGGCCGAAGCAGAAGAAGCCGAAGAGGCGAACGATGCGTTGCTCGCCTCCGCGAAGCAACGCGGCAAGAGCACGAACCTGTCGTTCTTCGCGTTCACGGCCACGCCGAAACCGAAGACGCTCGAACAGTTCGGGGAGAAGGACGCCGACGGTGACTACCGACCCTTCCACACGTACTCGATGCGCCAGGCCATCGACGAGGGCTTCATCCTCGACGTGCTCGCCTCCTACACGACGTACGACGTCTACTACCGTCTGGCGAACACCGAACCGCGCGACGACGTCGACCTCGACACCCGCAAGGGCCGCGCCGCACTCGCCCGGTTCGCGTCGCTGCACCCGTACGAGCTCGACGCGAAGGCGGAGATCATCGTCGAGCACTTCCGCGCCAAGACGATGAACAAGATCGACGGCCGGGCCAAGGCCATGGTGGTGACGCGCTCACGGCTGCACGCGGTGCGCACCCAGGAGGCCATCGCGCGCTACATCGCACGCATGGGGTACGACACGGGCGCTCGCCCGCTGCGCGCGCTCGTCGCGTTCTCCGGCACCGTCACCGAGGACGCGGCGCCCGACGTCGTGCTCACCGAGGCGTCGATCAACGGCTTCGCCGAGTCGCAGCTGCCCAAGCGGTTCAAGGAGGACGACGACGCGAAGTTCCTCGTCGTCGCCGAGAAGTACCAGACCGGGTTCGACGAGCCGCTGCTGCACACGATGTACGTCGACAAGAAGCTCGCCGGGGTGAAGGCGGTGCAGACGCTGTCGCGGCTCAACCGCACGCGGCCGGGCAAGCAGGACACGTTCGTGCTCGACTTCGCGAACACCGCCGAGGAGATCCGCGACGCGTTCGCGCCGTTCTACGAGCAATCGTTCGCGGCGCCGACCGACCCGAACATCCTTTACACGCTGCAGCACGACCTCGAATCGGCGGGCGTGCTGTCGCTCGCCGAGATGGAGGCGGCGGTTGTCGCCCTGCTCGACGGGGCGGACGCGAAGCAGCCCGCCATCTACGCGAACGTGGGCGCGGCCGTCGGGCGATTCATCGCCCTCGACGACGACGCGGCCGAAGAGTTCCGCAGCACGCTCGAACAGTTCGTGCGCGCGTACGCGTTTCTCGCGCAGGTCATGCCGTGGGTCGACGCGACGCTGGAGCGGCTGTTCCTCTACGGCAAGCTGCTGCTCGCCGACCTGCCGCAGCGCGAGAGCGACCCGATGCCGCAGCTGTCGAAGGCCGTCCAGCTCACGCACCTGCGGCTGTCGGTCTCGCACGAGGGTGACATCGGGCTCGAGGCGAGCGACGAGGCGGGCGTCGCACTGCCCGGCGAGGGCAAGGGCTCGCAGAACGAGCCGGAGAAGGACAAGCTCTCGGCGCTCATCGAGGCGATGAACGAGAAGTTCGGCGCCGACCTGGGCGAGGGCGACCGCATCTGGATCGACCAGCAATGGGCCGCCGTCAAGGACAACGACCGCCTGCGCGTCGTCGCGCAGTACAACGACCGCTCCGCCTTCGAGCTGGTGCTCGAACAACTGCTCGCCGACGTCATGCTCGAACGGCACGACGCGAACGAGCAGTTCGTCAACTCCTACTTCGAGAAGCCGGGCCTCAAGCGGGCGCTGATCGGCCACCTCGCCGGCACGTACGACGAGTTCCGACGGGAGATGGTGGGGTGAGCGGGCAAGGCCGGCGCCCGTCCACGGCGGACCGGTGGCATCGACTGCGCCGCTCGCCGAGCATGCGGGCGGCGCTCGCGCTCGTGCTTGCGGCCCTGGGCGTCGTTGCGGTCATCTACGGCGCGCGTGCCATCGTCCGCGACCCACTGCGCCCGGGCGCCGTGCGCGCCGGCGAACCGGTCGGCGGGGGCGTGGCGGCCGAGCCGTCGTCCGGCTCGTCGCCGAACGTCGAGACCGCGCAGGCCGCGACGCCGGCGTCGACGTCGTCGATCGTGTGGGCGCTGTCAGCGCGCTTCGGCCGGACCCAGTTCGCGCTCGCGCAGACGACGTGCGCGGGCACACCCTGCCCGGCCCTGCTGCGCACCCAGGACGGCGGCAGCACCTGGCAGCAGGTGCACTCCTTCACGCAGGCCGACGTGTCGTCCGCGCAGGGCGACGCGCAACCCCTCATCCAACCCGCCGGCGCGATCAGTGACCTGCGCTTCCTCGACGCGCGCACCGGATACCTGTTCGGCTCCGACCTGTGGGTCACCCACGACGGTGGTCGCAGCTTCACGCAGGTGCAGCACCCCGGCGTCAGCGTTCTCGACGTCGCCGTTCACGACAGCCAGGCCTACGCCCTCACCGCCGCGAGCTGCATCCAAGGTGGCTGCACCGGCCGCCTCGAGGTCGCCCGCATCGGCACCGCCCGCACGCCCGCCCTCATCGACGCCGTGGCGGGCGTCACGCCGCCCGGCGAGGTGAGCGACGCCGGCATCGTGACGGCCGGCGAGAACCTGCTCGTCCTCGCGCGCGCCGAACGCAGCGGCGGCGAAGCCTCCGGCGCGTGGCGACTCACGGGCGACGCCCTCACGCCGCTGTCGACCCCGCCCGCGTGCAACGGCAAGACCATCGAAGCGGCGACCGGCCTCGGCGCGACGTCACGGATGGTCGCCGTCTGCGACGCCGTCGTCACGGCCCGCTCGACGAGCTACTCCACCGTCACGAGCGTCGACGGCGGCGCGACGTGGCAGCTCGTCGGCGCCGGCAACCTCACACTGCCCACGCAGGGACACGTGACGATCGCCGCGAAGGATGCGACGCACGTCGTCGCCGTCAGCGGCGGCCCACGCGAAGCCCTCGACGGCACGACGCGATCGCTCAGCGACATCGCCGTCGCCGCGAGCAAGGACGGCGGCGCGTCGTGGACGGAGGGTTCCCCGACGTCGCGCCCCAGCCCGGGAGGGTTCGACTCCCTGCAGGCGAACCAGCCCGGCGTCGCCGCCGTCACGCGCCATGACGGCGACATCTGGACCTCCGCCGACAACGGCGTGCACTGGTCACGCCACGCTGTCGGCGCACGGTGATTGAATGACGACATGAGCGATGTGGAGCCCAGCATCCCGGCCGACTACCCACGCGAGTGGGAGGCCGACGTCGTCCTGCGCGACGGTTCGGTGGCCCACGTGCGCCCCATCCGCCCCGACGACGCCGAACGCATCCACCGCTTCCACGCCGCGCAGAGCGAGGAATCGATCTACCTGCGCTTCTTCGCCCCGATCAAGCGCCTGAGCGATCGTGACGTGCGCCGTTTCACGCACGTCGACTACGTCGAACGAGTCGCCCTCGTCGCGACCGTTGCCGACGACATCATCGGCATCGGCCGCTACGACCGCCTCGGAGGGCGCGACGCGACGAGCGCCGAGGTCGCGTTCAACGTCGCCGACAGTTTCCAGGGCCGCGGCGTCGGCTCCGTCATGCTCGAGCATCTCGCGGCGATCGGCGCCGAGAACGGCGTCGCCGAGTTCGTCGCCGACGTGCTGCCGCAGAACCGCAAGATGATCCAGGTCTTCACCGAGGCCGGCTACGACGTCAGCCGCAACTTCGACGACGGCGTCATCTCCGTGCGCTTCGAGATCGAGCCCAACGAGAAGTCGCAGGCCGTGCGCCTCGCGCGCGAGCAGCGCGCCGAGTCGCAGTCGGTGCGTGCCCTGCTCAACCCGTCGTCGATCGCCGTCGTCGGCGTCTCGCGCGACGGACGCTCCGTCGGCGGTCGTGTGCTCGCCAACCTCGTCGAGGGAGGCTACCGCGGCACACTCCACGTCGTGCACCCCGAGGCGGGGACGATCGAGGGCCTGCCGACAGTGCCCTCGATCAGCGCGATCGGGGAACCGATCGATCTCGTCGTCATCGCCGTGCCTGCTCCGAGGGTGCTCGACGTCGTCGCCGAGTGCGGCGGCGCGGGCGTGCGAGCGCTGCTCGTCGTTTCCGCCGGGTTCGCCGAGTCGGGCCCCGAGGGCGCCGAGCGTCAGGCCCAGCTGCTCGCGCTGGCCCGCCGACACGGCATGCGCGTCGTCGGGCCGAACAGTTTCGGACTCATCAACACGCGCGAGGACACACGCCTCAACGCCTCCATCGCCTACGAGATGCCGCCCGCCGGCCACCTCGGGCTGTTCGCGCAGAGCGGCGCGCTCGGCATCGCCGTGCTCGCGAGCGCCGGACGGCGCGGCCTCGGCCTGTCCGATTTCGCTTCCGCCGGCAACCGCATCGACGTCTCCGGCAACGACCTCCTGCAGTACTGGATCGACGACGACGACACCCACGCCGTCGGCCTCTACCTCGAATCGGTCGGCAACCCGCGCAAGTTCACGCGTATCGCGCGGCAGCTCGCGCTGCGCAAACCCGTCGTCGTCGTGAAGTCCGAGGTCTCCGCGTTCGGACGCCCGCCCGGGCACCGCGTCCGGGAGACACGGACGCCTCCGCGTGCCTTCCGCGAGATGCTGCGCCAGAGCGGCGTCATCCGCGTCGGCAACGTCCACCAACTCTTCGACGTCGCGCAGCTCGTCGTCAACCAGCCGCTGCCGAAGGGGCGGCGCGTCGCCGTCGTCGCCAACTCCGACGCGCTCGGCGCGCTGTGCGGTGACGCGGCGCTGAGCTGGAAGCTCGACGTCACCCGCGGCCCCGTCGCCGTCGCCGCGGACGCGAGTGAGGACGCGTTCCGTGAGGCGCTCGTCGCCGCGTTCGAGGACGAGAACGTCGACTCGGTCGTCGCGAGCTTCATCCCGCCGCTCATCACGGGCGGGCGTGACGTCGCGCGCACCGTCGCCGCCGTCAGCGCGCAGTACGACAAGCCCTGCGTCACGACGTTCCTCGGCATCGACGGTGTGAGCGACGACCTGTCGGCGTCCGCGCCCGACGGCTCGACGCGCATCGTGCCTTCCTACCCGATGCCCGAGGACGGCGTGCGAGCGCTCGCCGCCGCGACGAACTACGCCGAGTGGCGCGGGCGCGATCGCGGTGAACCCGTCGCGCCGCTCGGCATCGACCGCAAGGGCGTGCACGAGATGGTGCGCTCGATCATGGCCGAATCGCCCGACGGGCGGGAGCTCACCGCCGACGAGACCGCGCAGCTGCTCGCGCTCGCCAAGATCTCGGTGTGGCCTTCCGTTCCGGCGCGCTCGCCCAAGGAGGCGGTCGACGCGGCCGAGCAGCTGGGCTTCCCCGTCGTCGTCAAGTCGATTGCGCCGCAGGTGCGTCACCAGGTCGCGAGCGCGCTGCGCGCCGACCTGCGCTCGCCGCTCGCCGTCGTCGAGGCTTACGAGGCGCTCGCGGAGCGTCTCGAGGAGTACGGCCCCGACCAGTTCGTCGTGCAGAAGATGGCCACCCCCGGCATCGGCTGCTCCGTCACGAGCGTCGAGGATCCGCTGTTCGGTCCCGTCGTCTCGTTCTCCGTCTCCGGCCCGCCGACCGACCTGCTCGACGACGTCGGTTACCGCAACCCGCCGCTGACGACCGGTGACGTGAGCGAACTCGTCAGCTCGATCAAGGCGTGGCCGCTGCTCGACGGCAGTCGCGGGCGCGGCATCGACCGCGCCGCCATCGAGGATCTCGTGGCGCGGGTGTCGGTGCTCGCCGACGAGAACCCCGAGATCGCTCACCTCGAACTCAACCCGGTGAGCACGCACCCCGGCGGCCTCGACGTCCTCGGCGCGCGCATCACGCTGGCGCCCGCGTCGCTGCGTCAGGACTCGGGCCGACGGGCCATGACGTGAGGTCGCCCTCCAGAGGCGAGCGCGGGCCGCAGGATGGGATGATGGCAGGCATGGCTCAGAACCTTCCCACCGACCTCGCTCGTGCCATCGACGAGGCCGGCTACTTTCCCGCGCTCGTGCGCGACGTCGTGGCCACCGCGCTCGCCGGTGACGAGGTGCGCCAGCACCTCGTGCACGTGGAGACGACCTTCGAGCAGGACGAACTGCTGCGTCACATCACGGTGCTCGTGCTGACGCCGACGAAGCTCGTCATCGTTCACGCCGACGACCACGACGACTCAGCCGCCGGGGGTGTGCGCTCGACGCGTCAGGCCGTGACGGCGACGTCGGAGACGGTCGCGCTGTCGTTCGTGCGCGGCGTGACGCTGACGCACGTCGTCACTTCCCCGGAGGGCTACCGCTCCGGCAGCCTCGGGCGCGAGGTGACGCTGACGATCGGCTGGGGCACGATCAGCCGCATCGACCTGCTGCCCGCGACGTGCGGCGACCCGAACTGCGACGCCGACCACGGCTACGACGGCACCATCACCGGCGACGACATCAGCCTGCGCATCTCCGCCGACGCCGAGGGAGAGGGTCGCCTGCAGCAGGCGATGACGTTCGCGCACGCCCTGTCGGCCGTCGTCGGCTCCACGGCCCGCTGACGCCCGCGATGAAGGCTCCCCGCTACGACGCCGACGGGCTCGCCGGTGTGCTGCCGTCCGTGGCACGCAGCCTCGACCCCGTCGCGTTCGCGGGGGCCGGGCGCAAGCTGCCGCAGGCGCGCGCGGCGATCGTCGTCCTCGCCGACGGGCTGGGCGCGCGGCTGCTGCGCCGTCAGAGCGCGCACGCACCGTTCCTGCGCGAACACCTCGAGCGGATGCAGACCCTCGCCGCGGGCTTCCCGACGACGACGGCGACGTCGATGGGCACGTTCGGCACCGGCCTGCCCCCCGGCGCGCACGGCCTGGCCGGCTACCTCGTCGTCGACCCCGCGACGGGGCGCGTGTTCAACGAGCTGACGTGGAAGGACGGGCCGAATCCGCAGGCGTGGCAACCGAACCCGACGGTGTTCGAACGCGCCGACGTCGCCGGCCTGCGTCCCGCCATGATCGGCCCCGGCTACTTCGACGGCTCGGGCCTGACGAACGCCGCCCTGCGCGGCGCGACGTTCTACCCGGCCGAGGGGCTCAACGATCGCGTCGACGCAGCGCTGGCCGCGACCCGGCGCGGTCACCGACTCGTCTACCTGTACTGGGGCGAGATCGACAAGGCCGGCCACGTCCACGGCGTCGGCTCGCCGCAGTGGGCGCACGAGCTCGCGCTGTTCGACGACGCAATGGCGCGCCTCGACTTCGGGCGCCCCGCGGGCACGTCGCTCACGCTGACCGCCGACCACGGCATGGTCGACGTCCCTCTCGACGCGCGCGTCGACATCGCGACGACGCCGCACCTGCGCGACGGCGTCCGACGCGTCGGGGGAGAGATGCGCGCGCTGCACCTGTACGTCGAGCCGGGGGCGCTCGTGGACGTCGAGTCGCGTTGGCGCGCCGAGATCGGCGCGCACGGACACGTCTTCACCCGCGAACAGCTCGCCGACGCCGGCTGGGTCGGCGGGCTCGATCCCGCCACCGCCGGACGCTTCGGCGACGTCGTCGTCTCCGTCACGAGCGCGCGCGGGTACGTCGACTCGCGTGTCATGAGCGACCGCGTGCTCACGCTGCTCGGCCAGCACGGTGCGATGACGCCCGACGAACTCGACGTGCCGTTCCTCCACCTCGGGGCGCGCTAGGGTGACTGACCGTGGCTGAGCTCGTGTTTTTCACCGGAACGATGGATTGCGGCAAGTCGACGCTGGCGCTGCAGATGGATCACAACCATGCCGCGCGCGGCCGTCGCGGCATCGTCCTCACCCAGCACGACCGCGCCGGTGAGGCCGTCATCTCCTCACGCCTCGGCCTGCGCCGCGAGGCCCTCGAGGTGAACGCCGGCCTCGACCTGTGGGATCTCGCCGTCTCCGCGCGCGTCACCCTCGGCGAGCTCGACTACGTCATCGCCGACGAGGTGCAGTTCTACGAGCCCGAGCAGATCGATCAGCTCGCGCGCGTTGTCGACGAACTCGACGTCGACGTCTTCGCGTTCGGCATCACCGCCGACTTCAAGACCCAACTGTTCCCCGGCTCGCGTCGCCTGTTCGAACTGTCCGACCGCACGCAGCTGCTGCAGGTCGAGGCGTTGTGCTGGTGCGGCAAGCGCGCGACGCACAACGCCCGCGTCGTCGACGGCACGATGGTCGTCGAGGGCGAGCAGGTCGTCGTCGGCGACACCGGCGACCAGGGCGAGACGCCGCTCGTCGAGTACGAGGTGCTGTGCCGGCGCCACTTCATGCGTCGGATGACGTCACATGCCGCGCGCACGATCGGGGCGCAGCAGATGCCGTTCGACCTCGACGTCTGCCCGGTGCCCGCCTCGACGTTCGTCGCGTCCGAGCCAGCGGGCGAATCGTCGACGGCACACGAAGGCCCCTGAGTCGCCATGTCCACGCCAGGCTCCGGCCCTCGAGACGACGACGCCGACGACACGACGCCGTACTGGGCGCGCGGTTCGTACGCTCCGAGTTGGCGCGCCGGACGACCCGCCGCGGACGATGACGCCCGCGGGTGGGACGAGACGACCGGGCGCGGTGGCGCCCGTGAGCTGGACGAGACGCGCGAGCTCGGACGCGCGGCTGCATCGAATCGAGGCGACGAGACGGACGGCCCGGCGCCTGACGCCACCCAGGGCACGGCCGGAACGTCCGCATCCGACAACGCCCGACGCATGGCCGGTGGCGCACTCGCCGCGGGGCGCCTGGCCGGCCAGGGCGTGCGTGGTGCTGCTCGCCTGAGCGCGGGGGCGACGAAGGCGTCCCTGCGCGCTGCCCGCCGCGCGAGCAACGCCCAGGGCGCCGGCGAGAGCGGCCTGGGGCGCCTCATGGAGGTGCACGCGCTGTCGAACGCGGGGGACGCCGCCGTCACCGTCGGACTCGCCGGGACGCTGTTCATCTCCGCGCAGCCGGGGGAGGCGAAGAGCCACGTCGTGCTCTTCCTCGTGCTCACGATGCTGCCGTTCGCCATCGTCGCGCCCCTCGTCGGGCCGCTGCTCGACCGCTATCGTCACGGCCGTCGGTGGGCGATGGGTGCGACGTTCGCGCTGCGCGGCTTCCTGTGCTGGGTGCTCGCCGACGCGATCGAACGCGACTCCGTCTGGCAGTTCCCCGCGGCGCTCGCCATCCTCGTCGCGAGCAAGGCCTACATCGTCACCCGATCGTCGGCGACGCCGCGGTTGCTGCCCGACGGGATGAGCCTCGTGCGCGCCAACAGCCGCATGAGCCTCGCGGGCGTCACGGGCGCGACGATCGGTGGCCCGCTCGCTGGTGGCGCGGCCGCGCTGTTCGGGGCGACGTGGGCGTTCCGCGCCGCGTTCCTGCTGTTCGTGGTCGGCACCATCCTCGCCATCCTGCTGCCGGCGAACATCGACTCCGACCGCCACGATGGTTCACTGCGCGCCCCGAAGCTGACGATGCCGCCCGCCGTCGTCGCTGCGCTGCGCACGAACACCGGGCTGCGCTGGGTCAGCGGCTTCCTCACGATGTTCATGGCGTTCCTCATGAAGACCCATCCGCTGCCCGGGTGGGAGGACAAGGTGACGACGCTGCTCGCCATCGTCGTCGGCGCCGCCGCCGTCGGCAACGCGCTCGGATCCGTTGCCGGAGCTGTCGTGCGCGCGCTCGCGCCTCGCGTCGTCATCCTCGCGTGCCTGCTCGCGGACACCGCGGCCGTCGTCGTCGCCGCGGTGCACTTCGATCTCATGACGGCCGTCATCGTCGGGCTCGTCGCCGGCCTCGGGCAGGCGCTCGGCAAACTGGCGCTCGACACGCTGATCCAGGATCATCTCGCCGAGGCCGTACGCACCAGCGCCTTCGCGCGATCGGAGACGGTGCTGCAGCTCGCGTGGGTGCTCGGCGGCATCTTCGCCTGCATCATCCCGACCGACGCGACGATCGGCATGTACGCCGCCGCGGTCGTGCTGCTGACGTGGACCGCACTCGTCGTCGCATGGAACGCAGGGCGCGGTCCGCGCCTCACTTCTTGGGGCCGCGGCCCCCGAACATGATGTCGTCCCAGCTCGGCACGCTCGGACGCGAGCTCTTGCGGCTCTGACTCGCGCGCGGCGGCACCGCGGGCGAGGTGCCCTTCGAGGTGCCCTTCGACGACGCGTCCCTCGACGTGGTGTCGTTCTTCGTCGGCGCGGCTTCGCGGGTCTCGGTGCCGGAGGTCTCCTCGTCGGCCGCCGACGCGCTCTCGGCATCGTCGGAAGACTCGTTCTCGGCCTGTGCCGCTACCTCGTCGTCGAATTCCGCGGACGAGGTAGTCGCGACGTCATCGAACTCGTGTTCGCCGTCGTGCTCCTCCGCGTCGATGGCGTCGTCCTCGTAGACGTCGCCACCGTCGTGGTGGCCGGGCAGTTCGCCGAAGAGCGACTCGTCGTGCTCGTCGTCGTCATCGCGCAGTGCGCCACGCACAGATGCCTGTTCGACGCGGGCGCGCGGGCGGCGCGACTTGCGACGACGGGAGCCGCGCGCGGCCTTGCCGGACGCCTCGTCGACGTCTACATGGTGCGACGTCTCGCTGTTCGTGTCGTCACTCTGCGCGCCGGCGTGCGAGTCGTCGTCGCTCGCGCCGGTCACGCCCCGAGCGTCGGCACCAGAACCCGCGGCACTCGTCGTCACCGCATCGTTCGTGACGGCGTCGCCGTCACGACCCGACGAATCACGTTTGCCCCCAGCGGTATTCACGGGCGCCTCACGCGACTCGTCGCCGGATTCGGTGAGTTCTTCGGGACGCGGGTGAGAGGGCAGCGGCGGGGGAGTCGTGCCCACGTCGATGCGCTCGGTGCGTTCGGTCGGTGCCATCGACGCCGGCAACTGGGTGGCCCGTGACGTCGCCGACGTCGTGCCCGCGCCGCCGCTCGAACGCTGCGACGACGAGCGGCCACGGCCGCGGCTGGCCTGACGTGCGCGCATCGACGCGGTGAGGTCACCGGCGCCGGCGCGCGGGTCGGAGGGTGACAGGCGCGCACCGAGGTGCGGGTCCTGGGCATCGGCGAGGCCACCTTCGGCCTCGACGTCGTAGACGGGCGCGTCACGGTGCGTGCGGGCGCCGCCCTTGCGGGCGGCGGCCTTCTGACGCTGCGGGGAATCCTCGTCGGCCGCGGCGATCTCGTCGCCGCCGAGCCAACGGGCCTCGTCGTCGACGGTGCGCAGCGCGCGGTTGACCGGGTCGAACAGCCACGTCGCTTCGCGCTGACGGCCGCCTGCGGGGAAACGCACGATGACGGTCCAGTGCGTGTCGTCGTTCTTCCAGCTGTCCCACACGACGCGCTCGGCCTCGACGCCGCGTTCGGCGAGACGGCGGTCGGCGCGCTCGCGCAGCGTCGTCGTCTCACCGCGACCGAACAGTTGCACCCTCTGGGCAAGTTCGGAGACGTAGTCGCGCTCGGCGCGGATCGGGCCCTCGTAGCGCTGCACCTTCTCGAGCGACCAGCCGGCGCGCTCGGCGATCTCCTCGAGCGGCACGCCGCCGCGAATGAGGCCCTGCACGTCGCGCGGACGCAGCGGGTTCTCCTGCTTGGCCTGGCGGTCGGCGCTGGCCGGCTCACGACGATCGCGCCGGATCGTCGTGCGCAGCTCGTCGGTGATGGCGAGGGTGAAGCGCCCGCCGTCACCGTCGGCGAGCAGGAGGTTCGCCCCGTCTTCCGCGACCCCCACCAAACGCAATTCCTGCACGACGAACTCCATCCGTAACCAGACCTTGGGCGTTACCCTGCCATGCTCCCACGAACGATTCCGGGAGGCCGCCCCGCCCGCGGTAGCGTGTCGCCTGCCATGGTGCTCACGCAAAGCCACTCGTTGCAGCTCGTCCTCGACCTCGTCGGCGTCTTCGTCTTCGCCCTGTCGGGCGGGCTCGTCGGGGTGCGCAAACGCCTCGACGTACTCGGCGTCATCGTCCTCGCCGGCATGTCAGGCCTCGGCGGCGGGGTGCTGCGCGACCTGCTCATCGGCCAGACGCCGCCCGTCGGCGTCAGCGACTGGCGCCTCATGGGCGTCTGCGTGCTCGCCGGCATCTGTGCGTTCGTCCTGCACCCCGAGGTGAGCCGCATCGCGCGCCTCGTGCGCATCCTCGACGCCGCGGGCCTCGCCCTGTTCTGCGTCGCCGGATCGATCAAGGCGCTGGCGTACGGGATGGGTGCGACGACGTCGATCTTCGTCGGCGTGCTGACGGCTGTCGGCGGCGGGCTCATGCGTGACGTCATCGTCGGCCAGGTCCCCGAGGTGCTGCGCCGCGAGTTGTACGCGGTGCCGGCGCTGCTCGGTTCGTCCCTCGTCGTCGTGGCCCACGAGAGCCACCACTACAGCGTGCCCGTACTGTGGTGCTGCGTCGTCATCGTCTTCGTGCTGCGCATCGTGGCCGTCATCCTCGACCTCAACGCGCCGCAGCCCCTTCGAACAGGAGATCGCCCATGACCGAAGCGAACGCCCTCGAGCCCTACGACGCGGTGCTGCTTGCCTCGTTCGGCGGCCCCGAGAAGGCCGACGAGATCATGCCGTTCCTGCGCCGCGTGACGGCCGGGCGCGGCATCCCCGACGAGCGGCTCGCCGACGTCGCGCACCACTACGAGATCATGGGTGGGCGCAGCCCCATCAACGATCAGAACCGTGCCCTCATCGCGGCGCTGCGCGCCGAGTTCGAGCGTCGCGGCATCACGACGCCGATCGTGTGGGGCAACCGCAACTCCGAACCGTTCCTCGCCGACACGCTGCGCGAGGCGTACGCTGGCGGCGCGCGCCGCGTCGTCACGCTGACGACGAGCGCCTACTCCTCCTACAGTTCGTGCCGTCAGTACCGCGAGGATCTCGCGGCGGCCTCGCACGAGCTGTCCGAGGACGGCAGCGTCCCCGAGGGTGCCTTGAGCATCGACAAGGTGCGTCAGTTCGCGACGCACCCGAGCTTCGCGCGCACCAACACGCGCCTCGTGACGGACGCCCTGCGTGAGTTCGCGGGCGTTGCCGACGAGCAGGTGCAGGTCGTGTTCGTCACCCACTCGATCCCGCTCGCGATGGACGACACTTCCGGCCCCGGTGACGGCGACGGCAACCTGTACTGGCAGCAGCACGACGAGCTGGGCGCGGCGATCCTCTCGGAGGCCAACGCGACGCTGTCACGCGAGCTCGAAGGTGCGCTCGTGTACTGCTCGCGTTCGGGCCCGCCGTCGCAGCCGTGGCTCGAACCGGACATCAACGACCACCTCGAGAACCTCGCCGAGCGCGGTGTGACGCACGTCGTCGTCGCGCCGATCGGGTTCGTCTCCGACCACATGGAGGTCGCGTTCGACCTCGACACCGAGGCCGCCGAGACCGCCGAGCGCCTGGGGCTGACGATGCGTCGCGTGCCTACGGTCGGCGTCGACCCCGAGTTCGTCCACGGCCTCGTCGACCTGCTCGAGGAACGCGCCGCGGAGACACGCGGCGAATCGCCCGAGCACCCCGCGTGGCCCGGTGAGGCGCGGCCCAGCGTCTGCGAACCCGGCTGCTGCCCCAACCTGCGCGCCACGAAGCCCGCGCTGTGCGGCCGGGACTGACGCGGTGAGCGAACAGGCCGGCGAGCGCGGCCTCGGCGCGCTGACGCACCTCGTGCCGGATGACGCGACGGTGCGCGTGTTGCGCGATTTCGCGTTCGATCTCGCGCGCGAGGCGGGCGAGCTCATCGTCGACGAACGCCCCGACGCGCTCGGCGTCGCCGACACGAAGTCGAGCGAGGTCGACGTCGTCACCGTCATGGACCGTCGCAGCGAAGAACTGCTGCGCGCGCGTATCGCCGCGGCGCGCCCCGACGACGCCATCCTCGGTGAGGAGGACGGCGCGAGCGCCGGCACGTCCGGGCTGACGTGGGTCATCGACCCGATCGACGGCACCGTCAACTACCTCTACGGCCACCCGTTCTACGCCGTCTCCGTCGCCGTGTGCGTCGGCGACACCGCCCGCGAGGGCGCATGGCTGCCGGTCGCGGGCGCCGTCGCGGTGCCGGAGCTGGATCGCACGTACGTCGCGGGCCACGGCCAGGGCGCCGAGGTCGTCGACCGGGCGGGACGGCGACGCCCACTCGCCGTCAGCGGGTGCAAGCGGCTCGAGCTTGCCCTCGTCGGCACCGGGTTCGGCTACGAGGCCGACAAACGCCGCGAGCAGGGGCAGATGCTCGCATCGTTGCTGCCGCAGGTGCGTGACGTGCGTCGCGCCGGCGCGGCCGCCATCGACCTGTGCTTCGTCGCTGAGGGCATTCTCGACGCGTACTACGAGTCGGGGATCAACGCCTGGGATCAGGCCGCCGGCCAGGTCATCGCAACCGAGGCGGGCGCTCTCATGAGCGGCATGCCCGGGCTTCCCGCGGGTAAGACCATGGCCGTCGCGTCGACCCCGAAGATTCACGAGGCGCTTCGCGGTTGCCTTTTCCCCGCGGCGCGTTAGTATGCGGGCACAAAATGGCTCAGCCGCGCGTTACAGCGGGGAATCAAGTGATGGGGGCGCTTCGCCCACCATCACGCACGCAGCGAAGAAAGAACACTGATGGCAACTGATTACGATGCCCCCCGCAAGAACGACGACGACGTCAACGAGGATTCGATCGAGGAGCTGAAGTCCCGGCGCACCGACAAGTCGTCCGGCAGCGTCGACGTCGACGAGACCGAGCACGCCGAAGGCTTCGAGCTGCCGGGAGCCGACCTGTCCGGCGAAGAGCTGTCCGTCCGCGTCCTGCCGCGTCAGGCCGACGAGTTCACCTGCAGCAAGTGCTTCCTCGTCCACCACCGCAGCCAGCTCGCCGAGGAAGACGGCGGCCTGCCGGTCTGCAGCGACTGCGCCTGAGGATGAGTGCCGCCGAAGCCCTGCACGTCGAGGTGCTCCAGCTCGACGCCGGTCTCGAGCCGCTCGCCTACGCCTACGACGGTGATGCGGGCGCCGACCTGCGTGCCCGCATCGGCCTGACGCTCGCGCCCGGCCACCGTGCGCTCGTCCCGACGGGCGTCGCGCTCGCACTGCCGCCTGGCTGGGCCGGTTTCGTGCACCCCCGCTCGGGGCTCGCGGCGCGCCACGGCATCACGGTGCTCAACGCACCGGGCGTCGTCGACTCGGGGTATCGCGGCGAGATCCAGGTCAACCTCATCAACACCGACGCGCGCGAGTCCTTCACGATCTCACGCGGCGATCGCATCGCCCAGCTCGTCATCCAGCGCGTCGAGCCCGTGGTGTTCGAGCACGTCGAATCGCTGACGAGCACGCAACGCGGTGAATCCGGCCACGGCTCCAGCGGTGGTTTCGACACGGGGCGCGCGCCCCAGCGAGAGGGAAAGTGAACATGGCCGTTTTCGGACGACGCAAGAAGGGCGCCGACGCGGCGCAGGACGCTGCGACGAGCGAAGAGGTCGAACCGACCACGCCCGCTGACGACGCTTCCACGGACGTTGATGACCTCGACGCCGGCGACCTCGATGCCGAGGCTGTCGACCTCGACGAGCCGAGCGCCGAGGACGACGAGGCTGCGCGCCGACGCCGTTCGAAGCTGCGTCCGCGGGAGGAGGTCGACCTGAGCGACGGCCCCTTCGACTCCGCCTCGGCCCCGACGCGCGATGAGATGGACTTCGGTTCGCTGCGCCTCGTGCCGACCGCGGACATCGAGTTGCGCCTCGACGTCGACGAGACGTCCCAGACCCTCACGGGCATGACGGCCGTCTTCGGCGAGGCCGGCACGTCTGCGGTGCAGCTGCAGGTGTTCGCCGCGCCCAAGACGACGGGCGTCTGGTACGGCATCCGGCGCGAGATCGCCGAGGCGATCGTCGCCGGCGGAGGCACGGCCGAGGAGGTCGACGGACCGCTCGGCACGGAACTGCACGTGCGGATGCCCAGCCAGGGACCCGACGGACGCACGACGTTCTCGCCGGCTCGTTTCGTCGGCGTCGACGGCCCGCGCTGGTTCCTGCGCGCCGTCCTCTCCGGTGACGCAGCCACTGACGACGAGGCCGCAGCCCGCGCGATGGAGTTCGTCCGCACCGTCGTCGTGCACCGTGGTTCCGACCCGCGCGCCCCGCGCGAACTGCTCGAACTGACGTTGCCGCCCGAGCTCATGGCGCAGGCTCAGGCGAGCGCGCAGGAGCACGAACAGCACACCGACGCCTCCACCGTCGGCCCCCTCGAGCGCGGCCCGGAGATCACGGAGACCCGCTGATGCGTCCGTGGCTCGCGCGCCGCGTCGCGCCCACCGGGTTGCGACGCCGCGTCGAGCGCCGGCGAGGCTCGCACCGCCTCGACTCGCCACCGGAACGCGAACCGGCGTCGATGCCGGGCCTCGCGCCGGTGCGCACACCGCGCGTCGTCGAGGGCGTCATCGCCTCCGTCGACGAGCGAGCCGCGGACGGTCACGTGCCCGCCGTCGTCGCCCAGGTCCGCGAGGCGGACGGCGACGAGGTCGCGCTCGTGTGGTTGGGGCGACGCCACATCGGCGGCATCGAGCCCGGTGTCGTCGTGCGGGCGCGCGGTCTCGCCGCGACGCACCGCACCCGGCCTGCCATCTTCAACCCCGCGTACGAACTGGTGCCGAGCCCACGCACCGAGGAGCAGCCGTGAACGCACCGAACACCGTCGAGGCCGTCATCCGCGAGCGGTTGTCGACCGCGATGGGCGGCTGGCGCGGTTCCTGTGAGGCCGCGCTGCCGACCGTCGCCTTCGTCATCGTGTGGACGGCGACGAAGAACCTCAACGCCGCGTTGCTGGCCGCCGGCGCCGTTCTCGTCCTCGCCGCGCTACTGCGTCTCGTGCAGCGTCAGACGCTGAGGTTCGTGCTCATGGCGGCGTTCGCGACGGCCCTCGCGGCGTTCCTCGCGAAGCGCTCCGGGCACGCCTCCGACGTGTTCCTGCCTGGGCTCATCCAGGGCGGCGTCATGCTCGCGATCAGCGTGCTGTCGATCGCCGTGCGCTGGCCGCTCGTGGGCTTCATCGTCGCGGGCGGCGACCCGAACCTCAAGGACGACCCGACGGCATGGCAGCGCAGCCACTCGATGGTGCGCGTCTGCACGCGCCTGACGTGGGTGTTCGCCGCGCTGTTCGCCATCCGTCTCGCCGTCATGGTGCCGCTGTACCTCGCCGACGACGTCACCGCGCTCGGCGTCTGCAAGATCGTGCTCGGTTGGCCGCTGTACCTCGCGGCGCTCGGGCTCATGGTGTTGTTGCTCGTCAAGGGTGAGACGCCGCTCGAGTCGCACGACCCGCTGCTGCACGACGACCCCGAGGGCCACGAGCGCCTTGAACACGCCGAGCACGTCGAAGACATCGCCCGTGAGGAGAACCTCGGGCGCGGGAGGAACATCCGGCCCGCCGAGGTCGACGAGGGTCGCTGACGAACGTCGCTGCCGCGAGCCCGGAGCGGCCTCAGGCCTGCGGGCCGGAGTGCACCGTCGAGATCTCCTCGGGGCGCCGGCCCGTCAGCGTCGCCGCGAGCTCGCGCTCGGCCGACGGGGTCGCGAGGAACAGCAGTTCGTCGAGGGCATGCAGGGTGTCGTGGGGGCTCGGTGCGATGGGCAGCTGGTCGCGGATGATGCCGACGAGCACGCAGTCGGCGGGCAGGTGCACCTCGTCGACGCGGCTGCCGACGAACGGCGCGTGAGCGGGCAGCGTCAGCTCGACCATCGTCGCTTTGCCCTGCTGGAACTCGAACAGGCGCACGAGGTCACCGACGCTGACGGCCTCCTCGACGAGCGCCGTCATGAGCCGCGGCGTCGAGACGGCGACGTCGACGCCCCAGCCGTCGTCGAACATCCACTCGTTCTTCGGGTTGTTGACGCGTGCGACGGTGCGCGGCACGCCGAACTCGGTCTTGGCGAGCAGAGAGACGACGAGATTGACCTTGTCGTCACCGGTCGCGCAGACCACGACGTCGGCTGCCTCGAGCTGGGCCTCGTGCAGCGTCGTGACCTCGCACGCGTCGGCGAGCAGCCAGGTGGCCTCCGGAATCGACTGCACGCGGGACTCGCGAGCGTACTTGTCGATGAGTAGCACCTGGTGGTCGTTGAGCAGTAGTTCGCGGGCGATGGAACGTCCGACGCTGCCTGCTCCGACGAGGACGACGCGCATGCTGGGCCTTTCGGTTCGGATCGGACGGGCGGCGGGTCGACTCAGGGCCGGCGGGTCGTCGGGTTGGACGCTTCTGCATGTCCGGAGGACGCGGTTCCTGACGACGCAGGGCGCACACCCGTGATGCTCGACGGCGGTGCCGCGAGCACGGCCTCGACACGCTCGACGTCGCGGGTGGCGAGGACGAGATGCACGGTGTCGCCGTCCTGATGCACGAGATCCTCGCGCGGAAGCAGCGCCGTGCCGGTGCGCGCGACGTACGCGACGCGCGTGCCCGTCGCGGCTTCGAGGTCGCGGTAGCGGGTGCCGATCCACGCGGCGTCCACGGGCATGTCGACGATGCTGACGCTGCCCGTACGGTCCTGGTGGACCGTGACGGCCTGCTGCGGTACGAGCCGCCGCATCACCTGGTCGGCGGCCCAGCGCACCGTCGCGACGGTCGGGATGCCGAGGCGCTCGTAGATCTCGGCGCGGCCCGGGTCGTAGATACGGGCGACGACGTGGTCGACGCCGTACGTCTCGCGCGCGACGCGTGCGGCGAGGATGTTCGAGTTGTCGCCGCTGGACACGGCGGCGAACGCATACGCCTGCTCGATGCCCGCGGCGACGAGGGTGTCGCGGTCGAAACCGATGCCGACGACACGCCTGCCCTCGAACGAGCTCGGCAGGCGACGGAACGCCGCCTCGTCGCGGTCGACGACGGCGACGGAGTGGCCGGCGTCCTGGAGGTTGCGCGCGAGGTAGGAGCCGACGCGACCGCAACCCATGATGACGTAGTGCACGCTTCGACCTTATCGAAGCCGTGTCCATCCGAGCCAAGCCCACCTTCGTTGCGTTTCGCGGCGACGACAGGAACCCTGGGGCGTATGGCAACCTCTCGCACCGCACCCGGGCGCCGCAGCGCGCAGAACCGTCGACGCACTCGCAAGGGCACTGCGATGGAGGGGCAGCGCCTCGAGCTCGACGTCGAGAACGTCGCGCACGGTGGTCACTGCGTCGCGCGTCACGACGGGCGCGTCGTGTTCGTGCGGCACGCGCTGCCGGGGGAGCGCGTCGTCGCGCGCATCACGGACGGCACGAGCGAGTCCAAGTTCCTGCGCGCCGACGCCATCGAGATCCTCAGCGCCTCACCGGATCGGGTGACGCCGCCGTGCCCGTTCTCCGGGCCGGGCCTGTGTGGGGGCTGCGACTGGCAGCACGCGAGTCTCGACGCGCAGCGCCGCCTCAAGGCCGACGTCGTGCGCGAACAGCTCACCCGCATCGCGAAGCTCGATGTTGACGCACGCTTCCCCGACTTCACCGTCGAGGCCCTGCCCGGTGACGGCCCGATAGCCGAAGGTCTGCGCTGGCGCACCCGCCTGGAACTCGCCGTCGACGGTGGCGTGGCCGGACTGCGTGAGCACCGCTCGCACCGCCTCGTCGAGATCGACGACTGCCTCATCGCCGATGCCGGGTTCACACCCGCCCTGCACGAACGCTTCGACGCCGGCGTCACCGGGTTCGACCTGGTGCGCCCGAGTGTCGGCGACGACATCATCGGCATCGAACTGCCTCAGCCGAGGGGTGAGATCACGCCGACCGTCCGCGAGGTCGTCGAATCGGCGCACGGCAGTGCGGAGTTCGACGTCAGTGCCCGCGGTTTCTGGCAGGTCCACCCGGGCGCCGCGGCGACGTTCCTCGACGCCGTCATCGACGAGACCGACCCGCAGCCGGGGGAGAGCGCCCTCGATCTGTACTGCGGTGTCGGCCTGTTCACGCGGGCGCTCGCCGACCTCGTCGGGCCTGACGGGCGCGTCGTCGGTGTCGAAGCCGACGCGGACGCAGTCGACCACGCGCGCACCAACATGGGCGGTGCGCGCCACGTCGACCTCCTCACCTCACCCGTGGAGAAGGCGCGCCTGCCGCTGGAGCGCGCCGACGTCGTCGTCCTCGACCCACCGCGCGCCGGTGCCGGACGCGATGTCGTCGCGACGATCGTCGGCCTCGCACCGCGCGTCGTCACGTACGTGGCGTGCGACCCGGCGGCACTCGCGCGCGACCTCGGCTACTTCGTGTCGCACGGGTACGAGCTGACGAACCTGCGCGGCTTCGACGCGTTCCCGATGACGCAGCACATCGAGTGCATCGCGACGCTGCGTCCGCGGGGTTGATCGTCAGCCGTTCTTCGGCGCGACGGCAGTGAGCAGGAACAGGCGCGACCAAGTGTGCGCACGGGCAGACAGGCGCGTCGGATCGGCCTACGATCGATCGTGAGAGCGGCGTCACGACGGGGCTGTCGAAGTTAGGCATGCCTTTGCTGAGGCCCGTTCCCGGCGTGTGATTTGATTATCTTGACGTCAAGATAAATGACGCGGGACGCGTGCCCGAGGGGTGCGTGCCCAGGCAACAGACGAAGGAGTCGGCGTGAGTCAGAGCACGGACAGCTTCGGAGCAAAGGGCAGCCTTGAGGTTGGCTCGAACAGCTACGAGATCTACCGCATCAACACGGTCGAGGGCAGCAAGAACCTCCCGTACAGCCTCAAGGTTCTCCTCGAGAACCTGCTGCGCACCGAGGACGGCGCGAACGTCACGAAGGAGCAGATCGCTGCTCTGGGCAACTGGGACGAGAACGCCGACCCCGACACCGAGATCCAGTTCACGCCGGCGCGCGTGATCATGCAGGACTTCACCGGTGTTCCCTGTGTCGTCGACCTCGCCACGATGCGTGAGGCCGTCGGCGACCTCGGCGGCGACCCGGCGAAGATCAACCCCCTCGCCCCGGCCGAGATGGTCATCGACCACTCCGTCATCATCGAGGACTTCGGCAACCCGCAGGCGTTCGAGAAGAACATCGAGATCGAGTACCAGCGCAACGAGGAGCGATACCAGTTCCTGCGCTGGGGCCAGACGGCGTTCAACGAGTTCGCGGTCGTCCCGCCGGACACGGGCATCGTCCACCAGGTCAACATCGAGCGCCTCGCCCGCACCGTCATGGTGCGCGAGGGCAAGGCCTACCCCGACAGCTGCGTCGGCACCGACTCGCACACGACGATGGTCAACGGCCTCGGCGTGCTCGGCTGGGGCGTTGGCGGCATCGAGGCCGAGGCGGCCATGCTCGGCCAGCCCGTCTCCATGCTCATCCCGCGCGTCGTCGGCTTCAAGCTGACGGGCTCGACGAAGCCGGGCGTCACAGCCACGGACGTCGTCCTCACGATCACCGAGATGCTGCGCAAGCACGGCGTCGTCGGCAAGTTCGTCGAGTTCTACGGCGACGGTGTCGCCGAGGTTCCGCTCGCCAACCGCGCGACGATCGGCAACATGAGCCCCGAGTTCGGTTCGACGTGTGCGATCTTCCCCATCGACGACGTCACGCTCGACTACCTGCGCCTGACGGGCCGTGACGACGAGCAGGTGGCTCTCGTCGAGGCCTACGCCAAGGAGCAGGGCCTGTGGCACGACCCGAGCAACGAGCCCCGCTTCTCCGAGTACCTCGAGCTCGACCTCGGCGACGTCGTCCCGTCGATCGCCGGCCCGAAGCGCCCGCAGGACCGCATCATCCTGTCCGAGTCGAAGAAGACGTTCCGCGAGCAGCTGCCGAGCTACACCTCGGGTGTCGAGGGCAACGGCGTCGAGGGCACGACGTTCCCGGCCTCCGACCCGATGCAGCCGGGCAGCGACGAGCAGGCCGACAACTCCACGCCCGTCACGCCCGTCGAGGCCGCGGTGCCGTCGGCCGAGGGCCGTATCTCGAAGCCGGTCGAGGTGAAGATGAACGACGGTCGCTCGTTCACGCTCGACCACGGTCACGTGGCGATCGCCTCGATCACGTCGTGCACGAACACGTCGAACCCGTCGGTCATGATGGCCGCCGGTCTGCTCGCGAAGAAGGCCGCCGACAAGGGCCTGACGCGCAAGCCGTGGGTCAAGACGTCGATGGCGCCCGGTTCGAAGGTCGTCACCGCGTACTACGACGCCGCCGGTCTGTGGGAGAGCCTCGAGAAGGTCGGCTTCTACCTCGTCGGTTACGGCTGCGCGACCTGCATCGGTAACTCGGGTCCGCTCGAGCAGGAGATCTCGGACGCGATCAACGCGAACGACATCACCGCGACGGCCGTCCTGTCGGGTAACCGCAACTTCGAGGGCCGCATCAGCCCCGACGTCAAGATGAACTACCTCGCCTCCCCGCCGCTCGTCATCGCCTACGCGCTGGCCGGCACGATGGACTTCGACTTCGAGAACGACGCCATCGGCAAGGACGACGACGGCAACGATGTGTTCCTCAAGGACATCTGGCCGTCCGCCGAGGAGGTCGACGCCGCGATCAAGGGCGCGATCAAGAAGGACCTGTTCACGAAGGAGTACGCCGACGTCTTCGCCGGTGACGAGCGCTGGCAGAGCCTGCAGACGCCCGAGGGCAAGACCTTCGCGTGGGACGAGAAGTCGACGTACGTGCGCAAGCCGAACTACTTCGACGGCATGAAGATGGAGACGACGCCGGTCACCGACATCAAGGGCGCTCGCGTGCTCGCGAAGCTCGGCGACTCCGTCACGACCGACCACATCAGCCCGGCCGGCAACATCAAGGCCGACAGCCCGGCGGGCAAGTACCTCGCCGAGCGTGGCGTCGAGCGCAAGGACTTCAACTCCTACGGCTCGCGTCGCGGCAACCACGAGGTCATGGTGCGCGGTACGTTCGCGAACATCCGTCTGAAGAACCAGCTCCTCGACGGCGTCGAGGGCGGCTTCACGCGCAACTTCCTCAACGGTGGTGAGCAGACGACGATCTTCGAAGCGTCCGAGGCCTACCAGGAGGCCGGCGTTCCGCTCGTCGTCCTCGGTGGCAAGGAGTACGGCTCGGGTAGCTCGCGCGACTGGGCTGCCAAGGGCACGCGTCTGCTCGGCGTCAAGGCCGTCATCGCCGAGTCGTTCGAGCGCATCCACCGCTCGAACCTCATCGGCATGGGCGTGCTGCCGCTGCAGTTCCCGGCCGGCAAGACCGCGGACGACCTGGGCCTCGACGGCACCGAGACGTTCGAGATCACCGGCATCGAGGCGCTCAACGAGGGCACGACGCCGAAGACGGTCAAGGTCGTCGCGTCGAAGGACGGCGGCGAGCCGATCGAGTTCGACGCGGTCGTTCGCATCGACACCCCCGGTGAGGCCGACTACTACCGCAATGACGGCATCCTGCAGTACGTGCTACGCAACCTGGTGAAGAACGCCGCCTGAGCGATCTGACCCACCTGCACGAGCGACGCGGCCCGGTTCCCCTTCGGGGAGCCGGGCCGCGTCGTCGTGTCGAGCAACTTCCTGCTTCTGGCGCGGTAACGTCGTCGTCCATGCTAAATTGCTAGCAAGATAACAAGGAGGGGTGATGGTCGAGAATCGTCCGAAAAAGGCACAGTTCAACGTCTACCTACCTGCGGACCTAGTTCGCGAGATCAAGCACCGCAGCATCGACGAGGGGCTGAGCCTGTCCGCCTTCGTCGAGCACGTCATGAGCGACTACCTCGAGGAGAAGCGATGAAAGAGCAGGGCACGCAGCGCGTGGCGGTGAGGCAGATCGTGTTCACCGGCGATGCCGAGCGATGGAGTGACCTGGCGCGGGCCTTGGGAGGCGACCCGGTCGTGACCTCGCCCGAGTACGCCGAGTTCGAGATGTCGGGCGGTGGGTTGCTGGGCGTGCATGCCGCCTCCGACGAGGCGCCGACCGGCTCCTGCGCGTTGCAGGTCGTCGTCGCCGATCTCGATGCCGCGCGCGGCGCCCTGGCCGCGGTGGGGGTTGGCGGAACGATGGTGACGGAGGACTTCGGCCGCGTGCTCGACGTGCACCGCGGCCCTGCGGGGCCGGACGTCGCCGTCGTCGAAGGACGGGTGCCGACGGGGCCGCGACGACCGGGTGCGCTCATGGTGACGCCGCTGTCGTTGGTCGGCGAGATTGACACGACCGTCACGGCGTTCGAGGCGTTGGGTCTCCACCCGGTCCTGCGCAGTGACGCGGGCACCTTCGTCGAGATGGTCGCGGCGGGCGGCGGCGAGGTGCTCGTCCACGAGGGGGAGGGCGGTGCCGCACTGTCGTTCCAGATCGACGCGCTCGACGATCTCGAGCGCCTGTGTCGCGAGGCCGGGGTGGAAGTCGAGATCGTCGACGAGACCTATGGGCGCACCGCGCTCATCAGCGCCCCCGACGGGCCTCGCGTCTGGGTGAACGAACGCCAGCGCGACTTCTACGGCTACGAACGACTCGCCGACGCTGCGTCCGTCTGAGGCCGCGGGCCCCTCGGCGGCGCGGGAGGTTGAGGTGATTCGCGCTCCATGGAGCGCGAATCACCTCAACCTTCGGGCGGGTTTCGTGCGGACACAGGTGCCGGAGTGCTCGGCGCCAGGGTCAGCCGCCGAAGTGGCGGCGCGGGTTGTCGACGAGCATTGTCGTGATCTGAGCATCCTCGACGCCGCGCTCACGCAGGGCCGGCAGGACGTCCTCGCTGATGTGGCGGTAGTTCCAGTTCGGCGCGGCCGCCTTGCGTGCCTCGGCGGGAAACCAGTCGATGGAACACGACGCGTCATGCGCGAGGACGACGCGCTCGGTGTACCCACGTCGGCACAATTCCGCGACGGTGTCGACGCGTTCTTCGAAGGGCAGCAGCACGTCGAGGCCGAAGCGGTCCATGCCGAGGTAGCTGCCTGCGTCGGCGAGGCGGCACAGGTAGTCGAGGTCCGTCGAGTCGCCGCTGTGACCGATGATGACCCGGCTCAGGTCGGCGCCTTCCTCCGCCAGCACGCGTTGCGCGACGAGCCCCGATTCGCTCGCGGCGTGCGTGTGCACCGTGATCGGCGCGCCGCTCTGCGCGCTCGTCGCGCCGACGGCACGCATGACGCGTTCGACGCCGGGCGTCAGGCCCTGCTCCTCGATGGCGCACTTGAGGAATGCGGCACGCACTCCGGTGTCCGCGATGCCGTCGTTGAGGTCCTTCAGGAAGAGCTGCACCATCGGCTCGGGCTGGTCGAACAGCAGCCCCGGCCCGCTGTGGTGGAACTGGAACGGCACCTCGTTGTAGGTGTAGACGCCCGTCGCGACGATGATGTTCAGCTTCACCTGCTGCGCGATGCGCTGCACCCGGGGGATGTAGCGCCCGAGCCCCAGCACGGTGGGATCCATGATCGTGTCGATGCCGAGCCCCTCGAGCTGCGTCAGCTGCTCGACGGCATCGGCGATCTGGGCCTGATCGTCCCACTCGGCGTAGTTGAGGCGGTATTCCTCGTTCATCACGAAGATGTGCTCGTGGACGAGAGTCGCACCCATCTGCTCGACGTCGATGGGGCCGGTGACGGTCTGGACCTGCGTCATGGTGTTGCTCCTTCGTCGGTGGTCCATTCGATGGCGCGCTTGAGGATCTTTCCGGTGGCGCCCTTGGGCAGTGCGTCGTCGAAGCGGATGAGGTGGGGCACCTTGTACGCGGACAGCTGCTCCTTGAGCCACGCGCGCAGCTCGTCGGCGCTCAGTTCGCGCCCCGGCGCCAGGACGACGACGGCTGCGACCTCCTCGCCGTAACGCTCGTCCGGCACGCCGATGACGGCTGCCTCGACGACGTCGGGGTGGCTGTAGAGCACCTCCTCGACCTCGCGGGGGTAGACGTTGTACCCACCGCGGATGATGAGGTCCTTCGCCCGGTCGACGATCGCCAGGTAGCCGTCCCCATCGAGACGGCCCAGGTCGCCGGTGCGCAGCCAACCGTCGCTCAGGTCTGCGGCGGTGGCCGCCTCGTTGTTCCAGTACCCCTTCATGACCGTCGGGCCCTTGACGAGCACCTGTCCGACCTCACCGACGGGCGCGCGGCCCCCGTCGAGGCTCTCGATGACGATCTCGGTGTCGGGCAGCGCGACGCCGACGGTGCCGGCGCGCTGCTCGATGCCGTCGCGGTGGTAGCTCGCGGCGCCCGTCGTCTCCGTCAGGCCGTACCCCTCGAGGATGGTGCAGGCGAAGCGACGCTCGAAGGCGGTGATGACCTCGACAGGCAGGCTCGCACCGCCGGAGGCCGCGAGGCGCAGGTCGGGGCAGTCCTTCGGCCCGAAGTCACCCTCGACGTGGACGAGGTAGTTCCACATCGTCGGCACACCCGCGACGACGTTGATCTCGTGGTCGCGGATCATCGCCAGCATCGCGCGTGGTTCGAAGGGGGAGAGCACCGAGAACGACCCGCCGGCCAGCATGGCCGTGTTCATGCACACGCACTGACCGAAGACGTGGAACAGGGGGAGCGCGGTGCCGAACTTCTCCGTCGGCGCGAAGTTCAGCTGCGTGATGAACGCGCTCGCCACGGCGAAGAGGTTCGCCACCGTCAGCTGGACCCCCTTGGGGCGGCCGGTCGTGCCGGAGGTGTACAGCAGGATGGCGGTGTCGTCGTCAGCGCGCTCGACGGGTTCGTCGAGCGGGGCTGGCGTGGCGGCGTCGGCGCCGGCATCGAGGATGACGAGGTCCATCGTCAGCTTGCTCGCGACGCGTTCGCCAGCCGCGGCGCTCGCGTGCCACGCGACGATGTGCCGAGCGCCCGAGTCCGTCGCCACGTATTCGATCTCTGCGGGAGTGGACATCGTGTTGAGAGTCACCGCAATCGCCCCGACGGCCTGCGCGGCGTAGTAGGCGACGGCGAACTCCGGAACGGAGGGGGCGATGAGCAGGACTCGGTCGCCCTGGCTGATGCCGTGGTCACGTAGATGCCCCGCGAACGCGGCCACCTTGTCCCTCAGCGTGGCGTAGTTCCAGGTCGTGCTCGGGCTGCGAAGCGCGGGGCGCTCGGGTGCGCTCGTTGCGTGCGTCCAGATTGGGTCGGCCATGTTCGGCATGCGTCACCTCTTGTCATCGTGATGTGAATCACAGTAGAGGTGAAAGGCGACTCTTGGGCGTTATTCGGCAGTTTTAGTGAGTCGGCAGGCGCGCGACGTGACGTCGGCCGCCCCGATGTTGCCCGGGAAACGGGGCGCCGATGTCGCGAAACCCGGGCAACATCGGCGCCGCCGATGGATCAGAGGATGCGGCTCGTCAGCGTCACTCCGGGGCTGACGGCCTCGAGCGCCTCGCACAGCGCGTCGCGCACCTCGGTGGCGCGCTGCTCGCCGTCACCCGGTTCGACGTCGAGGATGTCGCAGATGAAGATCGCGTTAGTCGTCTCGTCCGTCAGGCGGGTGCGATAGCACTGACGCCAGTTCCAGCGGCGGCAGGTGACGCCGGCGTCGTCACGCCAGACGACTTCGCCGGCGTCGGGGTGCTCGATCGTCTCGGCGCCCGACGACATCGTCGAGAACTCCTCGTCGCCGGTGGCGCGCGTGAGGCGCAGCGCACCGTCGTAGGCGTCGAGATCCTCACCGCCGAGGGGCGTCTGGTGACGCACGGACACCGCGTTGTAGGCATCCGTCAGCGCGTTGACGCGGGGGAGGGCGTCGGCTCGGCGCAGCAGCGCCTCCGCCGAGTTGCGTGTGCGCTGCGGTTTCGCGCCGAACGCGCGGTACGCATCGCGCCAGGCCGCGATGTGCGGCAGTTCCTCGGGAGGCGTGTGCCCGAGCACGCCGCGTACGTGCTCCTCGGCGGCGAACAGCAGCGTCTCGCTCTCCTCGTTCGACTCACCGCCGTGCAGGCCCTGCGCGACGACGAGAACGGCACGGTAATCGGGGCGCAGTTCGCGCACGGAGTCATCGATGGAAGCGGCTTCGAGCCAGGCGTCGAAAGAAGTCATGGGCCCATTCTCGCGCGGACGGCACGACGCGTGGGTGCCCCCGGGTGGGGGTGTGTCTCGAGGCGGTGGCCGCACCGGTGCTGCCGCAGCGCGCCGCTGTTTCACGAGCGTGACGCACGATCCCGCGAGCCGCGGTGATGTGTGTCACACTCAAGAGCTGATGGCGGGGCGGGCAGCGCGCCGACGAGTGACGGGGGAATTCTGCGATGGAGACACTGACGCGACGTGGCGCACTTCGACACGCCGGCCTCGCTGCGGCGACGACGGCCCTCGTGATCGAAGGGGCGCCGCAGGCTTTCGCAGCGGTTCCTGCGTCGAGGCAGGTGGTCCGTGCGGGGGCAACGTCGGTCCTCGTGCGACGGGCGACCGCGACGCTTTCCTACCGCGTCAATGTGCGCGATCAGCCCACGCTGGAACCGCGCGCCCGGATCGTCGGGACGCTGGTGAACACCACGACGCTGACAGGCTCCTACGACGCGAGCAGCCTGTGGTTCCGCATCGCCGAGGGTGCGTTCAAGGGGCGGTGGGTGACGTCCGCAGTCCTCGTCGCGACGACGGCGCGCGCGGTGAACGGCCGTCTGCCGATGTCGGCCGTCACGCGACTGCCGAGCTGGAGCGTCAACGTCAGCAACCTGCCGCACGAGCCGCGGTATCTCTCGCGCGCGGCGGCCGTCGGATATCTCGGACTGGCCGCGGCTTTCAAGGCTCGTTTCGGTGTGGCGCTGACGATCACCGAGGCCTACGCACCCTGAGCCGCCAGCAGCTGCTGTACCGCACTCTCGGCTACCCCCGCGCGGCCGTCCCCGGCACCTCGAACCACGGGTTGGGCAGCGCGATCGACTTCGGCATCGCCCGCACGAACGCGATCAACTCGCCTCTGTACTTCGGGCGTTCTCACGACGTGTGGCTGACGGCCAACTCCAAGCGCTGGGGATTCGACCGCCCCGACTACATGGATCGGCGCGGGTCCAACCCCGAGTGGTGGCACTACAACTTCGTCGGGTGACGGAGGTTGCAACCGCTGGGTGAACCGCGCCGGCCATCAGTTGCTCGACGATTACGCGTCTGCTCGAAGAATGTGCCGCACATTCGTCGTGCAGGTGCGTGATGGTCGAGCGGCTCTCGGGGCGGGTGGCGGTTGCCGTCAGTCGACACGCGTCGGCCGCCAGCACCCGTGGGGTACCGGCGGCCGAGATGATGCGTGTGAGGCCGGTCGCGATCAGCCGTGCGGCGTGAGCGTCATGTTGATCGTGTTGCCGGGGCCGGCCACCTGGCTGTTGACGAGGCTCGTCGACAGGCCGCAGTTGGCGAAGTTGGGGATGGTGAACGTGCCCGAGAGGTTGATCGGGTCGAACAAGCCACCCTGCTTGCCCGTCACGGTCAGCGTGATGGGGCTGCTCGTGCGGCAGTTCTTGCCGACGAGGTTGATGAGGCCCTTACCCGTGGCCGAGACATCCTTGATGTGGAGGTTGACCTTCTGGGTCTGCACGATCTTGTGCGTGTTCGGGTCGATCGTTCCGACGGCCTTGCCGACGGGTTCCTGCGAGATCGTCGCGATGGCGATCTGCAGCTTGCCGAGCTTCACCGGCATCTTGAAGTCCTTGAGCATGATGTCGGAGCTCAGGTCGCCCTTCTCGACGTGGAGGGTGGAGAAGGTGAAGCCGGTCGTCGTCGAGGACTGCCCGGACTTCTTGATCGTCGTCGTCGCCGACGTGTCGTAGCCGAGGTTCCAGATGGTGTCCTTCGTGTCGCTCGTCGCGGCCTGCGCGCCGGGCGCAGCCATCGTGACGGTGCCGGCCACGGCGGTGGCGACGAGGGCGATCTTGGCGGTACGGCGTGTGGTGAACATGCTCATCCTTCGATAGTCGATGTGAACCGAGTCACGACGTTAGCAAGATCATCACGGCGTCGCCACCGGTTCGAGCTGATTTCACCCACTCAACTTACTTTTTCGTAACCACGAAGGTTACTTCCGCGTATCCACGCGGGGGCAAGGGTGACGAGGAGTCCCGCGACGCACAGCACGAGCGGGACGGCGGCCGAACGGCCGAGCCACTGCGTCACGGTGGGCAGCCAGAACGGGTACAGGCCGGGCAGCACGATCGACGCCGAATAGACGCTGCCGTAACCGCGCGAACGTCGCGACTCGGGGAAGTGTTCGGCGAGGTAGGCGCCGACCGGACCGTAGGCGGAGACGGTGACGATCTGGACGGCCGCGGCGGCGATCGTCGTGGCGACGACGCTGCCCGATGACGCGGCATGCATTGCCACGAGATAGGCGGCGGGGGCGGAGATGCAGGCCAGTGCTCCGAACGCCATGAAGAAGCGTGAACGGCCCACACGCGTCGAGACGACACCCGCCGCGGCCATCGTCGGCGCACTGACGGCCGTCGCGACGAGCATGACGAGCCCGACGTCACGGGGGGAGAAGTGCGGGCGCAGCGAACTCGTCAGCACCGAGACGCCCATCATCGTGAACAACCACAACCCCGTCATCAGGGTGAACAATGCGGCCACGACACGGCCCGTCACGCGCTCTTCCTCGTCGTCGGTCGCGACGTGCGCGGCGGGATCGCGCTTGTCGGATTCGTGGGAAGAGTGGCTGTGACCTGCCGGCCCGGCGTGCGCTGACCTCGCGGTGAGGGCCAGGGCCAACGGCAGGAGTGCGCCGACGACGAACAGCAGGCGCCACCCCCACGTGGTGTACGCGCCGCCGAGTGAGGCCGTCAGCATCATCGTGGCGGCGGCGATGGTGGCGTTCGCGAGGGGTGACATCGCCATGACGAGGCCGCTCAGGTGGCCGCGTCGTTGCGGCTCTGTGAGCGCGAGGGCGCGGGGGATGGCCGCGGAGTACTGCCCGCCGAGGAAGAATCCGGCGGCGAAGCGCAACGCCAGGAGAGCGGCCACGGCCCACGTCGAGGTGTGCAGGGGGAGCGTCACCATGAGGCCGGTGCACACGCTCAGGCCGAGCAGTGCGCCGCGTGACACGCGGGCTCGTCCGCGACGATCGGCCAGGGTGCCGAGGATGAACGCCCCGAGGGGGCGGCCCAGGAGTGTCGCGGCGAAGACGAGGCCGTCGGGAATCGTCGAACGCGTCGACAGCACCCCACCCAGCGCAATGACGGGCAGGAAGATGTCGAACTGGTCGACGAAGTTTCCGACGAGGGCGCTGCGGCGGGCCTCGCGCCGTTCTGGGGTGGCGGCGGCCGGCGCCAGGCGTGGCGCATCGTCGTGGGCAGGGGAAGGGGCAGGCGTCAGGGTAGCCACGATCGAACACTCCCTACGGCGGCATGAACCGCATCAGGTTGGACGGTCGGCATGGCGATGCCCTCTCAGCCCGCGCCTCGGGCTCCCGTGTGACGGGCTCAGCATGCCACAGAGCACCCGGCTTCGGGGGCGTGTCTCGCGCCGGTCTGCGGGTCTCGTGGGGCGGTCATCAAATAGAACACGTGTTCGAACAATGGGGTACGCTGGGGTCATGTCGGACGAGGTGAACACCGGCCCTCCGGGCTGGCCGAGAGGTGTGCCGCCGCCGGGTGCGCCGGGGTGGCAGGAGGCGGCGACGCAGTGGCTGCTCGATCAGTGCCCCTCGGATTTTCGCGCCTACGACGCATGGCGCCGTCACCCGGTGGCGCTCGCTTGGGTGGCGACGTGGCATGTCGACGCTCAACTCGGCGCGATGCGCGAGTCATATCGCCGCATCCGCGTCGACCTCGCTGACGAGCTGCCACCGCGCGCGGTGCCGCAGGTGATGGAGCACCTGTCCGCGGAGGGGCTGCGGTTGCGTGCCACGGCGCGCGCCGTCCGTCTCGTGCACGAGGCGATGCGCGGCAAGACGTTCGTCCCTCGGCTGTGATGCGCCGGCGTTCGGGGCGGGTGCGTGGGCGGGCAGAGTCCCGGCCTTTGATCTCCGACGGCGCTACCGGCTCCGACGGGGGCGCGACGGGAGGGTGCCCCCGCCCGCATGGCGGCTGCGCGGTCGACGACCTAGACTCAGGAGACTGCACTTTCGAAAGGCTGAGTGAGACGTGACGCTGCTGGAAACCATCTCGGGTCCGGACGATCTCAAGCGAATCCCCGCCGAGGAGCTCGACGCGCTCGCCGCCGAGATCCGTCAGTTCCTCGTCGAATCCGTCTCCAAGACGGGTGGGCATCTGGGCCCCAACCTGGGTGTCGTCGAATTGAGCATCGCGATGCACCGTGTCTTCGACTCGCCGAAGGACACGTTCGTCTTCGACACCGGCCACCAGAGCTACGTCCACAAACTGCTCACCGGCCGCCATGACTTCAGCAAGCTCAAGAAATCCGGCGGCCTGTCGGGTTACCCGAGCCGCGAGGAGTCCGAGCACGACGTCGTCGAGAACTCGCACGCCTCGACGTCGCTGAGCTGGGCCGAGGGCATCGCCAAGGCGCGCCGCCTCAAGGGTGAGAGCGACCGTCACACCGTCGCCGTCATCGGTGACGGCGCCCTGACCGGCGGCATGGCGTGGGAGGCACTCAACAACATCTCCGCCGACGCCGACCTGCCGCTCGTCATCGTCCTCAACGACAACGAGCGCTCCTATGCCCCGACGATCGGCGGGATGGCGCACCACCTCGCGACGATGCGCACGATGCACACCTACGACCAGGTGCTCGACTGGGGCAAGAACCGCCTGCAGGCGACGCCGAAGGTCGGGACGAAGATGTACGAGGCGCTGCACGGCGTGAAGCGTGGTCTCAAGGACATCGTCTACCCCGACACGGGCGTCTTCGAGAGCCTCGGCATCAAGTACCTCGGCCCGATCGACGGGCATGACGAGGCGGCTGTCGAGGCCGCGCTGCGCCGCGCTCGCGACTACGGCCGGCCGACCCTCGTGCACGTCATCACGCAGAAGGGCCGCGGCTACGAGCCCGCGTTCTCCGACGAGGCCGACCAGTGGCACGGCATCGGCAAGTTCAACCCCGAGACGGGCCTGCCGTTCGAGGTGAGTGGCCGCATCTGGACCGACGAGTTCAGCGACGAGATGGTCGCCCTCGGCGCCGAGCGCGACGACATCGTCGCCATCACGGCTGCCATGCTCATCCCCGTCGGGCTCGACGGGTTCGCGAAGAAGTACCCCGAGCGCGTGTTCGACGTCGGCATCGCCGAGCAGCACGCCGTCACGATGGCGTCCGGGTTGTCGTACGGCGGCCTGCACCCCGTCGTCGCCGTCTACGCGACGTTCCTCAACCGCGCGTTCGACCAGCTGCTCATGGACACCGCACTGCACCGTCAGGGCGTGACGTTCGTGCTCGACCGTGCCGGCGTCACCGGCTCCGACGGCGCCTCGCACAACGGCATGTGGGACATGTCGATCTGCTCGATCGTGCCCGGCCTGCACCTCGCCGCCCCGCGCGACGGCGCACAGGTGCGCGAACTGCTGCGCGAGGCCGTCGACATCGACGACGCGCCGAGCGTCATCCGCTTCCCCAAGGGCGACGTCGCCGACCCGCTCGTCGCCGAGCGACGTCTCGGTCGCCTCGACGTCATGCGTGAACCCGACGGCGGCGACGGCGTGGACGTGCTGGTCGTCGGTGTCGGGTCGATGGTCTCGACGGCACTCGGCGTCGCCGATCTGCTCACCGATCAGGGCCGTCGCGTCCAGGTCGTCGACCCGCGCTGGACCTACCCGGTGGCCGACGAACTCGTCGACCTCGCCCGCGCCGCGGGCCGGGTCGTCGTCATCGAGGACAACCTCGTCGAGGCGGGCGTCGGCAGCGCCGTCGCGCGACGCCTGCGTGAAGCCGGTGTGCGCACGCCGCTCGACACGTTCGGCATTCCCAAGGAGTTCCTCGTCCACGCCTCGCGCGGCGAGGTGCTCGCGACCGTGGGGCTGACGGCCGCCGACATCGTCGACGCTCTCGGGCGCGACGACGCAGCACTCACGCGCGCCGATGCGTACGACGGTGGTGCACACGCGCCTGACGGCGGTGCAAGCACCCGCGACGGTGACGCAGGCACGCCGGCCGCGGGACGTGATGCCGGTGCGACGGGTGATCTCGGGGACGCCATGCCGGTCGCCGCTCACGCCGACATCGACTGAGCGGTCGAACGACGTGGTGAAGTCACCCGATCTTCCTGTTCTCCCCGGCTCTGATCAGGTCGCGCCCGCGAGCGCGATCTGGAGCAGTGAGACGTGGCGCTGGGAGGCCGTGCGCTGGATGGACACGGCCCTCGCGCGGCGCGGTCTCGAACGTGTGCCGACGACGCCGTTGCAGCCGCGGGTGCGTCCCTGGTCGACGGTGCTCGTCGCCGAGACGACCGATCAAGGGCGCGTGTGGTTCAAGGCGACGAGCCCGGAGATGAGCCCCGAGGCCGCCATCCTGCGCGCGTTGCGTTCCGTCACGCCCGACGCGGTTCCGGTCGTGTGGGCCGACGACCCCGAGCGCGGCTGGCTGCTCATGCCCGATCAGGGCCCGGTGCTGCGTGACGTCCAGCGTGACGACGACGCCGTCAGCCTCATGTCGTCCGTGGTGCGACGCTACGCGCGACTGCAACGCTCGTCGACGCGGGTCCTCGATCAACTGCGCGACGCGGGCGTGCCCGACATGTCGCCGCGCGAATCTGCTCGCCGGTGGCAACGCCTTGGGCTCAAACCCGACACGACACGTGAGGTGCGCCGCGCCGCGCAGCGGCTCGACGCCGTCGGGTTGCCGCTGACCATTCAGCACGACGACCTGCACGCTGGCAACGTCTTTGCCGACGGCACCTCGGCGGGCGCTCACGACGCGCGCATCTTCGACTGGGGCGACGCGAGCGTCGGCAACCCGCTGTGCTCGCTGCTCGTCCCGCTCGAGCGCATCGGCCAGGGCCTCGACGACGACGCCGCCCGCGCAGCCCGTGAGCGCATCATGCGCGCCTACCTCAGCGTGTGGAGCGACGTCGTCTCGAGCACTGCGCTGAGCGCAGCCGTCGACGACGCCCTGCTCATCGCCCGGGTCGGGCGCGTCTTCACGTGGCAGCGCGCCCTGACGCGCGCGAGCGCCGACGAGCGGCACGCGTGGGGTGTGCACGGACGCCGGTTGATCGCCGAGATCAACCGTTCCCTCGGGCATGCGCCCGAGCCGTCGCACGACTGACGCATCGCGCTCGCGAGCCGTCAGGGCTCGGGCGTCAGCACCTCGACGCGGTTGCCGAACGCGTCGCGGCAGTGGAAGCGTTCGTAGCCGTCGAGGGTGTGGCGCTCGGCCCAGTTCACGTCGAAACCGGCGTCCTCGATGCGCGCGGCAAGGGCCCCCAGGGCAGCTGTCGATTCGACGACGAGGGCGGGGTGGGCCTTCTTGGCGGGGACGAACGGTTCGTCGATCCCGAGGTGGATCTCGGCCGCGACGGCGCCGTCGGCAGCGAACGCGCGGAACCACGCGCCGCCGCGCTGTGCGAGCACGCCGGGTTTGGCGACCTCGTCGAGGCCGAGGGCATCGCGGTAGAAACGTCGGGCGTCGTCCTCGCGACCCTCGGGCATCGAGACCTGGACATGATGCAACGTGAGCATGAGGCGCCTTCCGGTGAAAGTATCTTGACGTCAAGATACTTTCACCGGATACCCGCCGCGTCAACGATTCTCGACGGTCGCGGCTCAGCGATCGCGCCTCGCCACTTCGGCGCGCTCCCAACCACGTGCGTCCAGCACACCGCACCTGGCCTCTGCACGGTCACGCCATCAAAGACGAGGTCCGCGCTGCAGGCTGCCGAAACCAGGCGATCGCCCATCGAGCCGCTCTGCTCAGACCCATTCACCCCGTTCGACGAGGATGTCCTTAAGCACGTCGGCGCGGTCGGTGATGAGGCCGTCGACGCCGAGGTCGAGCAGACGCTCCATGTCGGCGCGTTCGTTGACCGTCCACACGTGGACGTCGAGCCCGGCGCCGTGCAGGGCGCGCAGGAGTCTCGGCGTCAGCACGCGCAGGCGGCCCTGACGTTCGGGGATCTGCACGGCGTCGATGCCGTGCGCGAGGCGCGCGACGAGGGGCGAACCGACGACCGGCAGGTGCGCCGCGAGCCACAGCGCGATGGTGCGCGACTGCCCTGGCGATGAACGGACCGGTCGCGTCAGGCCGGCGAGGACGGCTCGGCGCCGCGCGTCGGAGAAGGAGGCGATGCGGACGCGATCGTGCGCGCCGCACCGTTCGATGCACTCGATGAGCGGTGTGACCGCGCCGGCCGATTTCACGTCGATGTTGACGCACACCTGCGGCAGTTGCGTCAGCAATTCCGCGAGTCGCGGGATCGGCTCGTGCCCGGCGATGCGCGCCCGTGCGACCACCTCCCATGGCAGGTGCGCGATCGCGCCGGCCCCGTCGCTCGTGCGGTCGAGGGTCGTGTCGTGGAAGGCGACGAGCACCCCGTCGACGGTGGCGTGCACGTCGGTCTCGACCCACCGGTAGCCGAGCTCGGCGGCCGCGCGGAACGCCGCCATCGAGTTCTCCAGCGCATGCGAGGTGCCACCGGAGAAACCGCGGTGGGCCAGGGCGACGGGCCCCGACGCGAGATGCGAGGTTGCCTTGGTCATGAGCAGCGGTCCTCACGTGCGACGGGAGACGAAACGGGTTCCCGCATCGTGCCACAGTCGGGCGTCCGGGGCGCTCATTCGGCATCGCGGGCATCAGCAGTGTTCGGTCGACAGGCGGCATCGTCCAGCACGCACGGTCGCGGCAGACCACCGCGGACCGAACTCGATCGCGAGCAGATCCGACCGGGTACCGGCCAGTAACAACTTGAGATGTGGCCTGCGATCCGGAAGAGTCGTGACTTCCGACCGCACGATGGACACCAGGGAGGACATCGCATGCAAGACGAAGAACCGAAGGCCGACGGCCCGCCGGGCGCCACCCCGGCAACGGCGATCACCGACGACAGCGCTGCGCCGGAGACGGAGGCCGCAACCCCGCAGACACCCGAGGAAGCGGCGCGCCACGAGGGCGAGTCGTCGGACCCGCTGCCCTCCGATCTGTCTGACGCCGCGCAGATCGCCGAGGACGACGACGACGAGGTCATCGCAGAGAAGTTGCGACGCCAGGGCGTGCGCCTCGGCAAGGGCGGAGTTGCGCCACGCGTCTTCTGGCCGGCACTCATCGTCATCCTCGCGGTGGCCGTGCTCGGCGTCGCCTTCCCCGACGGCACCGGTGAGGTGCTGACGAACATGCAGTCGTGGATCGTCACGAACTTCGGCTGGTACTACATGCTCGTCATCGGCGGGTTCATCGCCTTCGCCGCCTTCATGGGTCTCAGCCGCTACGGCTCGATCAAGCTCGGCAACGACGACGAGAAGCCCGAGTTCGGGGTCTTCTCCTGGTTCGCGATGCTGTTCGCCGCGGGCATGGGCATCGGCCTGGTCTTCTACGGCGTCGGTGAGCCACTCACCTACGCGACGACGATGCCGAAGCCCGGCTGGCCCGAAGGCGAGGCCGAGCGTTCACAGCTCGCGATGGCGCAGACCTTCGTCCACTGGGGTCTGCACCCGTGGGCGATCTACGCCGTCATCGGGCTGGCCCTCGCGTACGCGATCCACCGTCGCGGCCGCCCCATCTCGATCCGGTGGGCTCTCGAGCCGATCCTGGGCGAGCGCGTCAAGGGTTGGATGGGCGACCTCGTCGACATCCTGGCCATCTTCGGCACCGTGTTCGGTGTCGCGACGTCGCTGGGTCTCGGCGTGCAGCAGATCGCCTCCGGTCTGAAGTCCATCGGCATCCTCGACAGCACGGACAACACGATCCTCGTCATCCTCATCGTGTGCATCACGTTCCTGTCGACGCTGTCGTGTGTCTCCGGCCTCGGCAAGGGGATCAAGTGGCTGTCGAACATCAACCTCAGCCTCGCCGGTCTGCTGCTCATCTCGGTGCTGCTGCTCGGCCCGACGCTGTTCCTGTTCCAGAACCTCACCGAGGCGCTCGGCGTCTACCTCGCCAACGTGCTCGGCATGACCTTCGACGTCGGTGCCTACACGGGGGAGAAGGGCGCTGACTGGAACTCTGCGTGGACGATCTTCTACTGGGGCTGGTGGATCAGCTGGGCGCCGTTCGTCGGCGTCTTCATCGCCCGCATCTCCCGCGGGCGCACGATCCGCGAGTTCATCGCCGGCACGCTTCTCGTGCCCACGCTCGTCGGGTTCGTCTGGTTCGCCGTCATGGGCGGCGCCGGCATCCACCGTCAGCTCTTCGGTGACGGCGGTCTCGTCGACAAGACCGACGGTGTCGTCGCGGAGAAGGTGCTGTTCACGGTGCTGCAGGACATGCCGCTCGGGCAGGTGCTGTCCGTCATCGCGATCCTGCTCGTCGCCGTCTTCTTCATCACCTCCTCCGACTCGGGTTCACTCGTCGTCGACATGCTCGCCTCCGGTGGTCACCCCAACCCGCCGACGTGGTCGCGTGTGCTGTGGGCCCTCATGGAAGGTGCCATCGCCATCGGCCTGCTCCTCGCCGGCGGGCTCAAGGCGCTGCAGGCGGCGTCTCTCGCGACGGCATTGCCGTTCAGCGTCGTGCTCGTGCTCATGTGCGTCGCGACGTTCAAGGCGGTGCGCTACGACTACCGCCGTCGTGAGGAGAAGGAGTTCCTCGGTCGCGTCGAGTACGTGCGTCAGGAGTTGCAGTCGAACTTCGACGAGCACTTCGGCCGCCAGGTCGACCACCGCGTCGACAACCGCATCGACTACCGCATCAGTCGCACGACGGGCCCGTGGGGCGGCGGCAAGCACGCCAAGGACGACGGGCGCTCCTGAGCAGCGCGCCGTTCGCCCGAGGCCCCCGTGGAGTTCACCTCCACGGGGGCCTCGCGCCGTTCAGCCCCGCAATCATTCACCCGTTCAATCGGCGAGTGAGGGCCTGCGCGCTCGCTCGACACGCCGCGACGAACCGATCGTGTCGCTCGGCCGGATCCTCACCGTGGCGCGCGAGACGCCCCTCGTCCCACGTCACCGCGAGGCTCGCGGCCGGTAGCTCGTTGTGGTCGAGCACCGCGCACCCCACGGACGCGAAGCCCTCCGTCACCGAGCCGTTCTCCCAGGCATGGCCGCGTTGGCGCACCTGCGTGAGTTGTGAGCGCAGCTCCTTGAGCGTCCCCGGCGCATTGCCGCTCTCACGGCGTCGGACGAGGTCGTCGCTGCGCGGAAACAGCGCACGCACCTGCGCAGCGGGCAGGGCCGCGAGAATCGCAAGGCCACTCGCCGTCACGGTCGCGGGCAGCCGCACGCCGACGTCGGTGACGAGTGGCGGCACCCCGAGCGGTCGCTCCTCGAGCACGTACACGACGTCGCGCCCGTGCAGGACGGCGAGGTGCGCGCAGGCCCCCGTCCGCTCCGCGAGGTCGGTGACGATGCTCTGCGCCGCGCGCTGCAGCGGCGCCTGACGCCGGTAGGCCGAGCCAAGCTCGTGCGCGGCTGGCCCCAACCCCCAGCGTCGTGTCCCCTCGTCGTGCGTGACGAACCCTGCGGCGCGCAGCACGCCGAGCAACTTGTAGACGGACGAGCGGGGCAGGTCGAGCTCACGGGCGAGAGCCGCCGCCGGTGCGGGCGAGGGGCGCGCGGCGATGCGCTGCAAGAGCGCGAGGACGTGCTCGGCGGCGGGGACGGACGACGACATGCGCCCAGTGTCTCGTATCCGAGACAAAAAGCGCGTCCTGGGTCACGCACGAGTGTGGTCACGGGCGAAGGTGGTGTCATGACGAACGCCTCGATGCCTCAGCACCACCACGACCCCGCCGCGACGCCCGGCGCCGGCGTCACGCCCCCTGACATGAGCGCTGCCTGCGAGGTCGAGGTCGGCATCGGCGCCCTCAGCATCGACGACGTCGTCGCCGTCGCCCGCCATGACGCGCGCATCGTGCTCAGCGAGGCGAGTCGCGCGGAGGTCGCGAAGAGCCGCGCGATCATCGACGCCCTCGCCAACGACCCGGTGCCGCACTACGGCATCTCGACCGGTTTCGGTGCGCTCGCGACGCAGCACATCCCGCTCGAGAAGCGTCAGCAGCTGCAGCGCAGCCTCGTCGCCTCGCACGCCGCGGGCAGCGGTGAACCGGTCGAGTGCGAGGTCGTGCGCGCGCTCATGCTCCTGCGCATCTCGACGCTCGCGACCGGGCGCACCGGCATCCGTCCCGAGACGCTCGACGCGTATGTCGCGATGCTCAACGCCGGCATCACCCCGGTCGTGCGCGAGTACGGCTCGCTCGGTTGCTCCGGCGACCTCGCGCCGCTCGCGCACTGCGCGCTCGCGCTCATGGGCGAGGGCGAGGTCGTCGACGCCGCCGGCCACCTGACGAACGCCGAGAACGCGCTGCGCGCCGCCGGCATCGAGCCCGTCCAGCTGCAGGAGAAGGAGGGCCTGGCGCTCATCAACGGCACCGACGGCATGCTTGGCATGCTGTGCCTCGCCATCGCCGATCTACGCATGCTCTTGACGAGCGCCGACGTCGCCGCCGGCCTCAGCGTCGAGGGCCTGCTCGGCTCGGACGCCGTCTTCGCCGACGACCTGCAGCAGCTGCGCCCACACCCCGGCCAGGCGCTCTCGGCGGCGAACCTGCGCAAGGTGCTCGCGGGCAGCGGCATCCGCGAATCCCACCGTGAACCGGGCGCCTGCACCCGCGTGCAGGACGCCTATTCGCTGCGCTGCTCGCCGCAGGTCATCGGCGCGGCCCGCGACACCCTCGAGCACGCGACGACCGTCGCGAACCGTGAGCTCGCGGCCGCCGTCGACAACCCCGTCGTGACGCTCGACGGCCGCGTCGAGTCGAACGGCAACTTCCACGGAGCACCCGTCGCGTACGTCCTCGACTTCCTCGCCATCGTCATCGCCGACGTCGCGTCGATGAGTGAGCGCCGCACCGACCGCTTCCTCGACGTCGCCCGCAACCACGGCCTGCCGCCGTTCCTCGCCGACGACCCGGGCACCGACTCGGGCCTCATGATCGCGCAGTACACGGCCGCGGGCATCGTCAGCGAACTCAAGCGGCTCGCGAGCCCCGCGAGCGTCGACTCGATCCCGAGCAGCGCGATGCAGGAGGATCACGTCTCGATGGGCTGGGCCGGCGCCCGAAAGCTGCGTCGGGCCGTCGACGGTCTCGCCCGCGTCCTCGCCATCGAGACGCTGACGGCGACGCGCGGCATCAAGCTGCGCGCACCGCTGGCGCCCGGGCCGGTCGCGGCCGCCGTCATCGCCGCGCTGACGGACGAGGCTGGCCAGACCGCCGGCATGCCGGGGCGCGATCGCTACCTCTCGCCGGAGATCGAACGCGCCGTCGCACTCGTCAAGAGTGGCGCCGTCCGTGACGCCGCCGCCCGAGCCGCGGGCTCGCTCGACTGACACGTCCGGGACGGTTTTTTTCGCGCACACCAGCGGGCGATCGTCCCTCCACCCTCCGCATCGACCCACCCGCAGTTCCGCCGAATCAGACCGAGGAGCACCCATGGAAGGCGCCCGCCCCGTCCGCGCACCCCGCGGCACCCAGTTGAACGCTCGCAGCTGGGCCACCGAGGCCCCCTTGCGCATGCTCATGAACAACCTCGACCCGGAGGTCGCCGAGCGCCCCGACGACCTCGTCGTCTACGGCGGCACCGGCCGCGCCGCACGTGACTGGCGCAGCTTCGACGCGATGGTGCGCACACTCGAGACGTTGAAGGCCGACGAGACGATGCTCGTGCAATCGGGCCGGCCCGTCGGCGTCATGCAGACGCACGAGTGGGCGCCGCGCGTGCTCATCGCGAACTCGAACCTCGTCGGCGACTGGGCGACGTGGCCCGAGTTCCGCCGCCTCGAGCAGATGGGTCTCACGATGTACGGCCAGATGACGGCCGGGTCGTGGATCTACATCGGCACCCAGGGCATCCTGCAGGGCACGTACGAGTGTTTCGCGGCGATCGCCGAGCGCACGTTCGGTGGCACCCTCGCGGGCACGCTGACGCTCACCGGCGGCTGCGGTGGCATGGGCGGCGCCCAGCCCCTTGCCGTCACGCTGAACGGTGGCACGTGCCTCATCGTCGACGTCGACCCGGCGCGTCTGCACCGCCGCGTCGAGCACGGCTATCTCGACGAGATCGCCGACGATCTGGACGACGCCATCGACCGCGCCGTCGCTGCGAAGAACGCGAAGAAGGCCGTGTCGATCGGCGTCGTCGGCAACGCCGCCGAGGTCTTCCCGGAGCTGTTGCGCCGCGACGTGCCCATCGACATCGTCACCGACCAGACGAGCGCGCACGACCCGCTGAGCTACCTGCCGATCGGCATCGACGTCGCCGACTGGTTCGAGTACGCCGCGAAGAAGCCCGAGGAGTTCACCGAGCGAGCGCAGGAGTCGATGGCGCGTCACGTGGAGGCGATGGTCGGTTTCCAGGACAAGGGCGTCGAGGTGTTCGACTACGGCAACTCGATCCGCGACGAGGCACGCCAGGGCGGTTACGACCGCGCGTTCGAGTTCGAGGGCTTCGTGCCGAAGTACATCCGCCCGCTGTTCTGCGAGGGCAAGGGCCCGTTCCGCTGGGTGGCGCTCTCGGGCGACCCGAAGGACATCTACGCGACGGACGAGGCGGTGCTCGACCTGTTCCCGGACAACGAGCGCCTGCACCGCTGGATCAAGGGCGCCCGCGAGAAGGTGCACTTCGAGGGTCTGCCGGCGCGCATCTGCTGGCTTGGCTACGGCGAACGCGACAAGGCCGGCCTGCGCTTCAACGACATGGTTGCGAACGGCGAGGTGAGCGCCCCCATCGTCATCGGGCGCGACCACCTCGACTGCGGCTCTGTCGCCTCGCCCTACCGCGAGACGGAGGCCATGCAGGATGGCTCCGACGCCATCGCCGACTGGCCGCTGCTCAACGCCCTCGTCAACACGGCGAGCGGCGCGAGCTGGGTCTCGCTGCACCACGGCGGCGGTGTCGGCATCGGACGCTCGATGCACGCGGGGCAGGTCTCCGTCGCGGACGGCACGCCGCTGGCCGCGCAGAAGCTCGCGCGCGTGTTGACGAACGACCCCGGCATGGGTGTCATCCGCCATGTCGACGCAGGCTACGACATCGCCGAGAACGTTGCCGCCGAGCGCGGCGTCCGCATCCCGATGAGCGAGGGCTGAGCGGGACGACGTCGGACGCGGGGGCGTGGCGTGCTCGGCATGCCCCGCCCCGCTTCCGAGCCGGACATGTCCGATGACGACGAGGACCCGGAGGGTTTCGATGACCGAGCGCACGTTCGAGGGCCTGTGGGCCGACCTCGCCCCGGTGGGGCGCGACAAGCACAGTGGCGGATACCGCCGATTCGCCTGGAGCCGTGAGGATTCCACGCTCCGCGAATGGTTCGACGGGGAGTGTGAAGCGCTCGGTCTCGACGTCGTCGAGGACCGCGCAGGCAACCAGTGGGCGTGGTGGGGCGACCCGGATCGGACGCCTGGCGTCGCCACCGGATCGCACCTTGACTCGGTGCCCGACGGTGGGGCGTTCGACGGACCCCTGGGCGTCGTCTCGTCGTTGCTCGCGGTGCGCCGACTCAAGGAGTCGGGGTTCGCGCCCGCGCGCCCGATCGGTGTCGTCAACTTCGTCGACGAGGAGGGCGCGCGCTTCGGCGTCGCCTGCGCGGGCTCGCGCCTCATCACCGGAGCGCTGACGGTCGAGCGCGCCCTCGGCCTGCGCGACACCGACGGTGTCACGATGGCACAGGCGTGGGAGCGCGCGGGGCGTGAGCCGTCGGATCTCGGGCGGGACGACGCGGCCCTCGCGCGCCTCGCGTGCTTCGTCGAGGTGCACGTCGAACAGGGGCGGGCACTGATCGACCTGCCCCGTGACGCAGCGGGCGATCCGTTCGGCGCCGCCGTCGCGGTCGGCACCGACATCTGGCCGCACGGACGGTTTCGCGCCGACCTGACCGGGCGCGCCGACCACGCCGGGACGACGGCGCTCGGCGACCGCGACGACGCCCTGGTCAAGGCCGCCCGGTTCATCGAGCAGGTGCGGGCGGCGGCCACCTCGCGTGACGACGGTGCCGTGCGCCGCGTCGTCGCGACCGTCGGAAAGCTCGACGTCACGCCCGGCGGCATCAACGCCATCGCCTCCCACGTGACGGCGTGGGTCGACGCCCGCGGCGTCCGCGAGGACGACGTGCGCGCAGCGATCGACGAGATCGCAGGTCGCGCAGCGGAACTCGGTGGCGAATGGCGGGAGGAGTCATGGACGCCGACGACCCCGTTCGACGCCGACCTCGTCGCGCGCGTGCACCGCACGCTCGGTGAGGGTGTGCCGATGCTCGGCACCGGCGCCGGCCACGACGCCGGCATCCTCGCCAACCACGGCATCCCCAGCGTCATGTTGTTCGTGCGCAACCCGACGGGCACGTCGCACTCGCCCGAGGAGTTCGCGCAGACCGACGACTGCCTGCGCGGCGTCGACGCACTCGTCCGCGTGCTCGAGGATCTCGCGTCATGACCATCTACCACGTGCCGTTCGCGCACCTTCGCGACGGCCTCGCGCGCGATGTCCGACTCGTCGAGGAGGACGGGCGATGGGTCGAGGTGACGGCGAATGCGTCACCGAGAGATGGGCTGTCGGGTGGATCGACGGCTGGCGGTCCGAGTGGCGGGACGCCGAGTGGCGTGTCCTCTGACGACGCATCCTCGGACGACGTGATCAGGCTCGACGGGGTCGCACTGCCCGGTTTCGCGAACTGCCACAGCCATGCGTTCCACCGCGCATTGCGCGGGCGCACGCATGACGACGGTGGCACGTTCTGGATGTGGCGTGAACGTATGTACCGCGTTGCGGCGCAGCTCGATCCGTCGACATACCTCGCACTGGCGCGCGCCGTGTACGCCGAGATGGCGCTGGCCGGCGTCACGGCGGTGGGGGAGTTCCACTACGTCCACCACCGCCGCGACGGCACGCCCTACGACGACCCGAACGCCATGGGTTCTGCGCTGCGTCAAGCGGCCCGCGAGGCCGGCATCCGGTTCACGCTGCTCGACACGTGTTACCTCCACGGAGGCCTCGACACCGATGGCCACGCCGCGATGAGCGCTGAGCAGCGGCGCTTCAGCGACGGCTCCGTCGACGCCTGGGCGCGGCGTCACGCGCAGTTGCGCGAGGACGCACTCAGTGACGAGAACACCGTGGTCGGCGCGGCCATTCACTCGGTGCGCGCTGTCGCTCGCGACGAACTGGCGGACGTCGTCGCCGCGACGCCGGGGGAGATCCTCCACGCCCATGTCTCCGAACAGCCGGCGGAGAACGCCGCCGCACTGGCCCACTACCAGCGCACGCCCGTGGGTCTGCTCCACGAGGCCGGCGCACTGAGCGAGCGCTTCTCCGCCGTCCATGCAACGCATCTGAGCGACGACGACGTCTCGGCGCTCGCCCGCGCGGGTGCGACGGCCTGCTTCTGCCCGACGACCGAACGCGACCTCGCCGACGGCATCGGGCCGGCCGTTGCACTGCACGACGCGGGCGCGCGGCTGAGCCTCGGCAGCGACCAGCACGCCGTCATCGACATGTTCGAAGAAGCCCGCGGCCTCGAGATGCACGAGCGGCTGACGAGTAACGAGCGCGGCCGCCTGAGCCCGCGCGACCTTCTCGCGGCGGCGACGCGGCACGCGAGCATCGGCTGGGCGGACGCCGGTGAGATCGTCGTCGGAGCGCGCGCCGACCTCGTCGTCGTCGACGCCGAATCTCTGCGCACCGCAGGCTGTTCGCCTGACCAGATCCTGCTCGCCGCGATTGCGCAGGACGTCACGGACGTCATCGTCGACGGACGCGTCGTCGTGCGCGGCGGGCGCCACCGCCTCGAAGAGACGCTTGCGCCCGGCGGAATCGGGCGGCTCCTGCACGACGCCATCGACCCCTTCTGGAGGCAGACATGACGACGACGCTCCTCACCGGCATCGCCGAACTCGTGACGAACGACCCGCAGCACGCCCGCGCTGGCGCGAGCGAGGACGAGCGCCTGCTCGGCCTCCTCACCGACGCGGCGATCGTCGTCGAAGACGACCGCATCGCATGGGTCGGCGAGGCGCGCCGAGCGCCGGACGCCGACCGCCGCGTCGACGTCGACGGCGCCGCACTGATGCCCGGCTTCGTCGACAGCCACGCACACCTCGTCTTCGACGGCGACCGCTCGGCCGAGTTCGCCGCCCGCATGGCGGGCGAGCGCTACGACGGGGGCGGGATCGCCACCACGGTGGCCGCCACCCGCGACGCTGACGACGACCGCCTCACCGCGCTGGTCGCGCGGCGCATCGCCGAGATGCGCGCGCAGGGCACGACGTGCGTCGAGGTGAAGTCGGGCTACGGGCTGACGGTCGAGGACGAGGCGCGAGCGCTGCGCATCGCCCGCGAGTTCACGCCGGAGACGACCTATCTCGGTGCCCACGTCGTGCCGAGCGGCAGCGATCGTGGCGCCTACGTCGACCTCGTCTGCGGCGAGATGCTCGAGGCGTGCCGCCCGTACGCTCGCTGGGCCGACGTGTTCTGCGAGCCGGGCAGCGCGCACGCCTTCGACGGCGACGAGAGCGCGACGATCCTGCGGGCCTGTCGAGACGCGGGGCTCGAACTGCGTGTCCACGGCGGCCAGCTCGGCGAGGGACCGGGCGTCCAACTCGCCGTCGAGCTCGGTGCGGCGAGCGTCGACCACTGCACCTATCTGTCGGCGAGTGACGTTGCGGCACTGGCCGATTCGTCGACCGTCGCGACGCTTCTGCCGGGCGTCGAGTTCTCGACCCGCTCGCCCTACCCGGATGCGCGGCGCCTCATCGACGCGGGCGTCAGCGTCGCCATCGCGACCGACTGCAACCCGGGCACGTGCTACTCCGACTCGATGCCGTTCATGATCGCCCTCGCCGTGCGCGAGATGGGCATGAGCGCCGCCGAAGCCGTGTGGGCTGCGACAGCTGGCGGCGCGCAGGCGCTGCGGCGCAACGACGTGGGCGTCATCCGCCCCGGTGCGCGCGCTGACCTCGCCGTTCTCGACGCGCCCAGCCACCGTCACCTCTGCTACCGACCGGGCGTGCCGATCGCGCGGACGCTGGAGGTCTGAGGAACGCCGGCCCCAGACACGACGAAGCCCGCCCGGTACGCGACCGGGCGGGCTTCGTCATGGCATACCGCGCAGGCAGCCGTCGAGCATCAGTCCTGGAAGCTCGTGATGTCGGCGCCGAGTGCGTTGAGACGCTCGTCGAGCTCCTCGTAGCCACGGTTGATGACGTAGATGTTGCGCAGCGTCGAGGTGCCGGGGCACGCGAGCATGCCGAGCAGGATGACGACGCCGGGGCGCAGCGCGGGCGGGCACATGACCTCGGCGGCGCGCCACTTGGCGGGGCCTTCGATCATGACCCGGTGCGGGTCCATGAGGTGCACCGTCGCACCGATCTTTGTCAGCTCGTTGAGGTAGATCGCGCGGTTCTCGTACACCCAGTCGTGGATGAGCGTCTTGCCCTCGGCGCACGCAGCGATGACGGCGAAGAACGGCAGGTTGTCGATGTTGAGGCCGGGGAAGGGCAGCGGGTGGATCTTGTCCGTCGGCGCCTTGAGCGGGCCCGGCTTCGTCGTGATGTCGACGAGGCGCGTGAAGCCGTTGTCCGAGGTGTACTCGTCGCTCATCTCGTACTGGAAGCCCATCTCCTCGAGGATGGCCAGTTCGATCTCCATGAACTCGATCGGCACGCGCTTGATCGTGATCTCGGACTTCGTGACGATGGCGGCTGCGATGAGGCTCATCGCCTCGATCGGGTCCTCGCTCGGGAAGTACTCGACGTCCTCGTTGATCTCGGCGACGCCGGTGATCTTGAGCGTCGTCGTGCCGATGCCCTCGATCGTCACGCCGAGCTTCTCGAGGAAGAAGCACAGATCCTGGACCATGTAGTTGCTCGAGGCGTTGCGGATGATCGTCGTGCCCTCGTAGCGGGCTGCGGCGAACAGGGCGTTCTCGGTGACGGTGTCGCCGCGCTCGATGAGGACGATCGGCTTCGTCGGGCGGATCGAGTTGTCGACCTCGACGTTGTAGTACCCGTCCTTCGCGACGACCTCCATGCCGAACGCGCGCAGCGCGTGCAGGTGCGGCTCGACGGTGCGCGCACCGAGGTCGCACCCGCCGGCGTTGGGCAGCTCGAACGAGTCGAACTCGTGCATGAGCGGGCCGAGGAACATGAGGATCGTGCGGGTGCGGCGCGCCGCGCCCTCGTCGATCGTCGACAGGTCGATCTTGGCGGGCGGCGTGATCTCGAGGTCGCTCGTGCCCGGCAGCCAGCGCGTCTGCACGCCGATGGAGTCGAGCACCTCGGTGATGCGGTTGACCTCTTCGATGCGCGCGAGGTTGCGCAGCGTCGTGCGCCCCTTGTTCAGCATCGCGGCGCACAGGCAGGCGACGGCGGCGTTCTTGCTCGTGCGCACGTCGATAGACCCGGACAGCTGCTTGCCGCCGATGATCCGAAGGTTCAGGGGCGCGTTGCTGGACACAGTGACAATCTCCGAATCAGTTGGTGCAGATGAACCCATCACGCCGAGGTGTGACGAGCGGCGACGCGACCCGGGGGCACGTCACGCGTCGGCGGGAAGAACACTGCGGTTCACCCCGTCATTCCCACGCGCACCGGTGCGAGCCGGCCGACCGGGCCCTGTGGCCGGTCGCGGTTCGCCGATGCGCAGCGATTCAACGATGGTATGCCACCGCCGCGAGCGCCCCGAATCGTCGCGGTCGGCGTGTCGAGACGCGGGCGCGGGGCGCACCCCGTCAAGAGGTACGCCCCGCGTGGGCGGCTCACGCCGACGTCAGGACCGCGATCAGCGGGCGACGCTCGCGGCGCCCTTCGGCAGGAAGCGCTGACCGGTGACCTTCTCGGCGATGCCGGTGCGGTCGAGCAGCGGCGTCACGCCGCCGTTCCAGAACGGGAAGCCGGCGCCGGTGATCATCGCGAGGTCGATGTCCATCGGGGCCGCGACGACCTCCTCGTCGAGCATGCGACGGGTCTCGTCGGCCAGTGCCGACAGGGCCTGCTCGCGCACCTGCTCCTCGGTGAGCACCTTCGCGTCCGCCGGCTTGCTGAACTTCTCGAAGATCGAGTCGTCGAGCTTGCCGTCGGCGCCGTAGAAGCTCGGGATCTTCTCCTCGACGACCTTCGCGAGGTTCGGCGAGACGTAGAAGCGCTCCGGGAAGGCGCCGTGCAGCGTCTCCGAGTTGTGCAGCGCGATGGCGGGGCCGACGAGCGAGATGAGCATGAACGGCGGCATCGGGGTGACACCGGCGAACGCCTTCTCGACGACCTCGACGGGCGTGCCCTCATCGACGATCTTGCCCGCCTCGCCCATGAACCGGCCGAGGAGGCGGTTCACGACGAACGAGGGGGAGTTCTTCACGAGGATGCACGTCTTCTTCAGCGACTTGCCGGTGGCGAACGCCGTGGCGAGCGTCGCGTCGTCCGTCTTCTCGCCGCGGATGATCTCCAGCAGCGGCATGACGGCGACGGGGTTGAAGAAGTGGAACCCGACGACCCGCTCGGGGTGCTTCAGGTCCGCTGCCATCTCGGTGATCGACAGCGACGAGGTGTTCGTCGCGAGGACGCATTCGGGCGTGACGATCTGCTCGACCTCGGCCCAGACGCTCTTCTTGACACCCATCTCTTCGAAGACGGCCTCGATGACGAAGTCGGCGTCCGCGAAGCCGTCCTTGCTCGTCGAACCCGTGATGAGGCCCTTGAGACGGTTCGCCTTGTCCTGCGAGATGCGGCCCTTGGCGAGCAGCTTGTCGATCTCGTCGTGGACGTAGCCGACACCCTTGTCGACGCGTGCCTGGTCGAGGTCCGTCATGATGACGGGCACGTCGAGGCGGCGGATGAACAGCAGCGCCATCTGGCTGGCCATGAGACCGGCGCCGACGACGCCGACCTTCGTCACCTTGCGCGCGAGCGCCTTGTCCGGCGCACCAGCGGGTCGTTTCGCACGCTTCTGGACGAGGTTGAACGCGTACAGACCGGCGCGCAGTTCGTCGCTCATGATGAGGTCGCCGAGCGCCTGGTCCTCACCGGCGAAGCCCTGCGCCCGCGTGTTCGTGCGGGCGGCCTCGACGAGGTCGATGGCGCGCAGCGGGGCGGGGGCGGCGCCACCGGTCTTCTGCATCGTGAAGGCGCGGGCCTTGTCGCACGCGGCCTTCCACGCGGCCTCGTCCTTGTTGACCTCCGGGCGCTCGACCTTCTTCTCGCCGCTGATGACGGCGGCCGCGAAGGCGAGGGAGTCCTCGAGGAACGTGACGGGGGCGAGCAGCTCGTCGGCGACACCCAGCTTGAACGCCTGGGCGCCCGTCGCCATCTTGTTGTTGCTCAGCGGGTTCGTGATGATGAGCTGCAGCGCGTTCTCGACGCCGATGAGGTTCGGCAGCAGGTACGTGCCGCCCCAGCCGGGCACGAGGCCGAGGAAGCACTCGGGCAGCGAGTAGGCGGGCACGTCGGCGCTCATCGTGCGGTAGTCGCAGTAGAGACCGATCTCGACGCCACCACCCATGGATGCGCCGTTGACGAATGCGAACGTCGGCACGTCGAGGTCGGCGATCTTCGAGAAGACGCGGTGACCCTGCTCGGCGATGTCGACGGCCTGCTCACGGTCGGTGATCGACGGCAGCGCCATGAGGTCGGCGCCGACGGCCATGATGAACGGCTTGCCCGTCACACCGAAACCGACGATCTCGCCCTTCGCGGCGCGCTCGGCGGCGGCGTCGACGGCCTTCTCCAGCTCCGCGAGGCCCTGTGGGCCAAAGCTGTTCGGCTTCGTGTGGTCGAAGCCGTTGTCGAGGGTGACGAGCACGAACGTCCCGGCGCCCTTGCCGTCGGTCGACGGCAGCGTGATGTCCTGGCTGAGGGCGTGCGTGACGACCTCGGCGCGCGCGTTCTCTGCGCTCGACTGAGTCTGGTTGTCGCTCATCAGGCCGTCTTCTCCTTGCCGTAGTCAGGGTGGTTGGGGTTCTCCCAGATGACACAGCCACCCATGCCGATGCCGATGCACATCGCGGTGACGCCGTAGCGCGCCTCGGGGTGCTCGGCGAACTGGCGCGACAGCTGCGTCATGAGACGCACGCCGGAGCTCGCGAGCGGGTGACCCGTCGCGATGGCGCCGCCGTAGGCGTTGACGCGCTCGTCGTCGGCGTCGATGCCGAAGTGGTCGAGGAAGGCCAGCACCTGCACGGCGAAGGCCTCGTTGAGTTCGAACAGGTCGATGTCGTCGATCGTCAGGCCCGCCTTGGCGAGAGCCTTCTCGGTGGCCGGGACGGGGCCGATGCCCATGACCTCGGGGTCGACGCCGACGAACGCGAAGTCGACCAGGCGCATGCCGACGGGCAGGCCGAGCTCCTTCGCGCTCTCCTCGGAGGCGAGGATGCACGCCGTCGCACCGTCGTTGAGACCGGCCGCGTTACCGGCCGTCACGTTGCCGTGCGCACGGAACGGCGTCTTCAGCTTGGCCAGTTCCTCGACGGTCGTGCCGGGGCGCGGCGGCTCGTCGGCCGTGGCCAGGCCCCAGCCCTTCTCGACGTTGCGCGTCGCGACGGGCACGAGATCCTGCTGGATCTTGCCCTCCGCGTACGCCTTCGCGAGCTTGTTCTGGCTGGCGACGGCGAACGCGTCGCAGCGCTCCTTCGTGATCGCCGGGTAACGGTCGTGCAGGTTCTCGGCCGTCTTGCCCATGACCAGGGCGCTCGGGTCGACGAGCTTCTCGGCGACGATGCGCGGGTTCGGGTCGGTTCCCTCACCCATGGGGTGGCGGCCCATGTGCTCGACACCACCGGCGATGACGACGTCGTACGCGCCGAACGCGATGCCGGACGCGGACGTCGTCACGGCCGTCATCGCGCCCGCGCACATGCGGTCGATGGCGTAACCGGGCACCGACTTGGGCAGGCCCGACAACAGAGCAGCCATGCGCCCGATCGTCAGACCCTGGTCGCCGATCTGCGTCGTGGCCGCGATGGCGACCTCGTCGACGCGCTCCGGCGGCAGGTTCGGCTGACGGCGCATGAGTTCACGAATGCACTTGATGACCAGGTCGTCGGCGCGGGTCTGGGCGTACATGCCCTTCTCACCGGCCTTGCCGAACGGCGTGCGAACACCGTCGACGAAGACGACCTCATGGAGCGTGCGGGGCACGATGCCTCCCGAAGCTAGACGAAGCTGACGTGCCCAGGCTAACGCGCTTTGTTACCGCTGAGTACGAAAGGGGGTGGATTCGTGCGCGGGAGGGGGGCTGGGTGGGTCACTCGGTGCTGCGTGCGTCAGTCATGCCTGACGCACGCAGCAGCACGTGACGCAGCTGCAGCGGGCGTTCGGTGGGCGTGCAGGCACGGCGGGGACCCGTGGGCCGGGCGTGCGGGGCGTCAGCGCGACGGGTGGTCGAGAGCCGCCTCGGCGAGCAGCGGAGCGACGATGTCGCACTGCCACGGGCGGGCTCCGCCGGCGCTCAGCGCCGCGCGCCAGCCGTCTTCGCTCGTGTCGGCGGGCGGTGACCAGATGACGCGGCGCAGCAGATCGGGCGTCACGAGATTCTCGACGGGTACGCGACGCTCCTCGCTGAAGCGCTGCAAGCCGTAACGGACGTCGTCGAGACGCCCGGCCGCTGCCGGGTTCTTGTCATGCCACGCACGGATCGGCGGGGGAGCCGAGGTGCGCTGCGTCGCCGTCGGCAGCTCGCGGTTCGGCAGGGCGTCGGCGGCCTTCAGCGCCGCGAGCCAACGCTCGCCGTAGCGCGCGAGACCCCGGTGCGCCGGACGCGGACGGCGGCGCCGCGCGGAACCGTCACCGACGCGCGGGCGGATGGCCGGCGGGCCGACCAGACCGGAGGTGTCGTGCGGGTTGCGCCGTGCGAGGTCGATGATGAGGGCGTCGGGCAGGACGCGCCCGGGCGTCGTGTCGCGACGCTGCGCGATGTCCTCACGCGTCTGCCACAGGGCGCGAACGCGGGCGAGCTGACGCAGATCACGCAGGGCGTGCAGGCCGGACGTGCGTCGCCACGGCTCCTTCTTCGGCGTCGGGCCCTCGAAGTCGAGCAGTGCCTCGAACTCCTGACGCGCCCACTCGGCCTTGCCCTGCGCCTCGAGGTCAGCGGCGAGCGCGTCACGCACCTCGACGAGCCGCTCCACGTCGAGCGCCGCATAGACGAGCCAATCGTGCGGCAGGGGGCGCGTCGACCAGTCGACCGCCGAGTGCTCCTTCGCGAGCGTCACACCGACGAAGTGCTCGGTGACGGCGGCGAGGCCGACGCGCGGCAGACCCGCGAGACGTGAGCCGAGTTCGGTGTCGAACAGCTTGCGCGGGCGCAGACCGAGGGCCTTGAGGCACGGCAGATCCTGCGTCGCGGCGTGCAGCACCCACTCGGCACTGCCGATCGCGGTGTTGAGGCTGCTCAGATCGTTGAGCGGGACGGGGTCGATGAGCCACGTACCCGCGCCCTCGCGGCGCAACTGCACGAGATAGGCGTCGTTGCCGTAGCGGAAACCCGAGGCGCGCTCGGCGTCGATGGCGACCGGGCCGTGGCCAGCACGAATGGCGGCGCAGCATTCCTTGAGTTGAGCAGCGGTCGTGATGACGTCCGGGACGCCGTCCGCCGGTGCTTCGAAGAGGGGGTACGCAGGCGTTTCCTGCGGTTCCGGGGATTCACTCGAGGAAGAGCGGGCCGATACAGGCTCGGCGCTCGCTCGCCGCGCTGGCGGGGCTTCGTCGCGGTGCGCCGCGGGTCGTGAGGTGGGGGAGTCGTTCATGGATCAGAAGCGCCCGGGAAGCGCCGTCACACCTTCCGGAACGGGGGGCAGACCGGCGACGGTGCACATGAGGTTCGACCAGCCGAGCAGGTGCGCGGCGATGTTCGACTCGTCGGGCGTCCATGACGCACGGACCTCGAGTTCGACGCCGGAGGGGCGCTCGCCGAGACCGCCGAAGCTCTCGTTGACGACACGGGTGACAGTGCCGGCCTCCGCGGAGTAGGTCGCGTCTGCGTCCTTGAGCGATTCGAGGAGCCAGTCCCAACCGACGGCGCCGAGCGCAGGGTCGGTCGCCATCTCGGATTCGAGTTCGGCGCGCGCGAACGTCACGATGCGCCAGGTACCGTGCCACGCCTCGGGGGAGGCGGGGTCGTGCAGCAGGACGAAACGGCCGGTGCCGAGGACGTCGTCAGCGTTCTTGGGGTCGACGACCTCCGCCGAGAACGCGACGGCGTGCGGGGCGATGCGACGCGGCGCGGGCACCTCGGTGAGGTGCACCTGCGGGCGCACGGCGGCGGCCTTGACCGTTTCGACGACGTCGGCGAAATACGTCGCGTCATCGTGCCTCAACGTGTGCATGCCCATGGCGGTAACCCTAGGGGCGTTATCACGCGAAACCTGGGAGCCACGCCGCGCGGGTCGTCAAGGGCCCCGCCCGGACCCATCGGCGATTCCTGTCCCCATCTGCGATTTTCGTCCACGGTTACCAGGAGTGATTGTGGACGAAAATCGCAGATGGGTCCGGGCGGTGCGCTGGGGTCTCGCCGGGCGTATGGCTTTAGAGTGGCGCGAATGGTGACGTTCGTGGCGCTGCTCTCCTCCGCCGTGTGGGGCACGGCCGACTTCGTGGGCGGGTTGTGGGCGAAACGCTTCCACCCCGTCAAGGTGGTGGCCCTGTCGCAGCTCGGGGGACTCGTCGCGGCACTGATCTTCTTCGGCGTCGTCTCCCTCGCCGGCACGCACGGCTCGTCCGACTGGACGTCGTGGGCGACGTGGGGCGTCGGCGCGGGGCTGAGCGGCGCCGTCGGGCTGATGTGTCTGTATGCGGCGCTGTCGAGCGGGACGATGGGTGTCGTCTCGCCGATCACGGCGCTGGGCGCGATCGTCCCCGTCGTCCTCGGCCTCGTGCGCGGGGACGCGTGGACGCCCTCGATCGGCATCGGGTTGCTCGTGGCGCTCGCCGGTGCGGTGCTCGCGAGCGGACCGGAACTGAGCGGCGACGTCGGACGACGCCCCGTCGTCCTCGCGTGCATCTCCGCGCTCGGGTTCGGGGTGTCGCTGTACTGCATGGACGGTGGTGCGCGGCACGACCTGTCGGGAGCCATGCTGGCGATGCGTTGCGGGTCGCTGACGCTGCTGCTGCCGACGCTGTTCGCCCTGCGCTCGAAGGGGCTCGCCCGTGAACCGCTGACGCGCCGCGACGTGCTCGTGCTGCCGCTGCTGGGCATGGGCGACCTGACGGCGAACCTGCTGTTCGCGGCGGCGTCCGCGCAGGGGCAGGTGTCGATCGTCGCCGTGCTCGGCTCGCTGTACCCCGTCGCGACGCTCCTTCTCGCCCGCGTCGTGCTCGCCGAGCGGCTGCGAATGGTGCAACTCGTCGGGGTAGCGCTGACGGTCGTCGGCGTGGTCCTCGTGACGCTGTGACGGGACGTCGGCTCGGCGCCGAGCGCGTCTCGGGGCTGCGCGCGTCCGTCGTCAGCTGACGAAGAACTCCAGTTCCTGGTCGTCGTCGACGCGTGCGCGGCCGACGTGGTGCATGCCGATCCTGCGGGCCACCCGCTGCGAGGCGTGGTTGTCGAGATCGGTGACGGCGACGCCGCGGCGCAGGCCGCCGGCGAGCGCTTCGTCGAGGATGGCGCGCGCAGCCTCCGTCACGTAGCCGCGGCCGGTGTGAGCGGCGTCGACGTCGTCATTCGTCCATCGACGCAGCGTCAGGCGCGGGGTGCGCAGTTCGTCAGTGGGACGTCGGGCGTCGTCGGCGTGCGGCGTCGTCGTCGTGTCGGTCGTCATGGGGCCAGCGTGGGCGGGCGGCTGACGCGCCGCAGGAGCGGGACGGACTGGGAGCGACTTCGACAGGGCCCAACTCCATGTCGGACGAGACGTCACACCCTCGACGCGCGGATGACCGCGTCGCGGCAAGGGGCGCGTGAGAGAATCCACGACGTGACCGAAGTGAACGCAGACCCGCGCAACTCCGTCCTCATCAAGGCTGCCCGCGGCGAGGAGGTGCCGTACACGCCGGTGTGGTTCATGCGGCAGGCGGGGCGTTCGCTGCCCGAGTACCGCAAGGTGCGTGAAGGCGTCGGGATGCTCGAGTCGTGCCGCCGCCCCGACCTCGTCACCGAGATCACGCTGCAGCCCGTGCGCCGCCACGACGTGGATGCGGCCATCTTCTTCTCCGACATCGTCGTGCCGCTGGCTGCGGCCGGTGTCGACCTCGACATCGTCGCGGGCGTCGGCCCCGTCGTCGCCCAACCGTTCCGCACGCGCGCCGACCTCGCGCGTCTGCCCGAGCTGACGCCCGACATGGTCACCGACATCACCGAGTCGGTGCAGCTCATCACCGCCGAGCTCGGTGGCACGCCGCTCATCGGGTTCGCCGGCGCGCCGTTCACGCTCGCGTCGTACCTCATCGAGGGTGGGCCGTCGAAGAACCACGAGAACACCAAGGCGCTCATGTACGGCGATCCGCAGCTGTGGAAGGACCTGTGCGCGCGCCTCGCGCAGATCTCGGGCGCCTTCCTGCGCGTTCAGGCAGCAGCGGGCGCGAGCGCCATCCAGCTGTTCGACTCGTGGGTCGGCAACCTGCCGCTCGACGACTATCTGCGCTTCGTCCAGCCCCATTCCCGCACGGCCCTCGCCGCCGTCGACGATCTTCCCGGCATCGACGTGCCGAAGATCCACTTCGGCGTCGGCACCGGCGAGCTGCTCGGTGCGATGGGTGAGGCGGGCGCCGACGTCGTGGGCGTCGACTTCCGCGTCAGCCTCGACGCGGCCCGCGAGCGCACCGGCAACCAGTACGCGCTGCAGGGCAACCTCGACCCGGCGCTGCTGTTCGCGCCGTGGGAGCCGCTCGCGGCGCGTGTCGACGAGATCGTCGCAGCCGGGCGGCGCGCGAAGGGCCACATCTTCAACCTCGGTCACGGCGTCCTGCCGAGCACCGACCCCGACGTCGTCACCCGGGTCGTAGAGCGTGTCCACAGCGTTTCCGCGCGCTGAGCGCCCCGCCCAGGCGCTCACGACGAGCAAGGGGCTGACGGCGCGCGGCGTCGTCGGCTCCGCGCTCGCCATGCTCGGCGGGTTCATGACGAACGACCTGCCGCCGGGCCCGGTGCGCGACGTGCTCGCGCCGCTGCACTGGCTCTACCAGCAGCAGCTGGGGCGCGTCGCGGGCTGGATCATCGTCGCTGCCGGCATGCTGTTGCTCGCGTGGGCCTGGGTCGACCTTGTGCGCGCCACCCGGCACACGCCCCGCGACGGCGTCGCGCAACGCGCGGCGACGGCCGTCGTCCGGCGCCTGACGGCACTGTGGGCCCTGCCGTGGCTCATCGCGCCGCCGATGTTCTCCCACGACGGCTGGAGCTACCTCGCGCAGGGGGCACTGACGCAGTCGGGCCGCGACCCGTACGTCGTCTCCCCGGGGGAGATGCCCGAACTGCTCACCTCGATGGTCGACCCGATCTGGCGCTACACCCCGACGCCATACGGTCCGCTGCCCCTGACGTGGGGCGCCCTGTGCACCGAGGTCGTGAAGGAACCGACGGTTCTCGTGTGGCTGCAGCGCGTCCCGATCATCATCGGGCTCGTCCTCACCGCCTGGGCCATGCCGCGTCTCGCGCGTCGCCTCGACGTCAGCCCCGCGCTCGCGAGCGCCCTGACGCTGGCCTCCCCGCTCATGCTCGCCCACGGTTTCGGTGGCGAGCACAACGACGTGCTCCTCATGGGCCTCGTCACGGCCGCGCTCGTGTGGGCAGCGGCGGGGCGCTGGGTGTGGGCCACCGTCTTCGTCGGTATCGCCGCAGGGGTCAAGTTCACCGCCATCGTGGCCGTCGTCCCCGTCGTGTTGTTGTCATTGCCGGTGGGCGTCGACCTGCGTCGACGCTTCGCCCGCCTCGCACAGGCGGGGCTGCTGGGGGCTCTCGTGACGGCGCTGTGCGGCATCCCGTATGGCCTCGGCGTCGGCTGGATCCGCGCGCTCAGCGTGCCGGGCGTCGTCGTCACGCCCGCCTCGATCCCCACGGCTCTCGGTTACCTGCCCCGCTACTTCTTCGGCTTCATCAGCGACGAGGCCGGCGACCTCGCGATGTCGCTCATCCGCGGCGCCGGCATGGGTCTCGCCGTCATCCTTGTCATCTGGGCGGCGCTGCGCCGGCCGACGGGCAAACTGCCGTCGGCGATGGTGACGAACGCGGGAGTGTTCGCCGCAGTCGTCCTGCTCGCGCCCGTCGTGCACTCCTGGTACGCGTTCACCGTGCTGCCGTGCGGTGTGCTGCTCGCGATGCGCACCCGCCGCATCCACCTCGTCATGACGCTCGGGGTGGCGTCCGCGCTCACCGTCATGTGGGACACGACGCTCGCCGGCGCGAGTCTGCTCGTTGCGGCCGTCGTCGTCGCGTCGCACCAGTTCGCGCTGACGCGCCGTCGCGACGACCTACCACCACGGGTGCGTCGCTGGCTGAGTGCCTGAGGTTCGGCGCTCGTTCTTGCGGTTGAGTCACTTCGTGCCACGTGAGTCAGTCCTGACTGACGCGGGTCGCACGAAGTGACTCAGCTGCGCTCGGGAGGCGGGCAGCGCGGTGAAGGTGGAGGGCGGCGGCAGTGGATCAGTGCGCTTCGGGGCCGACGTCTTCATGGGGCGTAGCAGCTCCACGGTGCAGGTCGACGATGAACCACGGCAGGAAGAACTGCACGAGCGGGCCGATGAGCAGGGCGTAGGCCACGGTGCCGAGCCCGACGACGCCGCCGAGCAGCCACCCGATGACGAGGACGCTCACCTCGATGCCGGTGCGGATGAGGCGCAGGCTCGCACCGGTGCGGTGGTGCAGGCCTGTCATCAACCCGTCGCGCGGGCCGGGGCCGAGCTGGCTGCCGATGTACATCGCACCGCCGATGCCGTTGAGGACCAGCCCGAGCGAGAAGACCGCCACCTGCCAGGCGACGCCGTGCACGTCGGGCGTGACGGCCAGCGTCGCGTTGAGGGCGAGCCCGATCCAGACAGAGTTCGCGATCGTCCCGAGCCCCGGCCACTGGCGCAGCGGCACCCACAACAGCAGCACGGCGAACGACGTGATGATCGTGACGGTGCCCATGTCGAGCCCCGTGTGTTCGCTGACGCCCATGTGGAACACGTCCCACGGGTCGAGGCCGACATGGCTGCGCACGAACAGACCCATCGCGGCGCCGTACAGCGTCAGGCCGACGAACAACTGGGGCAGACGCAGCCCGAGACGCCCGGCGCGCAGTTGCTCGGCGGGCGTCAGGTTCGACAAGGTTCGGTGACGGCGCCGCACGCCGCCGGTCGAGGCCGCATCGGCAGGTGGCGGTGTGGGCATGCCCTGCTCTGGAACGGCGGCGGTCGGGTGGGGCGTGCGCATGGCGTCACCCTAGGGGCGAGTCGAGTCTCGTGCGCGTCGTGTCCAGGGGCGCAGAGGCGGCGCAATGATGACGGCGGGTACGCACGTAGGACCTTCGTCACCATCTGGGCCGCAGGCGCCCCTCGACGACGTGGCTGGGGGTGCGAGGTGAAATGCTGGATCACATGAAGGTCGGCATCATCGGTGGTGGCATCTCGGGGCTCGTCGCAGCGTGGCACGTCAGCACGACGCACCCGGACACGCAGGTGACGGTGTTCGACGCGAACGAACGCGTCGGGGGCAAGCTGCGCCAAGAGGTGATCGCCGGGCACGCCGTCGACGTCGGCGCCGAGTCGGCGCTCTGGCGTCGGCCCGAAGTCGTCGCGCTGCTCGCCGAGCTCGGCGTCGATTCCGTTCACCCGCAACGCTTTCCAGCGATGCTGTGGTCGCGAGGCTCGCTCGAGGCGCTGCCCGCGGGCACGCTCATGGGCATCCCGTCCGACCCACACGCCGCCGCCGGTCTCCTCGACGACGCCGAGGTCGCGCGCGCCGCCGACGAACGGGCCGTCAGCCTCACCCTCGACGATGCTGACGCCGACATCAGCGTCGGTGACGCCGTCGAGCAGGCACTTGGCTCGGCCGTCGTCGACCGCATGGTCGAACCGCTGCTCGGTGGCGTGTACGCCGGCCACGCGCGCGAGCTGTCGACGCGCGCCTGCGTCCCCGCCCTTTACGCCGCGCTACGCGCCGGCACCCTGCTGACGCAGGCTGCTGCGGCGGCGTCGTCGGCCGTTTCGTCGAACGACGCCCGCCAGGTGTTCGGCGCACCCGCCGGGGGCATGGGGTCGTTGCCCGAGAAACTTCGCGAAGCCTTCGACGCCAGGGGAGTGGCGATCCGCACCGGGGCCACCGTCACAGACCTGCGTCGCGCCCTCGCGCACCGCGCCGGCTGGCACGTCGAGGTCGACGTCGAGGGCCTGCCCGAGCCGCATACGTTCGACGCCGTCGTCCTCGCGACGCCGGCGCCCGTCACAGCCCGATTGCTCGCCGACCTCGCGCCCGAGGCGGCCGACGCGCTCGCCGAGATCGAGTACGCCTCGATGGCCATCGTCACCTACGCGTTCGATTCGGCTGTCGCACAGCAGCTTCCGCAGGGTACGGGCTTCCTCGTCCCGCCCGTCGACGGCCGCACGATCAAGGCGTCGACGTTCTCGTCGATCAAGTGGCCGTGGCTCGCTGAGGCTGCCCCCGACGTCACGTACGTGCGGGTCTCGCTCGGGCGTCACCGCGACGACGCGATCCTCGACGAGAGCGACGACGCCCTCGCCGCAGCGGGCCTGGCCGACCTCGAGCACGCCCTCGGCCACCCGCTGCCGACGCCGCGCGATCAGCACGTGCAGCGCTGGCGGGACGGGCTGCCTCAGTACGCCCTGGGCCACCTGGCGCGCATCGAACGGGCTGAGGACGCGCTCGCCGACCTGCCCGGACTCGCTGTCGCAGGGGCTGCGATGCACGGTGTCGGCATCCCCGCGTGCGTCGCGACGGCTCGCGCGGCCGCCGATCGCGCCGTCACCTCGAGCGCGCCGCGCGCCTAGACTTTCCACCAGAATCCGAAGAAGTGCGACGACAAGGAGGCGGACGATGACGTCCGAGACGAACACCCCCGCAGACACCGCGAGCAAGGCCGAACCGAAGCACGTCATGGTCGATCGCATCAACGGTTCGCTCGTGTACGCGATGTGGTCGGTCTTCTCCGTCTCCAAGGAGATCGACGGCGACCGCGACGCCATCGCCGCCGAGGCGCAGGCTTTCCTGGATTCGCTCGCCGTCAAGGGCGTCACCGTCCGCGGCGCCTACGACCTCGCCGGCCTGCGCGCCGAGGCCGACCTCATGCTGTGGATGCACAGCGAATCCGTCGACGAACTGCAGAGCGCCTACCGCGGATTCCTCGCGACGCAGCTCGGGCGTCACCTCACGCCGTTCTGGTCGAACATGGCGATGCACCGTGTCGCCGAGTTCAACCGCGGCCACATCCCCGCGTTCATGGCCGACGAGCGTGCCCGGGAGTACATCTGCGTCTACCCGTTCGTGCGCAGCTACGACTGGTACCTGCTGCCCGACGAGGAGCGCAAGAAGATGCTCCACGACCACGGCATGGCCGCGCGCGAGTACCCCGACGTGCGCGCCAACACGATCGCCTCGTTCGGTCTCGGCGACTACGAGTGGATCCTCGCGTTCGAGGCCGACGACCTGCACCGCATCCTCGACCTCATGCGCGAGATGCGCTACACCGAGGCGCGCCGTCACGTGCGTCACGAGATCCCGTTCTTCACCGGCCCGATGACGACGATGGACAAGTTCGTCTCGCGTCTGCGCTGACGCTCTCGCGAGGCCGCGCGGGGCGAGGCAATCGTCGCCCGGTCATGACGAAGGCCCGGTTCGAGTTCTCACTCGAACCGGGCCTTCGTCATGCGGCCTCACCGCGGCCTCCCGCGTCCCGTCACGTCAGCACGTCAACGACGCGGGGGAGGCTGCGTCAGCGGGCGGCCTCCGTCGCGACGGCGTCGACGGAGCCGACCCACCACTGGTAGTGATCGAGCACGTCGTGCGCGATCTGTTCCTTCGTGTACGTGTCGATCTCGTACGTGCCGCCGCCGGGCACGACGACCTCGAGCTGGCACGAGGTGTCGTCGGCCTCCACCATGCGCGATCCGTACGAGGCGACCTTCACCCGTCGGATGTGCGTGAGGTAGTGGAAGTCGTCGAAACCGGGCCCCTGCGCGTGGACGGTGAGCGTCACCGTCCGCGCGACGTGACGGCTCGGATCCGCGTTCGTCTCGACGACGGCGTCGACGCCGCTGTTGCGCAGTTCGGCCGCGACCTCCTCGAGGGCCGGTTCGACGACACTCGTCATGCGCGTCTCGAGCGTGCGCAGCGAGACGGTGCCGAACTGGCGTGCCAGCCGGTTGCGCCACGAACCCTGCGTCGGCGCGGGTGGCGCCGACACGATCGACGAGCGCAGCGAAGCGCGCAGCGCGTCGCTCTGACGCCGCTCGCCCTCGAGCGCGCGATGCAACCCGATCATGACGAGCACCATGACGACCGCGAACGGCAACCCCATGACGACGGTCGCCGACTGCAGCGCCTTGATGCCGCCGACGACGAGCATCGCCACCGTCAGCAGACCGGTCGCGGCGGCCCACAGGATGCGAACCCACGGCTTCGCGTCCGTCTCCGGGTCGGGCAGCGTCGACGAAAGGTTCGCCATGACGAGCGCGCCGGAGTCGGCCGAGGTCACATAGAACAGCAGGCCGACGAACGTCGCGAGCCCGATGATGAACGTCGCGGCCGGGTACTGCTGGAGCAGGTCGAAGAACCCCGTCTCCGGTGCGTTGACGGCCGATTCGCCGAACGCCGCGTCCCCGCCCCGGATGCGCTCGATCGCGCTGTTGCCGAACATCGTCACCCACATGACGATGTAGAGGAACGGGATCGTCAGCGTGCCGGTGACGAACTGCCCGATCGTGCGCCCCTTCGAGATGCGCGCGAGGAACATGCCGACGAAGCTCGCCCAGGCGATCCACCAGGCCCAGAAGAACAGCGTCCAGCCGTTCATCCAGTCGGCGGGGTAGTCGTAGGCCATCGTGTCCATCGTCATGCCGGGGAACATCGAGACGAAGTCGCCGACGTTCATGACGGCGGCGCGCAGCAGGAACGACGTGTCGCCGAACACGAGCACCCAACCGCGAGCAGCAGCGCCAGGATGACGTTGAGCTGGCTGAGGATGCGGATGCCCTTGTCGACGCCGGACGTCGCCGAGATCGTCGCCATGACGACGGCGAGGACGACGAGGCCGATCTGCACCGGCAGGCCCTGCGGCGCGCCGAACAGCACGTCGAGGCCGACGTTGAGCATGACGACACCGATACCCAGGCTCGTCGCGACACCGAAGATCGTGCCGAGGACGGTGGCGATGTCGACTGCGTTGCCGATGCCACCCTTGATGCGCTTGCCGAACAGCGGGTACAGCGCTGAACGGACGGCGAGCGGCAGCCCCTTGCGGTGGGCGAAGTAGCCGAGGGCGAGGCCCATCAGCGTGTACATGCCCCACCCGGTGATGCCGTAGTGGAAGAGCGTCCAGACCGTCGCCTCACGTGCCGATTCGACGGTGCCGCCCTTGCCGGCCGGCGGGTTGAGGTACTGCGTCGCCGGTTCGGCCACCGCGAAGAACATGAGGTCGGTGCCGATGCCGGCGGCGAACAGCATGCACGCCCACGAGAACGTCGAGTACTCGGGCCGGTCCGAGTCGGCGCCCATGCGCACCTTCGAGTGACGCAGCGCGATGTACGCGACGAAGACGAGCGTCGCCGTCGCGAGGAGGATGTAGAACCAGCCGAACCAGTCGCCCATCCATGCCGTCAGATCACCGAGCTGCTTCTCGGCGGTCTTGGGGGCGACGAGGCACCATCCGGCGACGAGGACGATGAAGACGGCCGTGCCGCCGAGGACGACAGGCTTGACCTTGGGGTCGACGACCTGTTCGTCCTCGGCGGTGACGGTGGCGGGGCTGCTCACGGCTGCTCCGCCATCACCTTCGCGGCGCTCGGGATCTCGTCCTTGGCGTCCCAGGCGTCGTTGCGGGGGTCACCCTGGGGCCACAGCGGCATCCCGGCCTTCGCACGGTAGACCGGCGGGTCCTGCGGCTCGAGCATCGTGTTGCCGGCGATGAGGTCGGCGGCGCGCTCGGCGACCATCATGACGGGCGCGTAGATGTTGCCGTTCGTGATGCTCGGGAAGACCGAGGCGTCGGCGACGCGCAGGCCTTCGGTGCCGTGCACCTTCATCGAGTTCGGGTCGACGCACGACATCTCGTCGGTGCCCATCTTGACCGAGCAGCTCGGGTGCAGGGCCGTCTCCGCGTCCTTCGCGATCCAGTCGATGATCTCCTGGTCGGTGGCGCAGTCGGGCCCGGGGCTGATCTCGCCGCCGTCGAACGAGGCGAACGCGGGCTGCGACAGGATGTGACGCGCGGTGCGCACGACCTCGACCCACTCGCGACGGTCGTTCTCCGTCGACAGGTAGTTGAACAGGATGCTCGGGTGCTGCTTCGGGTCGGCGTTCTTGATGCGCACGTGACCGCGCACGTCAGAGTTCATCGGGCCGATGTGCACCTGGTAGCCGTGCTCGTGGTCACCGCCGGTGCCGTCGTAACGGACGGCGACGGGCAGGAAGTGGAACATCAGGTTGGGGTACTGGACGTCCTCGTTCGTGCGGAGGAAGCCGCCGGCCTCGAAGTGGTTGGAGGCGCCGACACCGGAGTTGAGGAACAGCCACTGCGCACCGATGTACGGGGCCTTCCACTTCTTCAGCCACGGCTGGATGGAGACGGGCTGCTTCGACTCGTGCTGCAGGTACACCTCGAGGTGGTCCTGGAGGTTCTCACCGACTCCGGGCAGCTCGACGCGCGGCGTGACGCCGGCCTCGCGCAGGTACTCGGGGTTGCCGACGCCCGAAAGCTGCAGCAGCTGCGGGGTGTTGAACGCTCCACCGCACAGGATGACCTCGCCGGCGTCGACGCTGTGATGACGACGGCCGCCGCGCACGAAGTCGACACCCGTGACGCGGTTGCCGTCCCAGCGCAGCTTCGTGACGAACGACAGCGTCGCGATGTCGAGGTTCTTGCGGTTCTTGATCGGCCACAGGTACGAGCGCGACGCGCTCATGCGCGAGCCGTTGAACGTGTTGTGGTCGAAGGGCGCGAAGCCCTCCTGGCGGTAGCCGTTGACGTCGTCGGTCAGCGCGTAGCCGGCCTGCTGCGTCGCCTCGAAGAAGGCCTGGAACAGCGGCGACGACGCGGGGCCGCGCTCGAGCACGAGGGGGCCGGAGCCGCCGCGCCAGGCGTCAGCGCCGGCGAGCGTCGTCTCCATGCGCTTGAAGTACGGCAGGCAGTGCTTGTAGTCCCAGTCCTGCATGCCCTCGAAGGACGCCCACTTCTCGTAGTCGCCGGGGTTGCCGCGCTGGAAGATCATGCCGTTGATCGAGCTCGAACCACCGAGCACCTTGCCGCGCGTGTGCGCGACGCGGCGGCCGCCCATGTAGGGCTCCGGGTCGGTCTCGTACTTGTAGTCGTACAGCGGGTTGCCCGAGGGGAACATGAGCGCGGCGGGCATGTGGATGAGCGGGTCGAACTTGAAGTCGGCGCGCCCCGCCTCGAGGACGAGGACGCTCGTGCCGGCGTCCGCCGAGAGGCGGTTGGCGAGGGCGGAACCGGCGGATCCACCGCCGACGATGACGTAGTCGTAACGCTTCTTCATGGTGTCTCTCCTGGTCGTTCGATCGGTCTCGGTGTCGTGGGTGCGCTCAGGCCTGCTCGCGACCGGAGAACCAGTCGGCGGGCGCGGGGCGCGTGTTGTGCCAGATGTGCTTGGTCTCGACGTACTCGCCGAGGCCGGCCTCACCGAGTTCGCGGCCGATGCCGCTCTGCTTCATGCCGCCCCACTCGGCCTGCGGGACGTAGGGGTGGTAGTCGTTGATCCAGATCGTTCCGTGACGCAGACGCTTCGCGACGCGCTCCGCGCGGCCGGCGTTCTCCGTCCACACCGCGCCGGCGAGGCCGTAGATCGTGTCGTTCGCGATGGCGACGGCGGCGTCCTCAGCCTCCTCGCGCGTGGCGCCGGAGAACGTCTCGACCGTGAGGACGGGGCCGAACGACTCGTCGTGGACGCACGCCATCGAGGCGTGGCACGCGTCGAGGATCGTCGGGAGGTAGTAGGAGCCCTTCGCGAGTTCACCCTCGCCGCGCTTGCCTCCGGTGCGCAGCACGGCGCCGTCGGCGACGGCCCGCTGCACGTAGGCGTCGACCTTCTCGAGGTGCGCCTCGCTGATGAGCGGGCCCGTCTCGGCGTCGTCGTCGAACGGGCCGCCGAGGCGGATCAGCTCGCAGCGACGCACGAGTTCGTCGACGACCTCGTCGTGGATCGACTCCTCGACGATCAGACGCGCACCGGCGGAGCACACCTGGCCCGAGTCGAGCATGATCGCGGTCAGGGCGTTGTCGATGGCGGCGGGCAGGTCGGCGTCGGCGAAGACGACGTTGGGGTTCTTGCCGCCGAGTTCGAGGGCGACCCGCTTGACCGTCGGGGCGGCCGCGGCCATGATCGCGCGGCCGGTGACGACGCCACCGGTGAAGGAGACGAGGTCGACCTCCACGTTCTCCGTCATCTCGACGCCGACGCTCGAGCCCGGGCCGAGGACGAGGTTCGCGACGCCCGCGGGCAGGCCGGCCTCGGCGAGGGCGTCCATGAGCCACATCGCGCTCTGCGGCGTCAGTTCGGCGGGCTTGAGGACGAACGTGTTGCCCGCCGCGAGCGCCGGTGCGACCTTCCACGCCGTCTGCAGCAGCGGGTAGTTCCAGGGCGTGATGAGCGAGCACACACCCACGGGCTCGGTGACGACGCGGCTCGACACGTCCAGCATGCCCGTCTCGACGACACGGCCGGCGTGCTGCGTCGTCAGCGCCGAGAAGTGGCGGAAGACACCGATGATGTCGTCCATGTCGATGAGCGACTCGGCGTAGCGCTTGCCCGTGTCCTGCGACTCCATGCGCGCGACCTTCTCCTTGTCCCGCTCCAGCAGGTCGGCGAGTTTCGCGAGCAGGGCGGCGCGCTCGGGGGCGGGCGTGTTCGGCCACTCACCCGAGTCGAACGCGCGACGTGCGGCGGCGATGGCCTTCGCCGCGTCCTCGGCCCCGGCCTCGTCGACGACGATGACCTCGCTGCCGTCGGCCGGGCAGGTGATGGTGCGCTTCTCGCCGGACGCTGCGGCGACCCATTCGCCGTCGATGTACAGGGTGTTCATTCGGCCTCCTCGTGCTCGGTGCGTGACGCAGGCGACGAGCCGGCCGCCCTGGGTGCGGGCGTCTCGTGACGTGCGCGACGCGGGTCTGGCCTGCCCGTGCGACGCGACGGGCGGGTGGCCAGAGGGGATATAACGTGCGTTATCGACACCAGGATAACGCACGTTATATTCTGGTGATGTGAACACCCGAACACCCGTGCGTGAACGGCTGCTGGACGCGGCCGACTCGCTCCTCTTCATCGAAGGTGCCTTCGCGACGCCCGTCGACACGATCCTCAAGCGCGCGGGCGCCTCGCCGCCCAGCCTCTACGCCCACTTCGGCAACAAGGAGGGGCTGATCGCCGCGGCGCTGCGACGTCGCCTGAACATCTGGACCCAGGTGTGGGACGACGCGATCGCCGCCGCCGCCGATGATGAGGAACGCCTGCTCGCGCTGTGGCCGGCGCTCGCGACCTACCAGGCGGAGCGCCTGCCCGAGCGGTGGTGCGCGTTCAGCGGGACGAGCGCCGCCATCGTCAACCCTGGCCCGGATCTGCGCGCCGTGCTCGAGGAGGAAACGGCGCTACTGCGCGACAGGCTGCTGGCGTACAGCGAACCCGTTGCAGGGGCGGCGGCGCCGCACCTGGCGTCAGCGCTCATGACGATCTACGCCGGGACGCTCGCGCTCATGCTTCGCGAACCGTACGAGGACGCCCTCGAGGAGGGGCGACGTGCCGCCGAGATGCTCGTGCGCTCGTATCGCGTCGCGCGGGAGCGGGCGGTCTGAGATTGGAGCGCCGCTCGTGCTCGCGCGTGGGCCGGCGGACAGGGCGCGGTGACGCAAACTGCACGAGAAAAGCGCATCTGCACGAGGAGTGTGCGGCACATTCCTCGTGCAGATGCGTAATTTTCGAGCAGATCCTCCGCGGCAGGGTTGGGGCTACGTCAGGATCGGGCGTGGCGACCGTCAGTTCGTGGCGGGCCGCAACGTCATGCTGATCGAGTTGATGCAGTAGCGCTCGTCCGTCGGCGTCGAAAAACCTTCACCGCGGAAGACGTGGCCGAGGTGGCTGTCGCACTTCGCGCAGCGCACCTCGGTGCGTATCATGCCGTGGCTGCGATCCTCGATGAGACGGACGTCGTCAGCATCGGCGGGCGCGAAGAACGCGGGCCAGCCGCATCCGCTGTGAAACTTCTCGCGGCTCGTGAACAGTTCGGCGCCGCAGGCGCGGCACGCGTAGACGCCCTCGGTCTCGGTGTCGGTGTACTCGCCACGGAAGGCCGGCTCGGTGCCGCCCTCGCGCAGGACGGCGTACTCGGCGGGGGAGAGCGTGGCTCGCCAGTCCTGCTCGGACGTCGGGGTGGTCGGGTCGCTCATCGAAGAACCTCCTGGACGAGGGCGTCGGCGCCGCCGAGTGGCGGGCCGTGGGGTGTCGAGTCATCGTCGCTCGAGCGGTGAGCCCTCTCGCTGGTGCTGGCAGCGTCCCCCGAGCAGGGGCGGCCTGACAAACGGTTCGGGCTCACGTCATCGTCAACCACGCGGGGCGCCGGTTCGTTCCCGCAGGACGCAGTCGCCGCAGACCGTGTCGCGTGAGTTGCCCGGCAGCCGATAGAGCTGACAGCAGCTGTGACGGCGAAAGCTCACTGTCCCGATGCGGCCGTCGGTCAGTGGTCGGCCACGGGCTGCGGTCAGTGCCGTGAGGCAGGCATCGGCGATCTGTCTCACCGCCGTCGACTGGCCGGGATCGACCCTGACGACGGTGCGCGCCGCGCCATGGAGCGCCGACGCCACGTTGCCCCAGGCAATCGAAGCTGACGGCGTCAGCGCGGTCGACGTCAGGGGAATTGCCAGTCGATCGACGAGGGCGCGGGCGAAGTGATCGACGCTCGTGTTGACGGCGACGCTCGCGTCGCTGGCGGCGTGTGCGACGGGGGTGGCGAGCGCCGGCCGGGCACTCCATTCGGGGGAGAGCGCCAGCGGAAACGTGGTCGTGCCGTCGTCCTGCCAGAACAGTTGGTCGAGCGTGGGGACGCAGGCACCTCTCGAGCCCCCGGAGGGTGTATTCCGCAGCGCCGACCCGATCCGCGGTGACAGCACCCGCGCGCACACCCCGAGATGCAAGACGGCGCCGAGCGCACGGACGTCGACATCATCGGAGTGAAGAGAACCGGCAGCGGCCGTCCGCTCGCGAGCTCGGTCGATCCACGCGCCCAGGGCGCCACGGGACGCGAGGTCGGCGCCGAGGGGCCGCCAATCCGCCCCCGGCGTCATGGCATCCACGCGGAAGAACGGGCCCAGGTCGGGCTCGCTCACGCGGGAGGCGGAGGGGGACGGCATGCCTCAACCCTGCCAAGGCGAGTGGGGCGAGGCAACGCGGGGCGGGCATCCGTCGCCTACGCTTCGAGCATGGCGTCCACCGCAGTGACCCTCGAGATTCCCGGCCCCGACGGCGAGGAGCGCACCGTCAGGGTGTCGAGTCCCGATCGCGTCGTCTATCCCGACGACGGGGTGACGAAGCTCGACCTCGTCGAGTATGTGCTCGCCGTGGCCGAGCCGTTTCTGCGCTGGAGCGGCGATCGGCCTGTCGCGTTGGAGCGTTACCCGAAGGGGCTGGCGGACAAGCCGTTCTTCAGCAAGAACCCGCCCAAGGGTGCGCCGAGTTACGCGCGCAGTGTGATGTGCACGTACCCGAGCGCCCGGGCGCACGAGCAGCTCGTCCTCGACGAGCCCGCGATGCTCGCCTGGTGCGTGCAGATGAACACGGTGACGTTTCATCCGTGGCCCGTGCGCGCCGAGAACAACGACAATCCTGACGAGCTGCGCATCGACCTCGACCCGCAGCCGGGGCGCGATTTCGCTGATGCCGTCGAGGCGGCGTTCGCGCTCAAGGAGCTCATGGAGTCGCTGGGGTTCACACCGTTCGTCAAGACGTCCGGCAACCGTGGCGTCCATGTGTATGCACGCATCGCGCCGACGCGGGAGTTCCTCGACGTGCGTCACGGTGTCATCGGCATTGCGCGCGAGTTGGAGCGTCGGCTGCCCGATCTGGTGACGACGGAGTGGTGGAAGGAGCTGCGCGGCGAGAAGGTGTTCGTCGACTTCAACCAGGCGAACCGCGACCGGACGATCGCCGCGGCGTATTCGCCGCGGCCGCTGCCGGGTGCGCCGGTCTCGATGCCGGTGGCGTGGTCGCAGCTGCGTGACGTCACGCCGTCCGACTTCACGGTGCGCACCGTGCCCGGCATCGTCGCTGCGGACGGTGACGCATGGGCGCGGGCGCCGGGGGAGTCGATGAACGACCATGTCGGTGACGTCGACGCGGCCATCGCGCTGTGGGACGCCGACGTCGAACGCGGCCTGCCCGAGTTGCCGTTTCCGCCCGATTACCCGAAAATGCCCGGTGAGCCGCCGCGCGTGCAGCCGAGCCGCGCCAAGAAAGACGCGCCGTGACGCCGTGGCTCGAGACCGAGCGGCTCGTGCTGCGCGAGCCCTCGGACGCCGACGTCGACGCGTGCTGGCGCATCCACGGGGATCCGCGGACGTATGCCCATCTGCCGTCGGGGCGCATGAAGGCGGCCTCCGAGGCCGTCGACCTCATCGCGTCGTGGCGCGCGCACTGGCGTCAGCACGGGTTTGGGTACGCAGCCGTCGTCGACGACACGGGCGAGGTCGTCGGTTTCTGAGGCGTAGAGCTGCGTGACCTCGGTGGCGAGCCCGTGCTCAACCTCTACTACCGCTTCGACTCCGACCACTGGGGCCCGGGTTACGCGGCCCAGGCCGCCAGCGCCGTCGTCGAATGGGCGCTGCGCCAGGGGCCTGACGCGCCGCTCGTCGCCGTCATGGCGACGAACAACCCGGCGTCAGCGCGGGTGGCGGAGCGCGTGGGGCTGTAGCTCAGCGACCGCCAGCACGATCGCGACCCGTCGAACACGTCATCTGGGAGGCGCCGCGAGCGACGTAGTCGTGCGACGCGTGCGTTGCCACGTCGAGCCCAGCGGCGAGGTTGCTCGCGGTCGCGCGATGTGATGCGCGACAGCCGTAGGGGTGCGTGGAGTATTCGATGGGGTGCGGCTCTGTGACCCAGTCAACTCTAATTGACACGCCCTGCTGCGCGACCTAGCCTCAGGGCATGCCCAAGATCAGTAAGCCCCTGCCCCAGGAACTGCGCGGAATCTCCGAGAAGTCCGTCGAAGAGGCGGCCGCGCGCATCATGGAGGGCTTCCGGGTGCAGACGCACCTGTTCACCAAGGACGAGCTCGAGGGGCTCGCCATGCTCAACAACCTCATGTCCGACACGATCAAGTGGGTCGTCGCCGAGCGTCGCGCCAAGGGCGACTCGTGGGCCCAGATCGGCGAGAGCCTCGGCATCAGCAAGCAGGCGGCGCAGCAGCGCTTCGGCAAGAAGGCCGACAAGCCCGTCGTCGACGAGAACATCGCGCTGGCGGGCTGACGCGCTCGCCTGTACACATCTGCGATCTTCGTCCATATTCACGCCGGCGTCCGTTGGGACCTGCTGGCTTGAGAATGTGGACGAAGATCGCAGATGTGGACGCAAATCGAGAAAGGAAACGGGATTCGCGAAGGGGACAGGAATCGCAGAACGGTCGTCGTCAGGGGAGTAGGGACGACGGGGGAGCGATGACGACGGGGATGCCGGGGCGCTGGGCGTGACGACGAACGGGCGTGACGGCGAACCAGGCGCGGCGGGTCAGCCGCGTCGCAGCACCTCTCCGAGGTCATAGTCGGGGGCGCGTTCAACCTGCTCGAGAGTGCAGGAAGTCGGCTCGCGGTCGGGGCGCCAGCGCAGGAACGTCACGGCATGACGGAAGCGGTTGCCCTCCAACTGATCGAACGCGACCTCGACGACGCGTTCGGGGCGAAGGGGCACGAACGAGACGTCCTTCGAGCTGCTGAAGCGTGAGCGATCCGTCTCACCGTGCGCGGCGTTGCCGTCGGCGTCGCGCACGACGAGCGGGTCGAGTTCGTCGACGAGTTCGCGCCGTCGCGCCGCCGTAAACGCGCTGACGCCCCCGACGTTGTGCAACTCGCCGTCCGCGTCGGCGAGCGCGAGCAGCAGCGATCCGACGCCATCGCCGCTCTTGTGCACGCGATAACCGACGACGACGGCTTCGGCCGTGCGCTTGTGCTTGATTTTGAGCATCGTGCGCTTGCCCGGCTCGTAGACGTCGGAGCGACGCTTCGCGACGACGCCGTCGAGCCCCGCGCCCTCGAACTGCTCGAACCAGCGACGTGCCTCGTCGGCGTCGCGCGTCGTGCGCGTCAGGTAGACCGAATCGCTCGTCGGCCACTGCGCGAACAGCGCCTCCAGACGTGCGCGACGTTTCTCGAACGGCTCGCCCATGACGTCGTCGTCGCCCTCGGCGAGCAGATCGAACGCGACGAACTGCGCCGGCGTCTCTGCGGCCAACTTCTCGATGCGCGACGCGGCGGGGTGGATGCGTGCGCTGAGCGCGTCCCAACTGAGCCGCTCATGCCCGGGCGAGCCCTGACGCAGCACGATCTCACCGTCGAGGACGACACGCTCGGGCAGCGCCAACTTCAGCGCCTCGACGAGTTCCGGGAAGTAGCGCGTCAGCAACTTCGAGCCGCGCGAGTGCAACTCGACGTCGTCGCCGTCCCGCGCGACGATGCAGCGGAAACCGTCCCACTTCGGTTCGTAGGTGAACTCGTCACCCTCCGGCACGCTCGTGACGGCCTTCGCGAGCATCGGTTGGACGGGCAGTGTGATGGGCAAGCTCATGCCACCCATTGTCGCCCCATCCGTGTCGCCGCGGCCCGTGCTTCGGCGCTGCTCCGATCCGAGATGAGGCGTCACTCATGACCATCGCGACCGGAACGCGCGCAGCGGCACACCCCGGCCACGAGTGAACGAACGAGCGGTCGCCGAAACCAGAAGCGTCCCGACAGCGGGGAGGTCGGCGCGACGAACACCCTCGATCACCGATGAACGAACGGGGCGCCCGACGGCGTGAGGCCGCCGCGATGAAACAATTGAAGAGTGAAGCGTCTCAGTAGCCGCCAGTCCGTCGTGCTCGGTCTCGGAACGGGCGCGGCGCTCGCCGCGACGACGAGCGCGGCGTCCGTCACCATCGCGGCGGTCTTCGCGCGCAAGCTCGTCACACCTGAGAAAGAAAAACCGAACGACGCGGACGTCCTGACCGTCCGTCACGGCCTCGACGGGGTGGCCACGAGCGCAGTCTTCGCGTCGAGCGTCGAATCCCTCGCGCCCGGCCGCTACGGGCTGTACTGGGACGACGAACGCGGCCACGCTCGCATCGGCGAGATCCTCGGTCACACCGACGCGGGCGGCGTCATCCGGGCCGTCGACGCCGTCACGCGCGGCGAGCTCCTCCCGGGCCCCGCCCGCTGGAGCGGCTGGTACGTCGACGGTTCGCCCCAGGACGCGTACGGCATCCGAACCGAAGAACTCGCGCTTCCCACCGTCAACGGCCGCGCGCCGGCATGGGTGACGCGCGCCGGCGACGGCACCCGCTGGGCGGTTCTCGTCCACGGCCGCGGCGCCCGTCGCGGGGAGACGTTGCGCGCCGTCCCGGTGCTCACCGACCTCGGCATCTCGTGCATCATCCCGAGCTACCGCAACGACTCCGACGGGCCCGCCAGCAGCGACGGCAAGTACGCCCTCGGACTCACCGAGTGGGAAGACGTCGATCTCGCCCTCGAGTTCGCGCTGCGGGAGGGCGCGCGCAGCATCGACCTGCTCGGCTGGTCGATGGGCGGCGCGATCGTCATGCAGGTACTCGCGCGCAGCGGCCACGCGGGGGCGGTGCGTCGCGTCGTCCTCGACGGGCCGGTGCTCGACTGGGCCGACGTCATGGCTCACCATGCGCGGGCCAATCGGCTGCACCCGCGCCTCGCCGACCTCGCGGCACGTCTGTTGGGCGGCAACCGATCGAGCCGGCGGATGACGGGGCTCGCGCAGGCGATCGACGTCACGCTGACGAACTGGGTCGCGCGCGCCGACGAGCTGACGAAGCCGATGCTCGTCATCCACTCCGTCAACGACGAGTTCGTGCCCTACGGACCGAGCGCGGAGCTCGCACGACTGCGCCCTGACATCGTCACCTGGCAGCGCTGGGAGCAGGCCCGACATGTGCGCGAGTGGAACACCGACCCGGCCCGTTGGGAGCGATACGTCCGCGAGTTCCTCGCTCGCTGAGGGCCGTTCGTACGCCTGATCGCTGCGGAACGAGCGGGTGGTGGTCGCTCTGTCGCCGACGAGCGTTGAATCGGCGTCCTTCGAAAGCGTTGCGCCCCAACGGATCACCGTGATCTCGCCGAATCGCTTGTCCGTGCGGAGGCGAAGTGCATGACAACGCCGGTCGGGTCTGCCACGATGACTGGTATGTCCAAGAAGGCCAAGAGCGAGTCGCCCGAGGCGCCCGAGAAGGCAGCGAAGAGCGCCTCCTCGTCGTCGAAGGTCGCCACCAAGAGCGACACGACCAAGTCGGCGAAGAAGGCGGGAACGTCGTCGAAGACGTCCGCCAAGACCACGGCCGCCGGGGGAGCGTCCACGAAGACCACGACGTCTGACGCGCAGCCGAAGAAGAAGTCGGCTGGCAAGGCGTCGAAGAAGTCGTCCTCGAGCAAGAAGTCGGCTGACACGACGGCGAAGTCCGACGCGAAGAAGAAGTCCGAGGCGACGAAGAAGTCCGAGGCGAGCGCGGCCAAGACGGCGGCCACGTCGAAGACCGCCGAGGCGGAGGCACCGACGGCGAAGGGCGAGAAGAAGGCGGAGAAGTCGGCGTCCGACGCCACGTCCGAGGCGAAGAACGTCGACACGTCGACGAGCACGGCTCGCCTTGCGCCCGCCAAGGTGGCTCGTCTCAAGCAGGCCGAGGAGGTCATCGCGAACGTCGGCCGTGACAAGGCGACGCGCAAGGAGACGAAGAAGTTCAAGGCCGTCAAGAGCGACTTCGCCTCGGCGCTGCGCGTCGGTGAGGGGTTCGTCCTCGCCGACCTGGACGCGTCGTCGACGCCCGCGTTCGACGGCGGGCCCAAGAAGGCCGAGAAGGTCATGCGCAAGACGGGCGACGAGCTCGCTGACCTGCAGGAGCGGCTCTACGCGAGCGAGCGTCACCCCGGCGGGCGCAGCGTCCTGCTGCTCGTGCAGGGCATGGACACCTCCGGCAAGGGCGGCATCATGCGTCACGTCGTCGGCACGATGGACCCACAGGGCGTCGAGCTGACGGCCTTCAAGACGCCGACGAAGGAAGAGCAAGCGCATCCGTTTCTGTGGCGCATCCGCAATGCGCTGCCCAAGCCCGGTTATGTCGGGGTGTTCGACCGTAGCCAGTACGAGGACGTCCTCGTCGTGCGTGTCCACGACCTCGTCTCGCGACCGGTGTGGATGCGTCGCTACGGCCAGATCAACGCGTTCGAGGAGTCGGCCGTCGCGAATGGCACGACGATCATCAAGGTGATGCTCCACATCTCCGCCGACGAGCAGAAGGCGCGCCTTGCCGAGCGTCTCGAGGACCCGGAGAAGTTCTACAAGTTCAACCCGGGCGACCTCGTCGAACGCTCCTACTGGAGTGAGTACCAGGAGGCCTACCAGGCGCTGCTGGAGAAGACGTCGACGGACGTCGCGCCGTGGTTCGTCGTCCCGGCCGACAACAAGTGGTATGCGCGTCTTGCTGTGCAGCAGCTCGTCCTCGAGCACCTGCGCGCCCTCGCCCTCGAGTGGCCGGAGGCGACGTTCGACGTCCCCGAGCAGCGCGCTCGCCTCGAGAAGCTCTGACGTACACGCCGCGGGCCGGGTCCGTACGAGCACGGCCGGCGGCGCGCCAGGCACGAGAAGACGAACATGACGAGGGGGTGACCGGTTCGATCGAACCGGTCAGCCCCTCGTCATGCGTTCGTCAGCTCTCTGTGCGTGGCGCCTGCAGCACCGCGAGGGTGCGCGGGGGCAGCTTGACGGTGTCGCCGCCGCTCAGTTCGACGCCTGCTTCGGCGTCCTCGGGCAGGCTGGAGATGGCGAAACTCCACTCCGAACCCTTCTTGACGACCTCGGGGATGACGAAGTGCGTCTCGTCGTGGCCGGGGTTGAACAGCAGCAGGAAGTGGTCGTCGACGACCGACTGGCCCTTCGCATCCTGCGCGTGGATCGCGTCACCGTTGAGGTAGACCATGATCGTGCCGGCTCCGGAGGCCCAGTCGCCGTCCTGCATCTCCTCACCGTTCGCGCCGAACCAGACGATGTCGCCCCAGTCGCTGCGCCCACCGTGCTCGGCGTCGCCGGCGAAGAAGCGTCGACGCTGGAACGCCGGGTGCGTACGACGCAACGCGATGAGCTGCTGCGTGAACTCCAGCAACGAACGGCGACGGTCGTCGAGATCCCAGTCGATCCAGGAGATCTCGTTGTCCTGGCAGTACGTGTTGTTGTTGCCGCCCTGCGTGCGTCCCAGCTCGTCACCGTGCAGCAGCATCGGCACGCCTTGGCTCAGCATGAGCGTCGCGAGGTGGTTGCGAATCTGACGATCCCGCAGCGCGAGCACGCTCGCGTCATCGGTCTCGCCCTCGACGCCGCAGTTCCAGCTGCGGTTGTGCGATTCGCCGTCGTTGTTGCCCTCGCCGTTGGCGTCGTTGTGCTTCTCGTTGTAGCTGACGAGGTCGCGCATCGTGAAGCCGTCGTGCGCGGTGACGAAGTTGATCGACGCGATCGGTCGACGCCCCGAGTGCGCGTACAGGTCGCTCGAACCAGTGAGACGGGAGGCGAACTCGCCGAGCGAACCCGGCTCACCACGCCAGTAGTCGCGCACGGTGTCGCGGTACTTGCCGTTCCACTCCGTCCACAGCGGCGGGAAGTTGCCGACCTGGTAGCCGCCGTCACCGACGTCCCAGGGCTCGGCAATGAGCTTGACCTGGCTGATCACCGGATCCTGCTGGATGATGTCGAAGAAGGCGCTCAACCGGTCGACCTCGTGGAACTGACGCGCGAGCGTCGCAGCGAGGTCGAAGCGGAAACCGTCGACGTGCATCTCGTTGACCCAGTACCGCAGCGAATCCATGATGAGCTGCAGCACGTGCGGGCTGCGCATGAGCAACGAGTTGCCCGTGCCCGTCGTGTCGAAGTAGTGCGCCTTGTTGTCGTCGACGAGGCGGTAGTAGTTCTCGTTGTCGAGGCCGCGGAAGCTCAGCGTCGGGCCGTTCTCGTTGCCCTCGGCGGTGTGGTTGTAGACGACGTCGAGGATGACCTCGATGCCCGCCTCATGCAGCGCCTTGACCATCGCCTTGAACTCGGTGACCTGCTGACCGCGTTCACCACTCGCCGAGTACGCGTTGTGCGGCGCGAGGAAGCCGATCGTGTTGTAACCCCAGTAGTTCGTCAGGCCCTTCTCGACGAGCGTCGTGTCCTGAACGAACTGGTGCACCGGCATGAGCTCGATCGCCGTCACGCCGAGGTCGACGAGGTGCTGCACGATCGCGGGGTGACCGATCGCGGCGTACGTGCCACGGATCTCCTCCGGCACGTCCGGGTGCGTCATCGTCAGACCCTTGACGTGCGCCTCGTAGATGACGCTCTGGTGGTACTCGTGCTGCGGCGGGTGGTCGTGACCCCAGTCGAAGTAGGGGTTGATGACGACGCTCAGCATCGTGTGAGCGAGCGAGTCGTCGTCGTTGCGCTTGTCCTGCTCGAGGAAGTAGTAGCTGAACAAAGACTCGTCGCCGTCGATCTGACCCTCGATCGCCTTCGCGTACGGGTCGAGCAACAGCTTGTTGACGTTGCAACGCTGCCCGTTCTCGGGGTCGTACGGGCCCTCGACGCGGTAGCCGTACCGCTGACCGGGCTGCACGCTCGGCACGTAACCATGCCAGACGTGGCCGTCGACCTCCGTCAGCTCGATGCGCGTCTCGACCATGTCGTCGTCGACCAAGCAGAGGAAGACCTTCTCGGCCGCTTCCGAGAAGATTGCGAAGTTGACGCCGGTGCCGTCGAACGTGGCACCGAGGGGGTAGGGCTTGCCCGGCCAGATATCCATGGCGTCTACCTAACCATGAAGTAGGACGCGCTCGTCGCACGCCGGTTCGGGCGTGGACACGGCTGCGGCGAGCCTCCCCGCCTTCCGCGACGAACGCCGCTAACGTGCTCGGGTGAGCGAGCAGGCGGAGCAGGATCAACCGTCGATGCTGCGTACCCGCGCCCGCCGCGTGGCGCGCCGCGTGCCCGGCCTCTACGCCGTGTGCCGCCTCGTGCTCGAGACGCTGCGTCAGTGCATGCGCTACCGCGTCACCGGCCTCGCCTCCGAGGCGGGTTTCTTCGCGTTGCTGTCCTTCCCGCCGCTCGTCTACGGCCTGCTCGGCGTCATGGGCTACGTCGGCGGCGCCCTCGGCGGACGTACCGTGGACGACATCGTCCGCTCGATCGAGCGCTACCTCGAGGGGATCCTGTCGGGGGAGGCGCTGCAGAACGTCGTCATGCCGACGCTGCACGACGCGCTCGAGGGCGGACGCCCCGACGTCGTCTCCATCGGCTTCCTGCTGTCGCTGTGGTCCGGTTCGCGGATGATCAACGTCATCGTCGACACCATCTCGATCATGTACGGCCAGGGCGGCGTGCGCGGCATCGTGCGCGCCCGTGCGCTGTCGGTGACGTTGTACTTCGTCTCGCTGCTGTTCATCGGCGCCGTGCTGCCACTCATCGTCATCGGCCCGGATCTGCTCGGACGCATGCTGCCGCCCGGTCTGCTGTTCCTGCTGACGCTGTACTGGCCCGTCGTCGGCGCCATCACGATCGTCGGGTTCGCGACGCTCTACTACATCGCGACACCTGTGCGCACGCCATGGGTGCGCGACCTGCCCGGCGCCGGATTCACCCTCATCGCCTGGGTCATCATCTCGCTGTTCCTGCGCAGTTGGTTGTCGGCGTCCGTCGGCGGCATCTCGATCTACGGCCCGCTCGCGGCAGCGATCATCGCGCTGATCTGGCTGTACTCGTTGTCGATCGCCGTGCTCATCGGTGCCGCGCTCAACAGTGCCGTCGCGCGGCTGTGGCCGGTCGCCGCCGCGCCCGTCGGAGTGCGTGCGCGGACGCGTGGGCTCATCGAGGAACAGGTGGCCAAGGTGCGTTCACGGGCGGGCGACGACGCCCCGTACGACCAGGAGAACGAGACGTCGGCCGGCGCCAGGCATGGGCGCCCGTACGGCGAGCGAGCTGCCGTGGTGGATCGTGGGGCGCGGCCCGACGGTGGCGTGGTGACGCAGGGCGAAGCCGCCGCCGAGTCTGCTCGCCCCGACGACATGGCGCAGCGTCGCAGCGCGTGACGCGGCATCCGCGCCGCCCACGTTGCGCGTGAACGTGAGCATCGGTTAGTGTTTCCTCTCGTTGCAGCGCGACAGCGCAGTAGCAGGCGGACATAGCTCAGTTGGTAGAGCGCAACCTTGCCAAGGTTGAGGTCGCCGGTTCGAGCCCGGTTGTCCGCTCTGTGTCTTCTTGGACACGCACGGTGCGAACCGTGTTCGGTGGAGTGGCCGAGAGGCGAGGCAACGGCCTGCAAAGCCGTCTACACGGGTTCAAATCCCGTCTCCACCTCGGGCGATTGGCGCAGCGGTAGCGCGCTTCCTTGACACGGAAGAGGTCACTGGTTCAAACCCAGTATCGCCCACCAGAACAGAACACAGCCACGATGCTCCCACGGCCCGGCCGTCGGGAGCATCGTGCTGTTCCGCTGCCGGCTGCCAGCTGCCGGCTGGGCGAGAGATCCCGGGCCGGTGTGCGGGGGACGCCGTGGGTGCGGGGCCCGGCGGCCATCGCCCGGAAACGCGTCATGGATGACGCGTTGTGGGGCAATGTCGAGCGGCGCAGGCGGGCGGCGGCCGTCGACCGACGTGCAGCGGGCCGGCCGGCTTTCCTTGGTGCGTCTCATCTGCGCATGATGGCGTCATGACGAATGAATCGAACTTCGACCTCGGCTCCATGGACGGCTACGCGGATCAGGCCCAGGCCGCCGACGACGTCACGGGCGAGGCGTACGAGAACATGCTCGACCAGGGGTTCACGACGCCGGAGCGCGAGCCGAACGTCGAGCGCTGGGAGAACGAGCACGAGACCCTCGACGAGCGCCTCGAGGAGGAGGTGCCCGACGTCGACCCCGACTCGGCGTACGGCAACCCCGACGGCGTTCCGTCACCTGACGACGAGTTCGACGACACGCGCGTCGGCCGCGTCGTCGCCCCCGACGAGGGCCTGGCGGAGGATCGCGAATCCGAACTCGTCGCCAAGGACGACGGTTTCGCGGGTGGCGCCTCGAGCGCTGAAGAGGCTGCGCTGCACTTCACGGACGGTCGCGACGCGGCGGGTTTCGACGACGGCATCGTCGACGAGCCCGGCGCCTGATCGAGCGGACGCAGAGTGCGAGGCCGCCGGAGCGTCGCGGTGCGCCGCCGTCAGCGGGATCCGAGCGTGAGGATGAGGTCGGCCATGCGCTGAGGGCGGTCGAGCATGACGAAATGGCCGGATCGCTCGAGGACGGCCTTCCGCACGTCTGCATCGGCGGCGATTTCGCGCGCCTGGCGCAGCACGGCGCGCACCCAACGGGTTGGCGTGCGTCGCTGCAGGCGCCCGTTGGCGGCGACGACGAGCGTCGGCAACTGCGGCGTCAGCGGTGACGTCGTGCGCAGCGCATGCAGCTGACGAACGCAGGACGAATATGCCGACAATTCGTGAAGACAGGTCTCGAGCACGCTGATCGACGCCATCTCGTCGCGCAGGCCGGGGACCGATCGCGCGAGTGAACGACGCGCGGGCACCGCCAGCGTGCGAATCGTGGGGCCGCAGACCCGCCAAGCAGCGACGGCCGAGCGGCTTCACAGGGCTGCCGCCAGGAGTCGTGCGCGTCGGCCCGATCGAGGCGTCTCGGGCTCGGCGGAGCCGTCCTCGGCGAGTGACCCGTCGAGCAGGACGAGGGCCGCGGCCTGCTCCGGGGCCATGCGCGCCGAGGCTTCCGCCACGACAGCCCCGAAGGAATGACCGACGAATGTGACAGGGCCCGGCACGCCGAGCGCGTCGAGCGCGTTCAGCAGGTGCGCTGCGTCGTCCTCGAGCATGGCCGGCGCGCCGGCCGTTGCCTCGGGCCGGTCGGCGTCCGCGCGCTCGACATCGGGACGTGCGGCATCAGGACGTGCGGCGGCTCCAGGGTGCTCGACATCAAGGCGTTGGGCGTCAAGGTGCCCGGTGCCAAGTCGCTCGTCGGCGGGACGTTCGACGACGATGACGCGATGGGTGGCCGACAAGCATTGCGCGACAGGCGCCAGTCCCACACGAACGACGCGATGCCGGGGGAACAGGCGAGCGCGGGCCCGTCGCCTGCGTCGAGAACGCGCGTCGCGCGCCCGGCCACGCTGATCATCGGGAAGCGCGCCGCGAAACGGCTCAGCAGGGGAGGCCGAGGACGAATCGGACGCCCGGCGGTGGCCCGGCCCGGCGAATCGATGCGGCCCGCATCGTGGCGGCGCACCACGTCCGCACGGCGACGCGTTCGCGACGGCGGATCGAGACGTGACCGACGGCCGCTGCGGCGTCGTGGTCGAGGCGCAGCCCCCGCCACACGATGCGCAGGCGGGCGTAGGACAGCGCGGAGATGACGACGAGCAGCACCCCCGAGAGGCCGTCGGTGGTGCGCAGGAGCGTCGCGGCTGGGCGTCCGGAGACGAAGTACGCCGAGGCGTACGACGGTCCACGGATGCAGCTGCGGATCGAGCAGCGGCGCGATGAGCCAGGTCAAGTACGCACGGCCGTGATGAGGCACAGTCGGCGTGAAGCCAGCGACATCCGTCCCGCCTTCGTCGTCGCGATCGCGCACTCGTCGAGCGGCGTGCGTGGGCCCCGATCCCCGTCGACTCAGCGATGCCGATTTGGTGAACGCGCGATGATCCGGGTAACGTTCTCGTCGTTGCCGAGGGCGGAAAGCCCGAGGAAACAGGCGGACATAGCTCAGTTGGTAGAGCGCAACCTTGCCAAGGTTGAGGTCGCCGGTTCGAGCCCGGTTGTCCGCTCCATTCCCATATCTGGGGCGATTGGCGCAGCGGTAGCGCGCTTCCTTGACACGGAAGAGGTCACTGGTTCAAACCCAGTATCGCCCACCATCACATCAAGGCCTTCGGCGTGTCGCCGGAGGCCTTGATGCACATTCGGCCAAGACTGATCGAGACTCGCTCTCGCAGGAACCGTCTCCCTCAGGCAGGGGCCGAGCACGCAGCGTCCGTGACCGCCGCACGATCCAAGGGGAGCGCATGAGCGCCGAAGCCACGCACCGACCAGGAATCGCCCAGTGGACGACGTGGGCTCCGATCCTCGGAGCCGTCGTCCTCGCGGCCACCTGGGGACGCAGCCTGCCGGGCGTCGTCGCCGTCCTCGTCACCGCGGCGTTGTTCGGCGCTGTTCTCGCCGCCGTCCACCACGCCGAGGTCATCGCCGCAAAGGTGGGCGAGCCGCTCGGTTCGATCGTCCTCGCGGTCGCCGTCACCGTCATCGAGGTGGGGCTCATCGTCACCCTCATGGCCTCCGGCAAGGACGGCGTCGAGACGCTTGCGCGCGACACGGTGTTCGCGGCGCTCATGATCACGATCAACGGCATCGCCGGTCTGTGCATCTTCCTCGGCGCGGGGCGCCGCGGGTTGGCACGCTTCAACCCGGAAGGGTCGGCGGCCGCGCTGGCGGGCGTCGTCACCGTCGCGGGGCTGTGCCTCGTGCTGCCGACGTTCACCTCGGCCCGCAGCGGGCCGGAGTTCTCGCCGTCGCAGCTCGCGTTCGCCGCGATCAGCTCGATCGGTGTGTACGCGATGTTCGTCCTCACCCAGACGGTGCGTCACCGCGACTTCTTCGTGCCCGTCGACCGCGCCGGCAAGCCGCTCGACGACGAGGACGCCCACGGCCCGGCCCCGTCGACGCGCGCCGCGCTCGTCAGCCTGGGCCTGCTCGTCGTGGCGCTCGTCGCCGTCGTCGGTCTGGCGAAGGTGCTGTCGCCGTCGATCGAACAGGCCGTCGACGCCGCGGGCTTCCCGCAGAGCTTCGTCGGCGTCGTCATCGCCCTCGTCGTGCTGCTGCCGGAGACGCTCGCCGCCGCGAAGTACGCGCGCGCTGGACGCGTTCAGAACAGCCTCAATCTCGCGTACGGCTCGGCGATGGCGAGCATCGGCCTGACGATCCCGACGCTCGCGGCGCTGTCGCCGTTCCTGTCGTCACCGCTTGAACTGGGCCTCGGCAGCATGCACATCGTGCTGCTCGTGCTCAGCCTCGTCGTCGGCATCCTGACGATCGTCCAGGGCCGCGCGACGCGGTTCTCCGGGTGGATCCTGCTCGTGCTGCTGTTCGCGTACGTTTTCCTCGCCGCGAATCCGTGACCGTGACCCGCGTCCGGGCAGAGGGCGTGCGTCCTCGGTAGGTCGCCACGTGGCCGGGCTCATCCGCTGCGGCGCATCCGCCTGCGCGGGACGCGGCCGGACTACTGTGGCCTCTCGTGATCGACGCTCTCGCCGCCAGCACGGATCGTGCGCTCTTTCGCGACGTCACGGCGTGGGACGTCGAGGCGGTGACGTCGGATCCCGACGATCTCGAGCACGGTTTCCACGTCGTCGTGCAGACGTTCGAGGGCGAGCTGTTGGCCGCGCGCATGCGATCGGTGGTGTGGCACCCGAGGCAGCCGTGGCGGGGGAGTGCGGCCCTGGCCGAGCCGCCGTCAAGGCCCGCGGAATGTCACGTCGAATGGCGATCGTCGCTGTCGCGCGACGCCTACTGCGACGGCGTCGAACGGATCCGCGAGCACATCGCGGCAGGCGACGTGTACCAGGTCAACCTCTGTCGGACGCTGACGACGGACGCCGCGCTCGACCTCGACGTCCTGTTCCGCGGCGTGCTCGCCCACAACCCGGCGCGTCACGCCGCGCGTATCGACATCGCGGGCCTGCCGCAGATCGTCAGTGCCTCGCCGGAGATGTACCTCGCGCGCGAGGGCGCCGTCATCAGTTCCGCGCCGATCAAGGGCACGTCGACGTGTCCGGAGACGATGCTCGCGAAGGACGTGACGGAGAACGTCATGATCACCGACCTCGTGCGCAACGACCTGCAACGTGTCTGTGTGCCCGGCTCGGTGCGCGTCGATCCGCTGCTCGAGATGCAACAGCACCCCGGCCTCGTCCACCTCGTCTCGACGGTGTGGGGCGAGGTCTGTGACGGCGTGACGTGGGCGCGGCTGCTCAGCGCGACGGGGCCGCCCGGCTCGGTGTCGGGCACCCCGAAACGGCGGGCTCTCGACGTCATCGAATCACTCGAGGTGGGGGCGCGCGGGCCGTACTGCGGCGCCATCGGGTGGATCGACGCCGATCGGGGCGCCGCGGAGCTGGCCGTCGGCATCCGTACGTTCTGGCAGAAACTCGCCGGGGGTGGGGCTGCGGCCGCGAACGGGCACGGGATATCGTCTCCGTCGACCCACTTCGGGGTGGGCGCCGGGATCACGTGGGATTCGGTGCCTACGGCAGAATGGGATGAGACCGAACTGAAGGCACATCGCCTGCTCGCCATCGCGCGGGGCGCGGCACTGGAGGAGACACCATGAGCATCCGGATCTGGGTCGACGGTCGCCGCGTCGACGGCGGCGCGGCCATCTCACCGATCGACCACGGCATCACCGTCGGCGACGGCGTGTTCGAGACCGCCAAGATCGACGGCGGCCGCGTGTTCGCGTTGTCGCGTCATCATGATCGGATGGATCGCAGCCTCGCCGGCCTCGGCCTGCCGAAGCTCGATCGCGACCGCATCGACGAGGGCGTCAAGGCCGTGCTCGAGGGTGAGCACATCGACTTCGGGCGCCTGCGCTACACCGTGACCGGCGGCGTCGGCCCACTTGGTTCGGATCGCGGCGACGCCCCGCAGACGTACATCGTGACGGCGGGCGCCGTGCCGCGACCCGCGCCGACGACGAAGGTCGCGACGGTGCGCTGGACGCGCAACGAGAACTCGGCCGTCGCCGGGTTGAAGACGACGTCGTACGCGGAGAACGTCGTCGCGCTCGCCGCGGCCAAGGAGGCCGGCGCGAGCGAGGCGATCTTCTCGAACACGCTCGGCAACCTGTGCGAGGGCACCGGGTCGAACATCTTCGTCGTGCTCGGTGAGCGCGTCGTCACGCCGCCGCTCGAGGACGGCCCGCTCGCCGGCATCACGCGCGCGCTGACGATCGAGTGGGCGCGCGAGGCCGGCGTCGAGATCGCCGAGGAACACCTGAGCTTCGACGTGCTCGACGAATGCGACGAGGCGTTCGTCACCTCCTCGACACGCGACGTGCAGGGCGTGCACGCCATGAACGACCGGGCGCTGTGCGACGAGGGCACCCCCGGACCCATGACCTCGCGCATCGCGGCGATCTTCGCCGAGCGTCAGGGTGAGCTGCTCGGCTGACGGCGGGTTCCCGTCGGGTCTGCCTCGGCGTGGGGTTCCCTCGACACGGGGCGGCGCGATGTCGTGGCGGTTGATGTGGGTTGACGTCGGTTCACGCCCGGCCGTGAAGTCTCCCGCGCGCGGCGTTGGAATGGTCGGCTCAGGCGCCCCCGTTAGGCTTGGCTGTCATGAGCTCGACGACCTCCGCCCGCGACGCTGATTCCCGCGATTCTCGAGAGCCCGGGCAGGGCGAGGAGCACGACTGGGAGTGGCGTCGACGCATCCGCGCCAACCCGAAGAGCGCGCGACTGTACCGCATCGGCGTCGGTGTGCTCGGCGCAATCGTCGTCATCGTGGGCATCGTGCTGCTGCCGTTTCCGGGGCCGGGCTGGCTCGTCATCTTCCTCGGCCTCGGCATCTGGGCGAGCGAGTTCGAGCGCGCGCAGCGGCTGCTCGGCTGGGTACGCGCGAAGGTGCAAGCGTGGTGGGACTGGCTCGAACGCAAGGGCTGGTGGGCGCAGGCGCTGGCCGGTCTCGCGACGTTCGCGCTCGTCGTCGCGATCTTCTGGGCGATGTTCGCGGTGTCCGGGGTGCCGGGATGGTTGCCGGACTTCGCCGAGAACTGGCTCGACGACGTGCCGGGGCTCGGCGGCTGACGCGCCGGCCCGTTTGGTGTTCATCGACGCCGTGGGCTAGTGTTTCCCGCGCACCACACGGATGTATAGCTCAGTTGGTTAGAGCGTTCGCTTCACACGCGAGAGGTCAGGGGTTCGAGTCCCTTTACATCCACCATCAGGACGCGGAATCATCGGATTCCGCGTTTTTTGCGTCCCGCGGACACCGCTGGGCCGCCGATGGAAGGAGCGCCCATGCCCGTCCTGCTCGCCGCCGTCACCGACTCGCCCCTCGACGTCGACGCCCACGTGCGCGCCGTCGACGACGCACGTCAGGGCGCGTGCGTGACGTTCGTCGGGACGGTGCGCAACCACGACCCGGAGGCTGACGGCGAGGTCGTCGCGCTCGATTACACCGCGCACCCGAGCGCCGCGGCGACGTTGCGCGAGGTGGCGGAGGCCGTCGTCACGCAGCTGGATCCGTACGGTGAGACACGCGTGGCCGTCAGCCACCGCATCGGACGCGTCGCGGTGGGGGAGAGCGCCATCGTCGCCGCCGTCAGCTCGCCGCATCGTGCCCTGGCGTTCACGGTGTGCGGCGAACTGGTCGACCGCATCAAGCACGACGTCCCGCTGTGGAAGCAGCAACACCTGCGCGACGGCAGCGCGGTGTGGTCCGGGCTGCCGTCATGATCGACCTGCCGACACCCCGCGTGCGCCGTGCCCTGCGCGGCGAACTCTCCACCGCTGCAGGCGTTTCGGATGACGGTCCGCTCGTCGACTCGTTCGGGCGGGTGCATCGTGACCTGCGCATCTCGCTGACCGACAAGTGCAATCTGCGTTGCACCTACTGCATGCCTGCCGAGGGTGTGCCGCTCGCGCCGCGCGACTCGTTGTTGGCGAGCGACGAGATCGTCACGGTGGCTCGCATCGCCGTCGAGGCCGGCATCGACGAGATCCGCCTCACGGGCGGCGAACCGCTGCTGCGCCCCGACATCGTCGACCTCGTCGAACGCCTGGCGGCACTCGAGGGGCCGGGCGGGCGCCCCGAGTTGTCGATGACGACGAACGCCGTTCGGCTCGCGCAGTTGGCGAAACCGTTGCGCGACGCGGGCCTGGCGCGACTCAACGTCAGCCTCGACACGCTCTCGCCCTCGCGTTTCGCGACCATGACCCGTCGGGATCGACTCGACGACGTCATGACCGGTCTCGACGCGGCGCGCTGCGCCGGTTTCGCGCCGATCAAGATCAACACGGTGCTGCTGCGCGGTGTCAACGACGACGAGGCGCCTGCACTGCTCGACTGGGCCCTCGCTGAGGGGCACGAACTGCGTTTCATCGAACAGATGCCGCTCGACGGCGGGCACGTGTGGAACCGCGCCGAGATGGTGACGGCTGCCGAGACGCTCGCCCTGCTGCGTCGCACGCACTCACTGGACGCGCTGCCCGGACGCGGCGCCGCCCCGGCCGAGCTGTACGAGGTCGACGGAGGCCCGGGCCGCGTCGGCATCATTGCGAGCGTGACGATGCCGTTCTGCGGCGCGTGCGACCGGCTGCGGCTCACCTCCGACGGACAGCTGCGCTCGTGCCTGTTCGCGCGCGGCGAGACCGACGTGCGCTCGGTGCTGCGCAGCGGTGGCGCGGACGCCGATGTCCGCGCCCGCATCCGAGCCTGCCTCGCCGGCAAGCAACCCGGCCACGGCATCGACGAACCCGGATTCCTCCAGCCGCCGCGGCCGATGAGCGCCATCGGCGGCTGAGCGATCGATGGCGCGCCTAGGTCGGGTAGTCGGGTCGGTGCACACGTGGGTGCCAGGCTCGCGCTGCGGGGCGCCGGCGCGTCGTCCCGCCTCCCCAGGCCTGCCGACTGAGTAGTTATGCACTGTTTTGGCATAACTACTCAGTCGGGGTATTCTGAAGGCATGTCCAAGGTCTTGACTTCCCTGCCCGTCGGCGAACGCGTCGGCATCGCCTTCTCCGGTGGCCTCGACACCTCCGTGGCCGTCGCCTGGATGCGCGACAAGGGCGCCGTCCCCTGCACCTACACCGCCGACCTCGGCCAGTACGACGAGGACGACATCGAAGGCATCCCGGGCCGTGCCGGCCAGTACGGCGCCGAACTGTCGCGTCTCGTCGACTGCAAGAAGGCGCTCGTCGAGGAGGGTCTCGCCGCCATTGCGTGCGGCGCGTTCCACATCCGCTCCGGCGGGCGCACGTACTTCAACACGACGCCGCTGGGTCGCGCCGTCACGGGCACGCTGCTCGTGCGCGCCATGCAGGCCGACGGCGTGTCGATCTGGGGCGACGGCTCGACGTTCAAGGGCAACGACATCGAGCGTTTCTACCGCTACGGTCTGCTCGCCAACCCGGGCCTGCGCATCTACAAGCCGTGGCTCGACGCCGACTTCGTCAGCGAACTGGGTGGGCGCCAGGAGATGTCCGAATGGCTGACGGCGCACGATCTGCCCTACCGCGACTCGGCGGAGAAGGCCTACTCGACGGATGCCAACATCCTCGGCGCGACGCACGAGGCGAAGACGCTCGAGCACCTCGACGAGTCGATGGAGATCGTCAAGCCGATCATGGGTGTCGCGTACTGGGACGACGCGGTGAAGATCGACACCGAGGACGTCGTCATCCGCTTCGAATCGGGGCTGCCCGTCGCGATCAACGGTGACGACTTCGGCGGCGACGTCGTCGCCCTGTTCCAGGAGGCCAACGCCGTCGGCGGACGCCACGGGCTCGGCATGAGCGACCAGATCGAGAACCGCATCATCGAGGCCAAGTCGCGCGGCATCTACGAGGCGCCCGGCATGGCGCTGCTGTTCATCGCCTACGAACGGCTGCTCAACGCCGTCCACAACGAGGACACCATCGCCGCGTACCACAACGACGGACGGCGCCTCGGGCGGCTGCTGTACGAAGGACGCTGGTTCGACCCGCAGTCGCTCATGATCCGCGAGGGTCTGCTGCGTTGGGTGGCGTCCGCCGTCACGGGTGAGGTGACGCTGCGCCTTCGGCGCGGCGAGGATTACTCGATCGTCGACACCCAGGGCGACAACTTCTCCTACCACCCCGACAAGCTGTCCATGGAGCGCACCGAGAACGCCGCATTCGGCCCCGTCGACCGCATCGGGCAGCTGACGATGCGCAACCTCGACATCGCCGACACGCGTGGCAAGCTCGAGTTCTACGCCGCACGCGGCGGGCTGGGCAAGGCGCAGACCGACCTCGTCGGCCAGCTCGAGCCCGGTGGCGCGCAGCAGATCGCGTCGAACCCGAACGTCGACGCCGACGCTCTCGCACTCGACGAAGCGGCGATGGAGTTCGGCACGGACTGACCTGCCGAGACGTCGGCGCCGATCGACCAGGACATCGGCGCTGATCGACCAAGACATCGGCATCGGTCGAGGAAGGTTGCACGCTCGTCGCGTCCGGGCGGCAATGTGGTCGTCGGCTGGGCACGGCGCCGTCGACGACCGTCACCCAGGTTGGTAATGGCGGCCGAACCTCGCGAGTGTGGACGGGAATCGCGAGTGTGAATCCGCTCGCCGATGTGTAGAGGAACCGCGAATGTGGACGCAATCGCAGATGAGCACGGGCCCCTGACCCACCTGCGATTTTTGTCCACATCGGCGATCTACGTCCACATTCGTAGGAGATCCTCAGCAACGGCCGCCTCGCATCACCGCGGGCGACCAACGTCACGCCTGGGTGGTGCCGGCGGCTCGGCGTGGGGTGGTGGGGGGCACCCGGTAGCCTTGGCGGCACGGGCCGTGCCATTCGTACGTGTGCGGCCGAGTCTGCACGTCACGAACAAGGAGCACAGCCGTGTCCGAGAACATCACCCTGACCGTCAACGGCGAACCACGCGAGGTCGAGCAGGGCACGACGGGCACGGACCTGTTCGGCGGCGACAAGGCCGTCCTCGTCATGCGCATCGACGGTGAACTGCGCGACCTGTTCCGCGAGATCCCGGACGGCGCGTCCGTCGAGCCCGTCACCGCGCAGGACCCCGAGGGCCTCGCCGTCCTGCGTCACTCCGCGGCCCACGTGCTCGCGCAGGCGGTGCAGCAGATCAACCCGAGCGCGAAGCTCGGCATCGGACCGCCCGTCACCGACGGTTTCTACTACGACTTCGACGTCGCCGAGGCGTTCACGCCCGACGACCTCAAGAAGCTCGAGAAGGCGATGCAGAGGATCGTCAACGAGGGCCAGACGTTCAACCGCCGCGTCATCACCGACGCCGAGGGCCTCGAAGAACTCGCGCACGAGCCCTACAAGTGCGAGCTCATCGGCCTCAAGGGCAACGCTGCGAATGCGGCCGAGGGCGCGGAGGCCGAGGTCGGTGGCGGTGAGCTGACGATCTACGACAACGTCCGCCGCGACGGCACCGTCGCCTGGGGCGACCTGTGCCGCGGCCCGCACGTGCCGTCGACGAAGGTGCTCGGCAACGCGTTCAAGCTCATGCGTTCGGCCGCCGCGTACTGGCGCGGCAGCGAGAAGAACCCGCAGCTGCAGCGCATCTACGGCACTGCGTGGCCGACGAAGGACGAGCTGAAGGCCTACCTCGAGCGCCTCGCCGAGGCCGAGAAGCGCGACCACCGCAAGCTCGGCGCCGAGCTCGACCTGTTCAGCTTCCCCGAGAACATCGGCCCCGGCCTGCCGGTGTTCCACCCCAAGGGCGGCATCATCAAGCGTGAGATGGAGGACTACGTCCGCCGCCGTCACATCGAGGAGGGCTTCTCCTACGTCGGCACGCCGCACATTGCGAAGGAAGACCTCTTCTACACCTCGGGTCACCTGCCGTACTACGCGGACGGGATGTTCCCGCCCCTCGACGTCGACGGGCAGAACTACCGCCTCAAGGCGATGAACTGCCCGATGCACAACGAGATCTTCCGTTCGCGTGGGCGCTCCTACCGTGAGCTGCCGCTGCGCTTCTTCGAGTTCGGCACGGTGTACCGCGACGAGAAGTCGGGCGTGCTCTCCGGTCTGACGCGCGTGCGCATGATCACCCAGGACGACTCGCACAGCTACGTCACGCCCGAACAGGCGCCGGGAGAGATCAAGCACCTGCTCGACTTCATCCTCGGCCTACTGCGCGACTTCGGCATGAACGACTTCTACCTCGAGCTCTCGACGCGCGACGTCGACGGGGACAAGAAGGACAAGTTCATCGGCACCGACGAACAGTGGGACATCGCGACGAAGGTGCTGTCGGACGTCGCGCTCGAGTCCGGCCTCGAGCTCGTGCCGGACCCGGGCGGTGCCGCGTTCTACGGCCCGAAGATCTCCGTGCAGGCGCGCGACGCCATCGGCCGTACCTGGCAGATGTCGACGATCCAGTACGACTTCAACCAGCCCGCTCGTTTCGGCCTCGAGTACCAGGCGGCGGACGGTTCGCGCCAGCAGCCCGTCATGATCCACTCGGCGAAGTTCGGCTCGATCGAACGCTTCCTCGGCGTGCTCGTCGAGCACTACGCGGGCGCGTTCCCGGCGTGGCTCGCGCCGGTTCAGGTGCTCGCTGTGCCCGTCGCGGAGGAGTACTACGACTACCTGCAGGACGTCGCGATCAAGCTGCGCGAAGCCGGCGTGCGTGTCGAGGTCGACATGAGCGACGACCGCTTCCCGAAGAAGATCCGCAACGCGTCCAAGTCGAAGGCGCCGTTCATCCTGATCGCCGGTGAAGAGGACCGCGACAACGGCGCCGTCTCGTTCCGTTTCCGCGACGGGTCGCAGAAGAACGGCGTGCCGGTGGCCGACGCGATCGCCGAGATCACCCGCGTCATCACCGAACGTCAGAACACTGACCCGACGGCCGGCTGACTCCTGCCGCGACGACGACGCGCGCCCCCGAACCTCGCGGTTCGGGGGCGCGCTCGTGTGTTGGCATGTGCACCCGAAGGCCGGCGTTCGACACGGCCGGATGACCACGCTCGGGGTACGAAACCCGGCTGCGTCACCCGTCGCGGGGACCCACCTCAGCGCATGGTCATTTCGCTGCGGCGAAGCCCTTCTCGAGGTCGGCGATGATGTCGGCGGAGTTCTCGATGCCGACGCTCAACCGCACGAGGCCGGGCGTCACGCCGGCGCCGCGGCGGTCCTCGTCGCTGCCCTGGGAGTGCGTCGTCGACGCAGGATGGATGGCGAGGGAACGGACGTCACCGATGTTCGCGACGTGCGAGTGCAGTTCGAGGGCGTCGACGAACTTCTTGCCCGCCTCGACGCCACCGGCGATCTCGAACGACAGCACGGCGCCGGAGCCGGCGGGCAGGTAGCGGTCGGCGAGTTCCTTGTAGGGGCTCGACGGGTCGGAGGCGTAGAACAACGTCTCGACCTGCGGCTGCGACTTCAGGAACTCGACGACCTTCTTCGCGTTCTCCACGTGTCGCTCCACACGCAGCGACAACGTCTCGAGGCCTTGCGCGATGAGGAACGCGTTGAACGGGGAGACGGCCGCGCCGAGGTCGCGCAGCAGTTCGACGCGCGCCTTGAGGATGAAGGCGAGGTTCGCGCCGAGCGGCGATCCGACGCCGAGGTCGCGGGCGAACGCGAGACCGTGGTAGCTCTCCGACGGCTCGTTGAACTGCGGGAACTTCGCCGGGTCGGCGGCGTAGTCGAACGTGCCGGCGTCGACGAGCACGCCGGCGATCGACGTCCCGTGCCCCCCGAGGTACTTCGTCGCGGAGTGGATGACGACGTCCGCGCCATGCTCGATCGGGCGCAGCAGGTACGGCGTCGCGACGGTGTTGTCGACGAACAGCGGCACCCCGGCGTCATGCGCGACGTCGGCGAGGCCGCGCACGTCGAGCACCTTCTGGTCGGGGTTGCTCAGCGTCTCGCCGAACAGCAGCTTCGTGTTGTCGCGGATGGCGCCGCGCCACTCGTCGAGATCGTTGATGTTGTCGATGAACGTCGTCTCGACGCCGAGTCGCTTGAGCGTGTACTTCAGCAGGTTGTACGTGCCGCCGTACAGCGCGGACGAGGCGACGATGTGGTCGCCGGCCTGAGCGACGTTGAGGATGGCGAACGTCGTCGCCGCCTGACCCGACGCGAGCAGCAACGCGCCGACGCCGCCCTCCAGCGCGGCGATGCGGTCTTCGACCGCCTGCGCCGTCGGGTTGCCGATGCGCGTGTAGATGGGGCCGAGATCCGACAGGCCGAAGCGGTTGGCCGCGGTCTCGGCGGAGTCGAAGACGAACGACGTCGTCTGGTAGATCGGCAGCGCCCGGGCGCCGGTGTCGCCGTCGACGTTCTGGCCGACGTGGATCTGCTTGGTCTCGAAGGCCCAGTTCTCGGAGCTCATGATGATGTCCCTCTTGAGGAGTGCGTGGACGCACGGGCGGCGCACCGTACGTGTGGTGCCCGAAGGGGAATCCCTCCGCGCTTGCCCGGACGCGCTCGGCGCCGGGCCAGGTCGTCACCCGGAGCACCCCGCCGCGGTGGGAGGGTTGCCGGCCAGCAAACCGGGGTTTGACGCTGGCGCTCGTGACCTGCGGCCACTCTAGGCCGGGTGGTGTCATCAGGCGGGAATGCTGTCTCACATTCCGGTCGCGGCCCCGTGCTGACGCGACGCGCCTACGGGCGACGACCCTCATGCCGTGCTTGACTGTTGCCATGACACCGACGATCGTCCGCGCGCGCCGCGAAGACGCGTTCGCCTGCGCGGCGCTGCGTCTGCAGATGGACCTCGAGGCGGGGGAGAGCAACCGCTCCGGCTTCATCACCGAGTATGCCGATCACTGGCTCGCGCACTACGACGATCTGCCGACGTGGCTCGCCTCGAGTGCTGACGGGACGGCTCTCGGCATGGTGCAGACGTCGCTCGTGCACCGGCCCCCGGCGCTGGCTCGGCCGGCGCAGCCGTCGCTCTACATCGCGGTCGTCTTCGTCACGCCGTCGGCGCGCGGCCAGGGCCTGGCCGAGCGGATGCTGCGGATCGTCGACGCCTGGGCCGACGCGCACGACGTCGCGCGAATGATGCTCAACGCCCGTCCGCGTGCCCGCAGGCTGTACGAACGGGCCGGCTTCGGCCCGCCGGACGAACGTCACATGCAGCGTGTGGCGCCGTTCGGCCTCGACGCCCGCCGCGATGCGGAGCGTGCGTCATGAGCGACGACGTCATCTGGGCGCTCGATCAGCGCGAGCGCTGCATCGCCTGCCCGTCCAAACCGGTCGCGAACGCCGTCGTCCTGCACCTCGGTGCTGACGGCGCCCTCGCGCGCGACGCTGTCGAGCAGTGGGCTCGTGACGGCGTCATGGCCGCCTCGGTCGCATGGCCGGGGGCGGCGGCCGGCCTCGATGACGACGACTGGCTCGACCTCGAGGACGCCGTCACGGGCCTCGCCGGGCTGGCGAGCATCGTCGCCGTCGTCGGTGACGGCGACGCGGCCGAGGTCGCGCGGACGTTGGCGGGCCGTGTCGGCGACGTCGCGCACGCGGGGGAAGCCGACCGAACCATTGTCCCGGCGCGTCTGCGCGAGATCGCGGCGGTCTGAGACCGCTCACCCGGGGTGCATGGTGCGCGCGAGCCCACCCGCGGCCGCTGCGTCGAGGCAGGCGGGGCTCTAGGATCGGGCCATGGTCGACGAGTTCAACACTGATTCGCAGGACGACATCCTCATCGAGCAAGCCGGCGCCTTCGCGGGCGAGGCCGACGGGTTCGGGCGGCTGTGGACGCCGCACCGCATGGCGTACATCGAGGGCGAGCGTCCGACAAAGGACGCCGGCCACGGCTGCCCGTTCTGCGCGTCGCCTAGGAAGACCGACGCCGACGGCCTCATCGTCCACCGTGGTGAGCACTGTTTCGTCGTGATGAACCTGTTCCCGTACAACCCGGGCCACCTGCTCGTGTGCCCGTACCGTCACGTCGCCTCGTACATCGACCTCACCGACGACGAGACCGAGGAGTTCATGAAGCTGACGAAGGCCGGGGTGCGTGCCCTCAAGGCCGCGTCGAACCCGGGCGGGTTCAACCTCGGGATGAACCAGGGTGACGTCGCAGGTGCCGGCGTCGCCGCGCACCTGCATCAGCACATCGTGCCGCGCTGGGGTGGCGACATGAACTTCATGCCGATCATCGGGCGCACCAAGGCGCTGCCGGTGCTGCTCGAGGACAGCCGTCAGCGCATCGTCGCGAACTGGCCGAACGACTGACACCGGGCACCACGGGCAGTGCGCTGCCTCGAACGGGTATATCGAACCGCTACAGTTGAACCACCATGCTCAACAAGTACGCGCGCGCGTTTTTCTCCGCCATCTTCCGGCCCATCGCCCAGCTCCTGCTGCGTCTCGGCATCAGCCCCGACGTCGTGACGATCGTGGGCACCGTCGGTGTCGCGTTCGGTGCACTGTGGTTCTATCCGCGCGGCGACTTCCTCGTCGGCACGTTGTTCATCACCGTCTTCGTCTTCTCGGACATGCTCGACGGCAACATGGCGCGCCTGTCGGGCCGCTCGTCGACGTGGGGTGCCTACCTCGACTCGACGCTCGACCGCGTCGGTGACGCCGCGATCTTCGGCGGCCTCGTCCTGTACTACGCGGGCAAGGGCGACAACTTCCTCATGGCGTGCCTCGCGCTCGCGTGCCTCGTGCTCGGCTCGGTCGTCTCCTACGCCAAGGCCCGGGCCGAGGGTCTCGGCATGCAGGCGAACGTCGGCATCGCCGAGCGCGCCGACCGTCTCGTCGCCGTGCTCGTCACGACCGGCCTCGTCGGCTGGTTCCTGCCCGAGATCGTGCTGACCGTCGTGCTCACGCTGCTCGCCGTCGCATCGTTCATCACGGTCGTGCAGCGCATGCTCATGGTGCGGAAGCAGGCCCTCGCCAAGCCGTTCGAGGGCTGAGCGCGTGGCCGCCGAGGGGTTGACGACGCGCGCCCGCGACGCCGTCACCGTCGCAGCGTTCAAGGGCGCCTGGTGGGGCGTGCGGGCGCTGCCCGAGCGCGCCGCCCACCGCCTCTTCGACGTCATCGCGGACGTCACGACGCGCCGCGGCGGCCCGAGCGTCGCGCGGATGCGCTCCAACTACGCGATCGCGCGCCCCGAACTCGACGACGCAGCCCTCGACGCGCTCGTCGCCGCCGGCGTGCGCTCGTACCTGCGCTACTGGTGCGAGGCGTTCCGACTGCCGTCGCTGACACGCGAGCAGATCGCCGAGAGGGTGACCACCTCGGGTGAACTCGAGGCGACCCGCAGCATGCTCGCCGATGGACGCAGCGTCGTCGCCTACCTCGGCCACCTCGGCAACTGGGATCTCGCGGGCGCCTGGTCGGCGACACAGCTCGCGCACGTGACGACGGTCGCCGAGCGACTCGAGCCCGACGCTCTCTTCCGCGCGTTCCTGCACTTCCGCGAAGAGCTGGGCATGACGATCATCCCGCTGACCAAGGGCGAGAACGTCCTCGGCCAGGTCGAGACGCTCGTGCGCGAACCGGGTGCGTTCGCGCCGCTGCTGTCGGATCGCGACCTCACGAGCCGCGGCGTCACGGTCGACCTGTGCGGCGAGCCGGCCCGCCTCGCTGCCGGCCCCGCCGTCATCGCCCGACGCACCGGTGCGGCACTCGTGCCGATCACGATCACCTACCGCCGGCGCGACGGCGGCAGCGGCTGGGGCATCGACATCCGCTTCCACCCGGCGGTCGACATCGCCCACACCGATGATGCCCGCGCCGACGTGCAGACCGCCGTCCAGGCGTGCGCCGACGCGCTCGGTGGCGCCATCCGCGAGCACACGCAGGACTGGCACATGATGCAGCGCGTGTTCGTCCGCGACCTCGACGCGCGCCGGGGCTGAGCGGTGCGGATCGGCCTCGTCAGCCCGTACTCGTTCGACGTGCCCGGCGGTGTGCAGCTGCACGTGCGCGACCTCGCGACGTACCTGCTCGCAGAAGGGCACGAGGTCAGCGTCCTCGCGCCGAGCGACGGTGACGACGCGGGTGCGCCGTACGTGACGAGTGCCGGGGGAGCGATGCCCATCCGCTACAACGGTTCCGTCGCGCGCCTGGCGTTCGGTCCGGTCGCGGCGAGCCGGACGGCGCGCTGGGTGGAGCGCGGCGACTTCGACGTCCTGCACGTCCACGAACCGATGACGCCGAGCGTGTCGCTGCTCGCGCTGCGCACGTACGACGGGCCGGTCGTCGCGACGTTCCACACCTCGATCGAGCGTTCGCGCGCGCTGCAGCTCGCCCAACCGTTCCTGCGCCCGGCGCTGGAGAAGATCACCGGGCGCATCGCCGTCTCGCGCGCCGCGCGGGACACCGTCGCGCGCCATCTCGGCGGTGACGCCGCGCTCGTGCCGAACGGCGTCTACGTCGACCGGTTCGCGACGGCTCGCCCCGAGGCGCGCTGGCAGGATGGGGGCGAGCGCCCGACGATCGCCTTTCTCGGACGCATGGGGGAGCCGCGCAAGGGCCTGCGCGTTCTGCTCGACGCCGTCCCGCTCATCGCCCGGGCGCACCCCGGGGTGCGCGTCCTCGTCGCGGGGCCGGGTGACGTCGACGCGGCGCGGCGGGAGGTGCCCGCCTCGGCTGAGGGTCACGTCGAGTTCCTCGGGCTGCTCAGCGACGCCGAGAAGGCGTCGTTGCTGGCGTCGTGCGACGCGTATGTCGCGCCCAACATCGGTGGCGAGAGCTTCGGGATCATCCTCATCGAGGCGATGAGCGCCGGCGCCCCCGTCGTCGCCAGCGATCTGGAGGCCTTCGCGCGCGTGCTCGACGACGGCCGCTGCGGCGTCCTCTTCGACACCGGCGACGCGGCGGCGCTGGCGCATGCGGTGACGGGGGTGCTCGCTGACCGCGGTGCGCGTGACGCCCTGTCCCGGGCCGGGAGAGAGCGCGCGCGGCTCTACGATTGGTCGGCCGTCGGGCAGCAGGTCATCTCCGCGTACGAGACGGTCCGCAGTTCGCATGCCGCGGCCGCCGCGGTGGCGGGACGCCGATCATGAGCGGCGTGTGGGCCGACGTCGCCGTCGTCGTCGCGCTGTTGCTCGCGCTCGCCTGGTATCTCAGCTACACCGCAGCGCGCCTCGACCGGCTGCACGCTCGCGTCGAGGGGTCGCTGGCCTCGCTCGACGCGCAGCTCGTGCGCCGCGCCGAGGCCGCGGCCGAGTACGCGCAGGCCACCGCTCTCGACCCGGCGAGCGCGCTGCTGCTCGCCTCGTCGGCGGCCGATTCGCTGCAGGCCGCCGACGGCGCCCTCATCACGGACGACGTGCAACAGGTCGGCGTACCCGTCGAGCGTGCGCAGGCCGAGACGGCGCTGACGCAGACGCTTGCGCTCGTCGTGGGTGACGCGTCGGCGACGGACGGCGCCGCGTCGCGGGCGGAAGCAGCTGGGCGCCGCCCGATCAGCACCGTGCCTGACGTCCCAGGCAGCGCGCCCGCGGAGGGTGACGACGGGGCCCGTCAGCGTCTCGCGGACGCATGCGATCGCGTCGAACTCGCCTACCGATTCCACAACGAGGCCGTACGCGACGTACGTCGCGTACGCGCCAAGGCGATCGTCCGGGCGTTGCACCTGGCTGGACGCACGCAGCTGCCGGAAGAAGTCACGTTTGCCACCCGCGTCCACGGCCTCGGTCGCACCGACGCGTGGCGCTGATTTCTGCCGGAGCAGCCGTGTTCGGGCTGGCGTCGTCGGCCCCATCATGCCGTGGCCGGTAGCTGCCATCGACGATCATCTGTCTCCTTCATGCCCGTCTCGGGGCTAGCGTGGGCTCTCGCGTCGCATCCGCGGCGCCCATCAGAAAGAGGGACGAACACATGAGCTCTGCAGGCTCCGAACAGAACACCGCCGTGGCGACCGACCGCGTCAAGCGCGGCATGGCCGACATGCTCAAGGGCGGCGTCATCATGGACGTCGTCACCCCCGAGCAGGCGAAGATCGCCGAGGACGCAGGAGCCGTCGCCGTCATGGCCCTCGAACGTGTGCCCGCGGACATCCGCGCGCAGGGCGGTGTCTCGCGCATGAGTGATCCCGACATGATCGACGGCATCATCGAGGCCGTGTCGATCCCCGTCATGGCGAAGGCGCGCATCGGGCACTTCGTCGAAGCGCAGGTGCTGCAGGCGCTCGGCGTCGACTACATCGACGAATCGGAGGTGCTCTCGCCCGCCGACTACGCCAACCACATCGACAAGTGGGCCTTCGACGTGCCGTTCGTGTGCGGCGCGACCAACCTCGGTGAGGCGCTGCGACGCATCAACGAGGGCGCCGCGATGATCCGCTCCAAGGGTGAAGCGGGCACCGGCGACGTGTCGAACGCGACGACGCACATGCGCAAGATCCGCGGCGAGATCCGCCGCTTGACGTCGATGGCCGAGGACGAACTCTACGTCGCGGCCAAGGAGATGCAGGCTCCCTACGCCCTCGTGCGTGAGGTCGCCGAGAAGGGCAAGCTGCCCGTCGTCCTGTTCACCGCAGGCGGCATCGCGACGCCCGCCGACGCAGCCATGATGATGCAGCTCGGCGCCGAAGGCGTCTTCGTCGGCTCCGGCATCTTCAAGAGCGGCAACCCCGCCCAACGCGCCGAAGCGATCGTCAAGGCCACCACCTTCTACGACGACCCCGACACCCTTGCCAAGGTCTCCCGCGGCCTCGGCGAAGCCATGGTCGGCCTCAACGTCGACGAGATCCCCGAACCCCACCGCCTGTCCGAACGGGGTTGGTGATAATTCCTCGGCTCGTCTTCCGGTTCGCCGTGTCCGGGGCTCGCAAGCTCGCCCCGGACAATTCTCATTCGGTGCGACAGCACGCGGGACAACGGCTCAGATCCTTCTTTGATCCGCTCGCGGATCAGAGAAGGATCTGAGCCCCCATCATCACCGTCCGTTCCTTGGGGAGGCGGAAGTAGTCGGCGGGGACGGCGGCGTTGTGGCTCATCGCCATGAACAGCAGTTTGCGGAGCTTGGACATGCCGGGGCGGCCTGCGTCGATGAGGCCGATCTCGGAGACGAAGTAGTAGGCGGTGTCGGGGTCGATGTCGACGCCTTGGTCGGCGGCGATGCGCAGGGCGGCGGGCACGTCCTGGTCGTCCTGGAAGCCGTAGCGCAGCGTCAGGTGCGTGATGCGGTCGTAGTCGTTGCCGAGGTGGTCCAGTACGACGGTGTCCTCCGGTGCGATGTGCGGCACGTTGGCGCTCTTCGTCGTCACGATGAAGACGTTCTCGTGGATGACGTGGTTGAAGTTGGCGTTCTCACGCATGGCGAGCGGCGTCGTCGTCCGGTCGGGGTGGAGGAACACGGCGGTGCCGGGGACCTCGCGCAGGTCACCGCAGCGGGCGGAGCGCACGAAGTCGTCGAGGGGGCCTTCGATGTCGTGGCGGCGGCGCGCGACGATGTCGCGGCCCTTCTGCCACGTCAGCATCGACAGGCCGATGCCGCAGGCGATGACGACGGGCAGCCAACCGCCGTGGAACAGTTTCGCGACGTTGGCGGTGAAGAAGATCCCCTCGAACAGGTAGAGGAAGAAGCCGAGGACGACGAGGCGCCACTTGGGCCACTTGAGCGTGCTCTGCGCGTAGACGAGGAACAGTGTCGTCGTCATGAGGAACGTGCCCGTCACGGCGAGGCCGTAGGCGACGGCGAGTTTCTCGGAGCTGCGGAACGCGAGCAGCAGCGTTATGACGCCGATGAACAGCACCCAGTTGACGCCGGGGATGTAGATCTGGCCCTCTTCCTCCTCGCCGGTGTGACGCACCGTCATGCGCGGCAGGTAGCCGGAGCGCTCCGCTTGGCGGGCGACGGAGAACGCGCCGGAGATGACGGCCTGCGAGGCGATGACGGTGGCCGCGGTCGCGAGGATGACGAGGGGGAGCTTGGCCCATTCGGGGGCGAGCAGGAAGAACGGGTTGGAGATGTTCTTCGGGTCGCTGAGGATGAGCGAGCCCTGCCCCATGTAGTTGAGGATGAGGGCGGGGAAGACGAGCACGAACCAGGCGCGCGTGATCGGCGCGCGACCGAAGTGGCCCATGTCGGCGTACAGTGCCTCGGCGCCCGTCACGCACAGGACGATCGAGCCGGCCGCGACGAACGCGATGAAGGGGTGGCCGATGACGAAGCTGCCCGCGTACGTCGGCAGCAGTGCTCGGAAGATCTCCGGGTCGCGGACGATCTGGTTGACGCCGAGCGCGGCGAGGGTGACGAACCAGACGATCATGACGGGGCCGAAGAACTTGCCGACGGCGTCCGTGCCCTTCTGCTGGATGAAGAACAGCGCTGTGATGACGATCGCGCCGATGGGGACGACGTACTCGGTGAGCCCTTCATGCACCGTCTCGAGACCTTCGATGGCCGACATGACGGAGATCGCCGGCGTGATGACGCTGTCGCCGAAGAACAGGGACGCGCCGATGACACCGAGGATCATGACGATGCCCCAGCGTTTGCCGCCCTTGGGCACGCCCTGTCGCACGAGCGCGGCGAGCGCCATGATGCCGCCCTCGCCGTCGTTGTCGGCGCGCAGGACGAACAGGACGTACTTGATCGTCACGATGATGGTGAGTGCCCAGAACATCCAGGAGATGACGCCGTAGATGTCGCTCTCGTTGGCGACGACGGCGTTGTGGTCGACGTTGAAGACGCTCTGCACCGAGTACAGCGGACTGGTGCCGATATCACCGAAGACGACGCCCAGGGCGCCGAGCATGAGCGCGGCCATGCCCTTCTTGGCATGGCCGCCGGGGTTCGACTCGGGGGTGGACGCGCCCTCGCTCGTCACGCTCGCTTCAGTACTCACCCGGAAAGTATGGGGCCACCGCCCCTGCGCGCGCCACACGGGTAGCAGATACGCCTGTGTCATAGGGTCGCGGGCATGGAATCAACGCCACGGACCGTCATCGGGGTGCTCGCGGTGCAGGGCGACGTCGTCGAGCACGTCCGCATGCTGGAGGACGTCGGCGCGCATGCCGTGCGCGTTCGTCGTGCCGCGGATCTTGCGAACGTCGACGCACTCGTCATCCCCGGCGGGGAGTCGACGGTCATGATGCGCCTCATCGCTCAGGGAGACCTCCTCGAACCGCTGCGCGAACGCATCGCCGCGGGGATGCCGGCCTACGGCTCGTGCGCCGGCATGATCCTGCTCGCCGATCGGATCCTCGACGGGACGGCGGGTCAGCAGACGCTCGGCGGGCTCGACGTCACGGTGCGGCGCAACGCGTTCGGTCGTCAGGTCGCCTCGTTCGAGGCGGACGTCACCGTCGACGGCGTGGACGGCGGCCCGGTGCGGGCGGTGTTCATCCGCGCGCCCTGGGTCGAGGAGGTCGGCGCCGGCGTCGAGGTGCTCTCCAGCGTCGCGCTGCCGACGGGCGGTGAGGCCGTCGTCGCCGTGCGTCAGGGCAATCTGCTCGCCACGTCGTTCCACCCGGAGGTGACGAACGACGCGCGCGTCCACGCCCTGTTCGTGCGCATGGTCGAGCACGCTCGCGGATGACGACTGGGGCCGCGGCTCGCGACGGCGCTAGACTGGCCCGCGATCCGAGCGAGCGCGCCCATCTGCCGTCGCGTTCGCCCCGCGCCCCGCATCGGGCGTGTTCGAGCACGGCAGCACGAGCATCCGAGAGGCAGACATGAGCGGTCACTCCAAGTGGGCGACGACGAAGCACAAGAAGGCTGCGATCGACGCCAAGCGCGGCAAGCTGTTCGCGAAGCTGATCAAGAACATCGAGGTCGCGGCCCGCTCCGGCGGCGGTGACCCGACGGGCAACCCGACGCTGTACGACGCCATCCAGAAGGCGAAGAAGTCGTCGGTGCCCAACGACAACATCGACCGCGCCGTCAAGCGCGGCTCCGGCGCCGAGGCCGGTGGCGCCGAGTACCAGGCCCTCACGTACGAGGGCTACGCGCCCGGTGGCGTCGCGCTGCTCATCGAGTGCCTGACGGACAACAAGAACCGCGCCGTCGCCGAGGTCCGCACCGCGTTGCAGAAGAACGGTGGCTCGATGGCGGACTCCGGTTCGGTCGCCTACCTGTTCAACCGCAAGGGCATCGTCATCGTCCCGAAGGCGCAGGGCGACAAGCCCGACACGACGGAGGACGCGCTGCTCGAGATCGTGCTCGAAGCGGGCGCGGAGGATGTCAACGACCTCGGCGAATCTTTCGAGATCGTGTCCGAGGCGGGTGACTTCGTCGGCGTGCGTGAGGCGCTGCAGGCCGCCGGCATCGACTACGACTCGGCCGAGGCGTCGTTCGTGCCGTCGATGGAGGTGCCGCTCGACAAGGACGGCGCGAAGAAGATGTTCCGCGTCATCGAGGCCCTCGAGGACTCGGACGACGTGCAGAACGTCTTTGCCAACGGCCAGGTCTCTGATGAGGTTCTCGCCGAACTGGACGCCGAGGACTGATCCCGGTCGTTCCGTGAGTGATCGACGGGCGGGGCCCCGCGGGGCACGGCCGTCGCGTGCATCGGGTACGGTGGATGCGAACAAGTGTTCTATCGGGTGCGTCGTTCGCACCCGTCGAGGCCGGAGGTGTGACGTGCGGGTGCTCGCTGTCGACCCCGGTCTGACGCGCTGCGGCGTGGGCGTCGTCGCGACGGGCCAGGGCTCGACGTTGCAGATCGTGACGGTGGGGGTCATCCGTACCTCGGCAGACCTGCCGTTGCACGAACGCCTCCACGAGTTGCGCGTCGAACTGGACGCCGTGTTCGAGCGCACCCACCCCGATGCGGTCGCCGTCGAGCGGATGTTCGCGCGCCACGACGTCTCGACGATCATGGGCACCGCGCAGGCGTCGGCCGTCCCGATGCTCGCCGCGGCTGAACGCGGCCTGCCGCTCGGGCTGCACACGCCCTCGGAGGTCAAGGCGGCGGTGACGGGTAACGGGCGCGCCGACAAGGCGCAGGTGACGACGATGGTGACGCGCATCCTCGGCCTCGAGGCCGCTCCCAGACCGGCCGACGCCGCCGACGCGCTCGCCCTCGCCATCTGTCATCACTGGCGCGGTGGCGGGTTGGCGCGCCGGGGTGCGAGCGCTGACGGAGCGTCGGCAGCGCCGGCCGCCGTCGCGTACCGGCAGGCTGCGGCTGCCGCGGCGCGACGTTCCCGCTCGGCGAGCAAGACATACCGTGACGCCCTCGGTGCCGCGTCCCAGAGCGCGCCTGCCACTCGACCCGCCAACAGGGGAGTTCGCCCATGATCGCCAGCCTCACCGGTGAGGTGCTCACCGCCCGTCTCGACAGTGTCGTCGTCGAGGTCGGTGGCGTGGGTCTGCTCGTCCACACGACGCCGGCAACCGCCGCCGCGGCACGCCCGGGGGAGTCGATGCGCCTCGCGACGTCCCTGGTCGTGCGTGAGGATTCGCTGACACTCTTCGGCTTCGCCGACGACGACGAACGGGCCCTGTTCGAGCAGGTCCAGACGGTCAGTGGCGTGGGGCCGCGTCTCGCCCTCGCGATGCTCGCCGTGCACCCGCCGCAGCAGCTCGCCACCGCGATCGCGGGCGGCGACGTCAGGGCGCTGACGAAGGTGCCCGGCATCGGCAAGAAGGGTGCCGAGCGCATCGTCCTCGAACTGCGGGACAAGGTCGTCTCCGTCAGTGGTGGCGGCGGGGAGGCGGCGCCCCAGGCCGTCGTCCCGGCCACTGCGGGTGACGACCAGGTCGCCGAGGCGCTCATCGGGCTCGGCTGGAGCGCCAAACAGGCCGAGGACGCCGTCGCCAAGGTGGCTGCCCGTCCTGAGGCCGAGGGCGCGAACACGCCCACCGTGCTCCGGCTGGCGCTGCGCGAGCTGGGCCGATGAGCCCGTCCCACTTCGAGGACCACAGCGCCGACGTCTCGCCGCGCCTCGTCGACCCCAACGGCACCGAGGACGAGCAGCAGCTCGAAGCGGCCCTGCGGCCGAAGAAGCTGGCCGATTTCCCCGGGCAGCCACGCGTGCGCGAGCAGTTGAGCCTCGTCATCGAGGCGGCACGGCGCCGAGCGACGCCGCCCGACCACATCCTGTTCTCCGGCCCGCCCGGCCTGGGCAAGACGTCGCTCGCGATGATCGTCGCGAGTGAGCTCGAGGCGCCCATCCGCATCACGAGCGGCCCTGCCATCCAGCACGCCGGTGACCTGGCCGCCATCCTGAGCTCGCTCAACGAGGGGGAGGTGCTCTTCCTCGACGAGATCCACCGCATGGCCCGCCCCGCGGAGGAGATGCTCTACCTCGCGATGGAGGACTTCCGGGTCGACGTCATCGTCGGCAAGGGCCCAGGGGCCACCGCGATCCCCCTCGAGCTGCCGCGCTTCACCGTCGTCGGTGCGACGACGCGCGCCGGTCTGCTGCCGGCGCCACTGCGCGACCGCTTCGGCTTCACCGGCCATCTCGACTACTACGACGCGGCCGACCTCGCCGACATCCTCGCCCGCAACGCCGACCTGCTCGGCGTACCCGCGACACGTGAGGGCATCACCGAGATCGCCGGCCGCTCCCGCGGCACGCCGCGCATCGCCAACCGGCTGCTGCGCCGGGTGCGTGACTACGCGCAGGTGCACGGGCGCCACGTCGTCGACCTGACGTCCGCGCGTGCCGCGCTCGAGCTGTTCGACGTCGACGACGACGGCCTCGATCGCCTCGACCGCGCGGTGCTCGAAGCCCTGTGCCGACGCTTCGGGGGTGGGCCGGTCGGGCTGTCGACGTTGGCCGTCGCCGTCGGTGAAGAACCCGACACGGTCGAGACGGTGGCCGAGCCGTATCTCGTGCGCGAGGGCTACATGATCCGCACGCCGCGTGGGCGTGCCGCGTCACCGCGGGCGTGGACGCACCTCGGGCTGCGCCCGCCGGACGGGCACTTCACCGAGACATTTCAGCGCGACACCGACGACGGGGGCGGACGTTTCACCGGGTAGGGTGGTGCGGCCACCGCTCGAGTCCGCGCACCGCGCACCGGTGAGAGCGCGCGAGGCGCTTCGAGACCTGACGTGAGGACCCACATGCCGTACCTGGTCGCCGAGTCGCAGGCGGGAAGCTCGGGCTTCCCGATCCTGCTCGTGCTGCTGCCCTTCCTCCTGCTCGCGCTGATGTTCTTCACGCAGCGTCGGCGCTCCCAGGCGACGATGCGCGCGCAGGCCGCGCTTCGCGTCGGTGACGAGGTGCGCACGACGAGTGGGCTGTTCGGCACGCTGCGCGAACTCGACGACGTCAGTGGACACCTCGAGATCGCCCCCGGCACCGTGGTGAGGTTCGATCGTCGGGCCCTGCTGCCCGCAGCCCCCGACGAGATGGAGAAGGGTCGATGAGCACGCCCGCAGGCGCCGAGCGCGCCGACGAGAACCGTTATGCGGTCGATTCGAACCGCCCCGCGGCGCGCAAGAAGCCGAAGCACACCAACCCCAAGCGTGGCTTGGCCGTGCTTCTCGCCCTGTTCCTCGTCCTCGTCGGTGGCATCGCTGCGACGGGACATTGGACACCGAAGCTGGGGCTCGACCTCGAAGGTGGGCGCACCGTCGTCCTCGAACCGGTCGTCACAGGCGGCAAGAGCGTCAACTCGAGCCAGGTCAAGCAAGCCGTCGACATCATCCGCAACCGCGTCGACGCCACCGGCACGTCCGAGGCGGAGGTGACGACGCTGGGGGAGAAGGACATCGTCGTCTCCATCCCCGGAAACCCCAGCCAGCAGGTGCTCGACTCGCTCTCGCGCAGCTCGCAGCTCAACTTCCGCGCAGTCATCGCCGCCGCGCAGGGCAGCACGACGGGTACCTCGCCGTATCGCCTGCCCGAGGTCGTCAACCCCTCGAACGCCGCCAAGAACGGCGCCCCCGGCTCGGCGTCCGCGTCACCGTCTTCATCGGCCTCCGCTTCGGGTTCTGCGTCGAGCTCGGCCTCGTCGTCACCGTCGTCCAGTTCGAAGGACCGACTGCCGGCCGCATTCAAGACCGCCGGCCCGGCCAACGCGAGCGACCCGGCGTGGGGAAACGAGAAGGTCGACTCGGTCTGGGTCAAGGCCGGTATCGCGACCCCGTCGACGACGTACAACCAGCTGCTGCAGCTCTACGCCTGCACCCCGGCCTACCAGGAGGTGGCCGCGGCCGCCCCTGACAACAAGCCGACCGTCATGTGCGCGAAGGAGGGCAACGAGAAGCTGCTCCTCGGCCCGGTCGAGATCAAGGGTTCGCAGCTGACGGACGCGAGCAGCGGCCTCGACACGAACCAGCAGGGCAACCAGACCGGCGAGGTCGCGGTCAACCTGTCGCTCAACGGCTCGGGCAAGACGGCCCTGGCGAACGTGACGCGTCGCGTCGCCCCGCTCGAGCAGCCGCGCAACCGCTTCGCCATCGTCGTCGACGGTCAGTCGATCTCGGCGCCGGCCGTGCAGGCCCCGCTGACGGACGGTCAGGCGAAGATCACCGGTGGCTTCACCGAGTCGAGCGGCAAGCTGCTCGCAGACTCGCTGAAGTTCGGTGCGCTGCCGATGTCCTTCAAGGAACTCACCTCCGACCAGGTCAGCCCCCAGCTCGGCTCCGACCAGCTGACGAAGGGTCTCATCGCGGGAGCCATCGGCTTCGGCCTCGTCGTGCTGTACTCGCTCATCCAGTACCGCGCGCTCGGCCTCGTCACCGTCGCGAGCCTGCTCGTCGCCGCGGCGATGACCTACCTCGCCGTCACGCTGCTCGGCTCGCTCAACAACTTCCGCCTGTCGATGGCGGGTGTCACCGGCCTCATCGTCGCCATCGGCATCACGGCCGACTCGTTCATCGTGTACTTCGAACGCGTCAGAGACGAAGTGCGCGCCGGACGGCCATTGCGGGCCGCCGTCGAGACGGGATGGACGCGCGCGAAGCGCACCATCATCATCTCGGACGCGGTGAACTTCCTCGCCGCCGCCGTGCTCTACGTGCTGTCGGAGAGCACCGTCAAGGCGTTCGCGTTCACCCTCGGTCTCACGACGATCATCGACATCGTCGTCGTCATGTTCTTCACCCACCCGGTGCTGGCCCTGCTCGCCCGCACGAAGTTCTTCGGTGGCGGCCACCCCGCCTCCGGTCTCGACCCCGCGCGTCTGGGCGCCCGTCAGGCCGCATACGCGGGCCGCGGTCGCGTGACGATCGCCGACCGCCGCCGCGCCGCCGCACAGGAGGAGACAGCCTGATGGCCAGCCTCGCAACATTCGGCAACGACCTGTTCACCGGTCGTCGCCAGATCGACTTCATCGGCAAGCGCAAGCGCTGGTACGCCCTGACGGCGCTGCTGCTCGCGCTCGCCGCCGTCGGTCTGTTCGGTCGGGGGCTCAACTTCGGCCTCGAGTTCACCGGTGGTTCCGAACTGCGCGTGCCCGGCGTCTCGAGCACGCACGACTACGACACGCGCGCCGAGAAGGCCGTCCAGTCGGCGACCGGCTCGAACGCCGACATCGTCGTGACCAAGCTCGGCTCCGACACGATCCGCGTGCAGAGCGAGAAGCTCGGCAACGGCACCGCCGACGCGACGGACGCCGTCAAGACGTCCCTCGCCAAGGAGTTCGGCGTGTCGCCGAGCAACGTCACGTCCTCGTTCATCGGCCCCTCGTGGGGTGAGACGGTGACGCACAAGGCGATCGTCGCGCTGTTCGTCTTCCTCGCGTTCGTCTCCGTCCTGCTCGCGCTGTACTTCCGCACCTGGACGATGGCCGCCGCCGCGCTCATCGCATTGCTGCACGACCTGTTCTTCACGGTCGGCATCTACGCCCTCACCGGGCTCGAGGTGACGCCGGCGACGATGATCGGCTTCCTCACGATCCTCGGCTACTCGATCTACGACACCGTCGTCGTGTTCGACAAGGTGCGCGAGAACACGAGCGAGGCGTTCGCGACCGGCCGCCGCAGCTTCGACCAGGCCGCGAACTACGCGGTCAACCAGACGCTCGTGCGCTCGATCAACACCTCCGTCGTGGCGTTGCTGCCGATCTCGGCCATCCTCGTCGTCGGCGCGCTGTTCATCGGCCCGAGCACGCTACTCGACATCGCCGTCGCCCTGTTCATCGGTATCGCCGTGGGCACCTTCTCGTCGATCTTCATCGCGACGCCGGCCCTGACGGACCTGCGCCGCCGCGAGAAGGGCGTCCAGGAGCTCGCGCGTCGAGCCGGGAGCTACCAGTCGCGTGCCACGACCGACGACGAGCACGCCACCGCGGCGTCCGCCTCGGGCGTCGTGACGGCGCCGGCCCCTTCCCAGGGCGGTGGCGCGTCGCAGACGGCGCGCACGCGCGGCATCCACCCCGCTGCCAAGCGTGACGACTGAGGCCGCCGCGATGATCGAGCAGCGCATCGCCGACGTCGTCGCCCGCCACACGCGTGACATCGCCGACTTCCCGAGCCCCGGTGTCGTCTTCAAGGATCTGACGCCCCTGTTCGCCGACCCGGCGGCGTTCGGACAGGTGCTCGACCTGCTGGCCCAGCGTCATGACGGCGTCGACGTCGTCGCGGGCGTCGAGGCGCGCGGGTTCATCATCGGCGCGCCGCTGGCGCAGCGCATGGGCGTCGGGTTCGTGCCGATCCGCAAGAAGGGCAAGCTGCCCGGTGACGTCGTCTCCGCCTCCTATGACCTCGAGTATGGCTCGGCGACGATCGAGGTGCAGACGGACGCGGTGACGCCGGGTGCGAACGTCCTCGTCGTCGACGACGTGCTCGCGACCGGGGGCACGGCCGTGGCTGCCTGCGAGCTGATCGAGAAGGTCGGCGGGCGTGTGGCGTGCCTCGACGTGCTCGTCGAACTGGCCTTCCTGCCCGGCCGCGAACGGCTTGATCGGTGGGAGCTCCACACGGGCCTCGTCGTCAACTGACGCCAGGGGCACTACGATCGGCGCATGGCTGAGCAGTCCGGTTCCAACGCGACCTCGCGCGTGCGCGCCCGTCTCGTCCGCTTCGGGGGCCCGCGTCCGGGCTTGAACCGTGTGCTCGACCCGCTGCTGCGCACGGTGCGTGAGACGCACCCGAAGGCCGACACCGCGCTGATCGAGCGCGCCTACGAGGTGGCGGAGCGCTGCCACCGTCATCAGGTGCGCAAGAGCGGCGACCCGTACATCACCCACCCGCTCGCCGTCGCGACCATCCTCGCCGAGCTCGGCATGACGCCGCCGACGCTCGCCGCGGCCCTCCTGCACGACACGGTCGAGGACACCGACTACTCGCTGGAGCAGCTCACCGACGACTTCGGGCCCGAGATCGCGCGTCTCGTCGACGGTGTGACGAAGCTCGACAAGGTGACGTACGGCGACGCCGCGCAGGCTGAGACGGTGCGCAAGATGGTCGTCGCGATGGCACAGGACATCCGTGTGCTCGTCATCAAGCTCGCCGACCGCCTGCACAACGCGCGCACGTGGCGGTACGTCTCCGCCGAGTCCGCCCAGCGCAAGGCGACGGAGACGCTCGAGATCTACGCGCCGCTCGCGCACCGGCTCGGCATGAACACGATCAAGTGGGAGCTGGAGGATCTGTCGTTCGCGACGCTCTATCCCAAGGTCTACGACGAGATCGTCCGCCTCGTCGCCGACCGCTCACCGGCGCGCGAGTCGTACCTGCGCACCGTCAAGGAGCAGGTGTCGGCCGATCTAAGGGCCGCGCGCATCGCCGGTGAGGTGACGGGCCGGCCCAAGCACTACTACTCCGTGTACCAGAAGATGATCGTGCGCGGCCGCGACTTCGAGGACATCTACGACCTCGTCGCCGTGCGCGTCCTCGTCGAGTCGGTGCGCGACTGCTACGCCGTGCTCGGCACGCTGCACACGCGGTGGACGCCCGTCCAGGGGCGGTTCAAGGACTACATCGCGATGCCGAAGTTCAACATGTACCAGTCGTTGCACACGACGGTCATCGGCCCCGGCGGCAAACCCGTCGAGATCCAGATCCGCACCTACGACATGCACCGTCGCGCCGAGTACGGCGTCGCCGCGCACTGGAAGTACAAGGACGACGCGAAGAAGGGTGCGACGAGCGCCGACGGCACGGTCAGCGCCTCGCCGGCGACGGGCACGAACGACATGGCGTGGCTGCGTCAGCTGCTCGAGTGGCAGCGCGAGACGGAGGATCCGGGCGAGTTCCTCGAGTCGTTGCGCTTCGAGGTCGGCAGCCGCGAGATCTACGTCTTCACGCCGAAGGGCGGCGTCATCGGGTTGCCGTCCGGGTCGACGCCCGTCGACTTCGCGTACGCCGTGCACACCGAGGTCGGCCACCACTGCATCGGCGCGCGCGTCAACGGGCGTCTCGCGCCACTCGAGACGACGCTCGTCACGGGCGACTCGGTCGAGGTGCTCACCTCGAAGGCGGACGGCGCCGGGCCGAGTCGCGACTGGCTGACGTTCGTCAAGTCGCCGCGTGCCAAGAGCAAGATCAAGCAATGGTTCACGAAGGAACGCCGCGAGGAGGCCATCGAGAAGGGCAAGGATTCCCTCGCGAAGACACTGCGCAAGCAGGGTCTGCCCCTGCAGCGCCTCATGTCGCACGAGTCGTTGACCGAGGTCGCGACGCGGATGAACCACGCCGACATCGACGCCCTGTACGCCGCGATCGGTGACGGGCACGTCTCGACCGAAGCCGTCATGCGTGCCCTCGTCAAGGCGCACGGCGGTGAGGAAGCAGCCACGGAGGACATGGCGGAGGCGACGACGCCGCGCACCGCGCCGCGCTCACGTGCGGGCGATCCGGGCGTCACCGTCGTCGGCACCGACGACGTGTGGGTCAAGCTCGCGCGCTGCTGCACACCGGTGCCGGGCGACGACATCGTCGGGTTCGTCACGACGGGCTCGGGCGTGTCCGTGCATCGCGAGGACTGCACGAACATCGAGAACCTGCGTCGCCAGCCCGAGCGGCTCATCGACGTCGCGTGGGCGCCCGGACAGGCGAGCGTTTTCCTCGTGCAGCTGCAGGTCGAGGCGCTCGATCGCAGCGGGTTGCTCTCCGACATCACGCGCGCGCTGAGCGACCAGCACGTCAACATCCTGTCGGCGAACCTGGCGACGCAAGCCAACCGCGTCGCCATCAGCAAGTTCACGTTCGAGATGGGCGATGCGAGCCACCTCGACCACGTCATGCGCGCGGTGCGCAAGGTCAGTGGCGTGTTCGACGTCTACCGCATCACCGGCACCGGCACCGGCGCGCGCGCCGACCATCGCACGACGCCGGAGCAGGTGAAGCCCGCCGCGTCGCCGGCGGCCGACGAGGACGAGTGAACCGCAGCCGCTGACGGTGCCGACGGTGTGTCGGCGCCCAGCGATAGGCTGACGGCGACCTGCCCCCGCACGAACGGACGCCCGCCGTGACCGACTCCGCAGCCACGCCTGACCTCGTCGAACTCGCCGAGGCGTACGGCATCACGACCGAGTACGAGGACTGGAAGAAGGTCCGCGTCAGCGTCGCGGCTGACACGCTCGTCGCCGTCCTGGCGGCGCTCGACGTCGACGCTTCGACGCCCGACGCCGTGCGCTCGGCGTTGCAGGCCCGTCGTGACGCGCCATGGCGCCGGATCGTCCCGCCGTGCGTCGTCGTGCGCGAGGGCGACGATGTCGAGTTCCCGGTGCACGTCGCTGAGTGCGACCAGGTGGCCGTGCACGTCGTCACCGAGGTCGGGACGCATGTCTCGGTGACGGTGTCGTCGCGCGCGCAGGAGACCCGCGAGGTCGACGGATGCGTCGTCGAACGGCATGTCGCGCGCGTGGACGGCGACCTGCCGCTGGGGTACCACACCGTCATCGTGTCGCCTGTTGGCCTTGCTGCGGGCGACGGCGACAGTGACGACACGCGCGTCGACGGCGAGGATCGCCCGTCCACCGAGGCCGGCGACGGGCACGACATGAGGGCCGCGGGTGCGCGCGCAAGCCTCATCGTCACCCCGCGGGTGCTCGAGGTGCCGGCGACGATGCGCGACAAGCGCGTGTGGGGCCTGGCGACGCAACTGTATTCGGTGCGTTCGCAGGGGTCATGGGGCGTGGGCGACCTCGTCGATCTGCGCGACCTCGCCGTGTGGTCGGCGGCCGAGCACGGCGCCGACTACGTCCTCGTCAATCCGCTGCACGCGGCACAACCGAGCGCGCCGATGGAGCCGTCGCCGTACCTGCCGACGTCGCGCCGGTTCGTCAACCCGCTCTACCTGCGGGTCGAGCACGTCGAGGAGTACGCGAGCGCGTCCGCCGACGTCCGCGGGGTCATCGACGACCTGGCGCGCGATGTCCACGCGCGCCTCGACGACGTCGACCGCATCGACCGCGACGCTGCGTGGGGGGCGAAGGAGCAGGCGTTGCGAGTCCTGTGGCAGATCGGGCGCACGCCGGGGCGTCAGGCCGCGTTCGACGCCTACTGCCGCGCCGGCGGCGAGCAGCTCACCCGTTTCGCGACATGGTGCGTGCTGTTCCGCACCTTCGGGCCCGACTGGCGAACCTGGCCGCACGATTATCAGGACGCGACGGCGCCCGCTGTCGCGCGGTTCGGCGCCGAGCACGCCGACGAGGTCGACTTCCACCGCTGGTTGCAGTGGTGCCTCGACGAGCAGCTGCGCGGCGTGCAGTCGGACGCCGTCGCCGCGGGCATGGCGCTCGGCGTCGTCCACGACCTCGCCGTCGGCGTCAACCCCGCGGGCGCGGACGCCTGGGCCCTGCAGGACGCGTTCGCGGCGGGCATCCACGTCGGCGCTCCGCCTGATCAGTTCACCCAGCTCGGGCAGGACTGGGGGCAGCCACCACTGCGCCCGGATCGTCTCGCCGAGACGGCTTACGCGCCGTTCCGCGAGATCGTCGGCATCGTCCTGCGCCACGCCGGTGGGGTGCGCATCGACCACATTCTCGGGCTGTTCCGCCTGTGGTGGGTGCCGGAGAGCATGACGCCGAAGGACGGCACGTACGTGACGTACGACCACGAGGCGATGATCGGCATCCTCGTCCTCGAGGCGCAGCGCGCGGGTGCGCTCGTCGTCGGGGAGGATCTCGGCACGCTCGAGGCGTGGGTGCAGACGTTCCTCGCCGAGCGCGGCGTGTACGGCACGTCGATCCTGTGGTTCGAACAGGACTGGGATGCGCAGCGTCCGCTGCCACCCGAGGATTGGCGCGAGAAGTGCCTCGCGTCGGTGACGACGCATGACCTGCCGCCGACGGCCGGCTATCTCGACGCCGCGCACGTGCGGCTGCGTCACGAGCTGGGGCTGCTCGACGGCTCGCTCGAGGACGAGTTGGCGCGAGACGAGGCGGACCGCCGGCGGTGGCGCGAGTTTCTCGTCGCTCAGGGCCTGCTCGATGACGCCGACGCGCCGAACGAACAGGTCGTCGAGGCACTGCACGCGTTCCTCGTCACGACGCCGTCACGGATGCTCAACGTCGCGCTCGTCGACGCCGTCGGCGACGTGCGCGTGCAGAACCAGCCCGGCACGGCCGACGAGTACCCGAACTGGCGTGTGCCGCTGTCCGGCCCCGACGGTGAGCCGATCCGGCTCGAGGACGTCTTCACGAGCGAGCGCGCCGCGCGCTTGTGCGGCATCTTCGCCGGGCTGAACGAGCACGCCGCCCAGGGTTGACCTCACGGCGGTGTACGGCGTCACCGCACGAACATCGCCCGAGAACGAGTCACGGCTGACGCGTTCTCGGGCGATGTGGCTCGAGCTGGGGACCTTTGCGCAACCTCAGCGGCCGTGCGCGCCAGGCGCCGACCCGTCAGTCACGCCCCGGAGCGAGGAACGCTGCGAGGGCCGCGCCGTACATCGCCTGGTCGGCGGCGCCGACGAGTTCGCGCGCCGAGTGCATCGACAGAGTCGGGGCGCCGAAGTCGACGGTCGTCGCGCCGGTGAGCGCCGCCGTCATCGGCCCGACGGTCGAGCCGCACGGCAGGTCAGAGCGCACGACGAACTCCTGCACCGGCACGCCCGCCTCCCGACACGCGGCGGCGAAGTGGGCGGCGCCGACCGAATCCGTCGCGTAGCGCAGGTTCGTGTTGATCTTCAGCACCGGCCCGCCGTTCATCGCGATGTGGTGCGCAGGTTCGTGACGATCGGCGTAGTTCGGGTGCGTCGCGTGCGCCATGTCGCCCGAGGCGATGACGGTGCGCGCCATCGCGCGGTGCACGTCGTCACGCCCGCCGCCGAGCGTCGAGATGATGCGTTCGAAGATCGTCGGCAGCAGGTTCGAGAACGCGCCGCGCTCCGACATCGAGCCGATCTCCTCGTGGTCGAACAGCGCGATGAGCGGCACGAGCGGCACCTCACCCTCGGGTGCCGGGCGCTCGACGGCGTCGATGAGTGCCTGCGTCGCGGCGTAGCTCGTCGCGAGGTTGTCCATCCGGGCGCCCGCGACGAACTCGCGGTGCAACCCGGTGCGCGCGGCCGGCTGCACGTCGTGCGTCATCGCGTCCCAGCTCAGCACGTCGACCGGTTCGACGCGAACCTGCTCGGCGAGCCACTCGACGAACAGTGGTGCCTGCGACAGCGCCCACGACGGTTCCATGTGCAGCTGCTTGTTGAGCGTCAGAGCGTCGTTGGTCGAGCGGTCGAGGTGGATCGCGAGCTGCGAGACGCGCAGCAGCGGCTCGTCGACGGCGAACAGCCGTTCACCGACGCTGCCGTCGGCCTCGCGTACCGCGACGCGCCCTGACAGCCCGAGGTCGCGATCGAGCCACGAGTTGAGCAGCAGGCCGCCGTACGGTTCGACGCCGAGCAGCTGCCAGCCGACGCGCTCGTGGTCGGGGCGCGGTTTGATGCGCAGGTTGGGGGAGTCGGTGTGTGCACCGACGACTCGGAACGCGACCGCGCCGCGCTCGCCACCGGCGTCACCGTCATCAGCGCCACCACCAGAGCCGTCGAACGGCCGAGTGAGCACGCGCTCCGTCGACCACGCGACGAGCGACCCGCCGCGCGTCGTGACGTAACGTCCCGGCTCGCTCGCCCAGGCGTCACGCTCGTCGAGGGGCGTGAAGCCCGCCTCGACGAGCATCGACAGAGAGGATGCGACCGCGTGGAACGGCGAAGGGCTGGTGCGCAGGTACGCGACCAACCCTTCGGCGGCCGAATCCGTCGTGAAACGTCCGGATCCGAAACTCATGATGCCTCTCAGCCCTCCAGCTCGTTGGCGGTCGAGCGCACCTGCTCGAGCCACGACTGCTTCGCCTCGAGCTCCTGACGCAGCTTCGCGGCCTTGTTCGAGTTGCCCGCGGCCTCGGCGGCCTCGACGTCACTGCGCAGCGACGCGACGGCGTTCTCGAGCTGGGTGACCATCGAGTTGGCGCGCGCGCTCACCTCGGGGTCGGACTTCTTCCACTGCGCCTGCTCGGCGTCACGGACGGCGTTCTCGATGCGGCGCATACCCTTTTCGATGCGGTCCATGTCCTTGCGCGGAACCTTGCCCGCGGCGTCCCACTTCTCCTGCAGCGCGCGCAGCTGGGCCTTCGCGGCACCCAGGTCCTTGACCGGCAGGATCTTCTGGCCCTCGGCCAGCAGCTCCTCCTTGACCTTGGCGTTGGCCTCGAAAACCTTGTTCTCCTCGGCGACGACCTCATCCTTCGCCGCGAAGAACGCATCCTGCGCCTTCTTGAAGCGCTGCCACAGCGCGTCGTCGTCGGAACGCGACGCGCGCCCGGCCTGACGCCACTCGCTCATGAGGCGCTTGAACGCCGACGCCGTGGGCCCCCAGTCGTTCGAGGTGGCGAGCTTCTCGGCCTCGGCGACGAGACGCTCCTTCTCCTTCTTCGCCGCGCCGTGTTGCTCGTCGAGCTGGCTGAAGTGCGTGCGACGCGTCTTGTCGAACCCGTTGCGAGCAGCGGAGAAACGCTGCCACAGCGCCGACTCGACGTCACGGTCGAGACGTGCACCGTTCTTCTGGTGGTTCTTCCACTCGTCGAGCAGTTCGCGCATGCGCGTCGTGCTCTTCTTCCACTGCACCTTCTCGGGATCCTGTGCGGCGATCTGCTCGGCCTCGGCGACGAGCTGCTCGCGGTGGACGAGGGCCTCCTTCTTCGCCTCGGCGCGGGCCTCACCCTCCACCTGCTGCTTGACGCGCAGCGCCGTCGCGATGTCTTCGATGATGCTGTCGAGCGCGGGCAGGTCGCCGACGGCGTTCGTCTCGGCGACCTGCTTGCGCAGCGTCTTGAGCGACTCGCCGGCGTCGTGGGCGCTGATGTCGGTCTGCGTCACGCGCTGCAGCAGCAAGGCGGCCGCGGCGCGCAGTTCGTCGTACTTGCGCGCGAAGTAGGCGAGGGCCTCATCGGCGCTCTTGCCGGGGTAGGAGCCGACGGCCTTCTCACCGTCGGGCGTGCGTACGTACACCGTGCCGTCCTCGTCGACGCGCCCGAACGAGGCGGCGTTCGAATTCGACGGCGTCTCCACCGCGGCCGACGGCGCGGGCGCCGCCTGCGTGGCCGGTGCGCTCGCCTCGGTCGCGGCGGCTGCCGGGGTGTCCGCAGGAACCGACGGCGACGTCGGTGCGGCCGGGGTCGGCGCCTTGGATGCCGCGCTCGGGGGCTTCGGCACGACGCTCGGCTTCACGGACGCGGGTGTGGGGATGGTGGAGTCCTCGGACACGGTCATGACCTTTTTCTCGACGTAGCCGACCCGCGGGTACGCGCGGACCGGACAGCAACGTCATCAGTCTAGGGGGAGGAGGTTGTCCGCGTGCCCGCAGCGGCCCGGCGTTCCTCGGGTCGGACGGCCCGTGCGCGCGCCCGATAGGCTGGGGCACGTGTTGACCGTCTCTTTCCCCGCAGCCGCGATGGGTACGAACTGCTACGTCTTCGCCCGTGAACGCGGCAGCGAGTGCGTCGTCGTCGACCCGGGCATCGGCGTCACCGACCAGCTGTTCGAGGTCCTCGGCGAACTCGATCTCAAGCCCACGGCGGTGCTGCTGACGCACGGCCATCTCGACCACACCTTCTCCGTGACGCCGGTGTGCGGTGGGCGGATCGCCGCGCACATCCACGCCGACGATCGCTACCGCCTCGTCAACCCCTATGACCAGCTCGGCCCGCAGCTGCGCGGCATGCTCGAGCAGTCGTTCGGCAAGAGCGCGACGTGGCGCGAGCCCGAGAAGGTCGTCTCCATCCACGAGGGCGAACCCCTCGAACTCGCGGGGCTGACGTTCGGCGTCACCCACGCGCCGGGGCACACCGAGGGCTCCGTCATGTTCACCGTCGACGAGGTGCCCGACGGGCTCGACGACGCCGTCGCCGCGACGGTGAACCAGAGCGTCATCACCGGGGACGTCCTGTTCGCCGGCTCGATCGGACGCACCGACCTCGAGGGCGGCAGCGACGCGGCGATGCAGCAGAGCCTGCGCACGAAGGTGCTACCGCTGCCTGATTCGTCCCTCATCCTTCCCGGGCACGGCCCGGCCAGCACGATGGCGCGCGAGCGCGTGAGCAACCCGTACCTGCAAGCACTCCAAGGATCTGGCGCATGAGCAAACCGACCCCCATCTCCGGCTTCCTCGAATGGCTGCCGGCGCAGCGTTACACCGAGCAGCTGGTGCTCGACATCATCCGTGAGGTGTTCGAGTTGCACGGTTTCGAGCCGATCAACACGCGCGCGGTCGAGCCCGTCGAGCGCCTCACGGGCAAGGGCGGTGACGCGGACAAGGAGATCTACGCCGTCAGCCGCCTCGCTGCGGACGAGGCCGACAAGGCCGAGCCGGGCCTCGGCCTGCACTTCGACCTCACCGTGCCGTTCAGCCGCTACGTCATCGAGAACGCGGGCAAGCTGACGTTCCCGTTCCGCCGATACCAGATCCAGCCGGTCTGGCGCGGCGAGCGCCCGCAGGCGGGGCGTTACCGCGAGTTCGTCCAGGCCGACATCGACATCGTCGACGTGGGGGAGCTGCCGTTCCACTACGAGGTCGAGCTGCCGCTCGTCATCGCGGACGTGTTCAAGCGGCTGCCGATCGGTGAGTTCCGCATCCAGGTCAACAACCGCAAGATCCCCGAGGGCTTCTACCGCGGGCTCGGCATCGACGACATCGTCGGCACGCTGCGCATCGTCGACAAGCTCGACAAGATCGGCCCGGCCAAGGTCAGGGAGCTGCTCGTCGCCGAAGGCGTCGAAGACGCCGCCGACAAGATCCTCGCCCTCGCGGCGATCTCGACGCCCGATACGTCCTTCGTCGAGCAGGTGCGCGCACTGGGCGTCGAACACCCGACGCTGGAGGAGGGCCTCGAGCAGCTACGCGTCGTCGTCGAGACGGCCGCCGAGCACGCACCCGGCCTGCTCGTCGCGGAGCTGAAGATCGCACGCGGCCTCGACTACTACACCGGCACGGTCTACGAGACGCAGCTCGTCGGCGAGGAGGGCTACGGCTCGATCTGCTCCGGCGGGCGCTACGACTCGCTCGCGAGTGACGGCAAGAGGACCTACCCTGGCGTCGGCCTGTCGATCGGTGTCTCGCGCCTGCTCGCGAAGCTCATCGGTGACGGCGGCCTGCGCACGAGCCGTCCGACGCCGACGGCCGTGCTCGTCGCCGTCAACGACGAGACCTCACGCGCCGAGTCGATGCGGATCGCGGCGGCACTGCGTGAGCGCGGCATCCCGACGCTCGTGTCGCCGAAGGCCGCCAAGTTCGGCAAGCAGATCCAGTTCGCCGACCGTCGCGGCATCCCGTACGTCTGGTTCCCGGGCGCGGGGGAGACCGGCGACCAGATCAAGGACATCCGCAGCGGTGAGCAGTTCGATGCGGACGCGACGAGCTGGGTGCTCCCCGCGGCCGACGAGCAGGTGCGACTCGAGGTCGCCGAGGCGTCACCGGCGTCGTGAGCGCCCTGGAGCCCTCGCTCGAACTGACGCAGGTGATGACGCAGTGGCTGCATCACCTGCGCGTCGAGCGGGGCCTCTCGCCGCACACGCTCGCGGCATATCGACGTGACGTCACGCGTTACCTCGGCTACCTCGCCGCCTCCGGCGTCACCTCGCTCGACGGGGTCGAGGAGGCGCGCGTCGAGGCGTTCCTGCGATCGCTGCGTGGGGGCGGCCAGGGCCATCCGCCGCTGGCGGCCAGTTCCGCGGCACGCGCGCTCGTCGCCGTCCGCCGCCTCCATGCGTTCGTTTCGCTCGAGACGGACGCGCCCGACGCGGCGACGGACGTCGCGCCGCCGAGGTTGCCCCGCAAACTCCCGAAGGCTATCCCTCTAGCTGACGTCGAACGTTTGCTCGCGGCTGCCGGCGATGGCGAGGACGCCGGTTCACTCCGGGATCGTGCGCTGCTCGAGGTGCTCTACGGGGTCGGTGCGCGCGTGAGTGAGGTCGTCGGGCTCGACGTCGACGACGTCGACCTGATGTCGCGTTCGCTGCGACTGTTCGGCAAGGGCAGCAAGGAGCGCATCGTCCCGCTCGGGCGCTACGCCGCCGACGCGCTCGGCTCCTACTTGACGCGTGAGCGGCCTGCTCTTGCGGCGAAGGGCAAGGCCGGGGCTGCCGTGTTCCTCAATCAGCGCGGCGGCAGGTTGAGCCGGCAGAGCGTGTTCGGGCTCGTGCGTCGCGCGGCCGAGGTGGCCGGGCTCGACGGCGAGATCTCGCCGCACACGCTGCGGCATTCCTATGCGACGCACCTGCTCGAAGGCGGCGCCGACGTGCGCGTCGTGCAAGAGCTTCTCGGCCATGCCTCGGTGACGACGACGCAGATCTACACGATGGTGTCGGTGCAGCAGTTGCGCGAGACGTTCGCGGCGGCGCATCCGCGCGCCCACTGACGGTCGACGGGCGACGGTTTGGGCGTTGCCGCACCCGGGGCGCTAATCTGGTGCTGATTGGCGTGATGCCAAACGCTCAACTATCAGTGGAGGCTTTCGAGTGACTTCCGAGAGTTCACAGAAGTCGACGAACTCTAACGTTCGACTTGACCGTTTGCCGGGAATCGACGCGACGGGCCAGTGGGGTCCAACCGGTCGACCCCTGCCCGGCTTCCCGACGCCTCGACCTCTCGAGTCGCACGGCCCCGCGCGCATCATCTCGATGTGCAACCAGAAGGGCGGCGTCGGCAAGACGACGTCGACGATCAACCTGGGCGCCGCCCTGGCCGAATACGGCCGCCGCGTCCTGCTCGTCGACTTCGACCCGCAGGGAGCCTTGTCCGTCGGCCTCGGCGTGCGCTCGCAGGATCTCGACGTGACGATCTACAACCTGCTCGTCGAGCGCGGCCACGACGCGCACGACGTCATCCAGACGACGCGGGTGCACAACCTCGATGTGCTGCCCGCCAACATCGACCTGTCGGCCGCGGAGGTGCAGCTCGTCGGTGAGGTCGCCCGCGAGATGGTGCTCGCGCGCGTCCTGCGCAGCGTCGCGGACGAGTACGACGTCATCCTCATCGACTGCCAGCCGTCGCTCGGTCTGCTGACCGTCAACGCGCTGACGGCGTCGCACGGCGTCGTCATCCCGCTCGAGGCCGAATTCTTCGCGATGCGCGGCGTAGCGCTGCTCGTCGAGACGATCGAGAAGGTGCAGGATCGGCTCAACCCGCGCCTGGAGATCGACGGCATCCTCGCGACGATGTACGACGGGCGCACCCTGCACAGCCGCGACGTCGTCCGCTCCGTCGTCGACCACTTCGGCGACAAGGTGTTCCACACCGTCATCTCGCGGACCGTCAAGTTCCCCGACGCGACGCTTGCGGCCGAGCCGATCACGCAGTACGCCTCCGGGCACGGTGCCGCGGAGTCGTACCGCCAGCTCGCGCGCGAGCTCATCTCGCGCGGCGGGGCTCCCTGAGCCGCACGCCGATGACGGCGACCGAGGCCGAGCCCGTCGGCGACGCGCCCGCATCGGCAGTGGCGGTCACGACCTCTGGGCCGACGGCAGCGTCGACGGCGAGCGCACCCGGCGGCGTCCTGACGCGGCGTGCGGCGGCGACGCCGTTCCACGTCCACCTGGGCGAGGTGTTCGACGGACCGTTCGACCTGCTGCTGGGCCTCATCGCGAAGCATCGTCTCGACGTCACGCAGATCTCGTTGTCGCAGGTGACGGACGAGTTCATCGCGCACATCAGGGCGGCCCGCGAGGCGAGTGACGAGTGGGATCTGTCGCAGGCGACCGAGTTCCTCCTCATCGCCGCGACGCTGCTCGACATCAAGGCAGCGCGGCTGTTGCCGAACCTCGGCGGCTCCGACGAGGAGGACTTCGAGCTCATCGAAGCGCGCGACCTGCTGTTCGCCCGGCTGCTGCAGTACCGGGCGTTCAAGGACATGGCGCAGTTCCTGGCCGATCGGATGGAGAGCGACGGGCGTCTCGTCGCACGTCAGGCCGGGTTGGAGGAACGCTTCTCGGGGCTACTGCCTGAGCTCGTCATGACGGTGACGCCCGAGCAGCTCGCGGCCGTCGCCGCGCGGGCGCTGACGCCCAAGGCGCCGCCGGGCGTCGACGTCGACCACCTGCACGCCGTGCAAGTCAGCGTGCGTGAGCAGGCGCGCATCGTGACGAGCAAGCTGCGACGCGGTGGTGAGCTGACGTTCGCGCAGCTCGTCGCGGACGCGGAGCACAACCTCGTCGTCGTCGGGCGTTTCCTCGCCATCCTCGAACTGTTCAAGGAGGCCGCGATCGCGTTCGAGCAGGCCGAGCACCTGCGGCCGCTCACCGTGCGCTGGGTCGCGGCGCCCGATGCGCGCATCCTCGTCTCCGACGAGTACGACGCCGAGCCGGGCTCGGGCGGCGTGGGCGCGAGCGATGACGCTGCGTCCTGAGACAATGACACGAGCGACCTCACACTTCGCCGCGCTGCGACGACTCATGGGTGGGGACACGAGACGAACGACCCGCGCCGACGACGGCCCGGAGCAGGAGGAGGTGAACGCATGACGACGCACGATACGACGGCGCAACCACCGGCGCGGGGCGCCCGCGAGCCGGTCGTCGTGCACCACCTGCCCGGCGGCTTGCGATCGACGCTCGAAGCGGTGCTGATGGTCGTCGACGAGCCCGTCTCGGTGGCCGATCTCGCCGCGGCCTTCGGCGTCGGCGAGAGCGAGGTGCGCGCCAACCTCGAGGGCCTCGAGGTGGAATACCGCGCCCAGCAGCGGGGGTTCACCCTGCGCGAGGTCGACGGCACGTGGCGCATGTACTCGCGGCCGGCCTACGCGGATGCCGTCGAGACGTTCCTGCGGGGCGGGCAGCAGGCCAAGCTGACGCAGGCGGCACTCGAGACGCTCGCCGTCATCGCCTACCGGCAGCCGATCTCGCGTTCGCGCGTCGGCGCCATCCGCGGCGTCAACGTCGACGGCGTGACCCGCACCCTGCTCACGCGTGGGCTCGTCACGGAGGTTGGTGACGACCCCGAGACGGGCGCGACGCTCTACGGCACTACCCCAACCTTTCTCGAGCGGCTCGGGCTCGGCTCGCTGGACGAGCTTCCCCCGCTGGCGCCCTACCTGCCGGACGCCGCCATCATCGACGAACTAGTGGAACAAGGACACGGATGAACTCCAGGAAACCCCGTCAGGGTCAGCGCGACAACCGAAGCAGCCGCGTCAACCGCGGCTCCGGCGGCGGCGTCAGCCGTTACGAGGCCGACGTCCTCGGCATCGGCACGACGAAGAGCGGGCAGCCGGTCGCCCCGCCGCGAGAGCGTGCACCGAAGGCCGCGACGCGCGACGTGCACGTCGAGGAGGGCACGCGTCTGCAGAAGGTGCTCGCGCAGGCCGGCGTCGGTTCGCGACGCCACTGCGAGAACCTCATCGCCGAGGGTCGAGTCGAGGTCGACGGCCAGGTCGTCACCGAACTGGGCACGCGCATCGACCCCGAGAGCGCCGTCATCCACGTCGACGGCGACCGCATCCAGCTCGACGACACGCTCGTCTACCTCGCCTTCAACAAGCCCACGGGTGTCGTGTCGACGATGCAGGACGAAGAGGGTCGCCCGTGCGTCGGTGAGTACCTCGAGGGGCGCACCGAGCGCCTGTTCCACGTCGGCCGACTCGACTACGACACCGAGGGTCTGCTGCTGCTGACGAATGACGGCAACCTCGCCAACCGCCTGCAGCACCCGCGCTACGGCGTCGAGAAGGTCTACCTCGCGACGATCCCCGGCCCGGTGCCGCGCGACCTCGGCAAGCGGATGCGCGAGGGCATCGAGCTCGAGGACGGCCCGGCCGCCGTCGACTCGTTCAAGGTCGTCGACTCTCAGCCGGGCATGGCCCTGGTCGAGATCGTGCTGCACGAGGGCCGCAACCGCATCGTGCGTCGCATGTTCGACGAGGTCGGTCACCCCGTCATCGCGCTCGCGCGCCCGCAGGTCGGGCCCGTGAAGGTCGGCGATCTGCGCCCCGGCAAGATGCGGCCGCTCAACAAGCGCGAGGTCGCCGACCTGTACAAGGCTGCCGGTCTGTGACACTGCCGCAGCGCGTCCGCGTCGTCGGCACCGGCCTGCTCGGCACGTCGCTGGCGCTCGCGCTGCAGGCGCGAGGCGTCGACGTCACCCTCGCCGACACCTCGCCGACGGCGGCGGCGCTCGCCTCCGACATGGGCGCCGGCCGCGTCGCGCACGCCCAGGACGAGGCGCCCGACCTCGTCGTCGTCGCCGCGCCGCCTGACGTGGTCGTCGACGTCGTCGCCGCGGAGCTCACGGCGTGGCCGGACGCCACCGTGACGGATGTGACGAGCGTGAAGAACGTCGTCGTCGAAGGGGTGGCACGACGCTGCGGCGCCGAGCGGCGCCGCTTCGTGCCGGGGCATCCGATGGCCGGTCGTGAGCGCAGCGGCGCGGTCGCGGCGCGCTCCGACCTGTTCGAGGGGCGCACCTGGGTCATCTGCCCTGACGGCGCGGACGACGCCCACGTCGCCGACGTGACAGCCGTCGCGCAGGTCTGCGGGGCACACGTCGTCACGATGAGCCCTGCCGCGCACGACGAGGCCGTCGCCGCCGTCTCGCACGTGCCGCAGGTCGCCGCGAGCCTCGTCGCCGCGCAGCTGCGTGAGCTGCCCGACGACGCCGTCGCTCTCAGCGGGCAGGGCGTGCGCGACGTCACGCGCATCGCGGCGAGCGACCCGATGCTGTGGACGCAGATCCTCGCCGGCAACGCGGCCGCAGTGCTGCCGTTGCTCGAACGGGTCCGCGCCTCGCTCGACGATGTCATCCACGCCCTGTCGGTCATCACGTCCGGGGGCGACGCATCGGGCGGTACGCGTGGCCTGGCCGATGCGGCGGTCGTAGGCAGCACGTCGGTTGCCGTCACTGCACCGGCCACCCCCGTGACACAGGATGCCGTCGGTATCCGCGATGCGGTTGCCACCCCCGGCCCCCGGGCCGTGCTCGCGCAGACGATCGCTGGTGGCCAGGAGGGTCGTGCGCGCATCCCGGGCAAGCACGGCGCGCCGGCGCAGGCGTACGCGAGCGTCGCCGTCGTCATCCCCGACGAGCCGGGTGCGCTCGGTCGCGTGTTCACGGACGTGGGGGAGACCGGCATCAGCGTCGAGGACATGCGCCTCGAGCACGACGACGCCGTCGCCGCCGGTCTGCTCGAGCTCAGCGTCGTGCCGCTGCGCGCTCAGACCCTCGTCAGCGCGCTCAGCGCGCGGGGGTGGGCCGCCCACCTCGTCGAGACCGCCTAGAATCTGCGTTCATGACGAGCGTGGCGAACGGCATCCGGGTAGCGATCGACGGGCCCTCGGGTTCGGGCAAGTCGAGTGTGAGCAAGAAGGTGGCGGCGCACCTCGGCATCGGCTACCTCGACACGGGCGCGATGTATCGCGCGCTCACCTGGTATTGCCTCGATCGGGGCATCGACCTCGACGACCTGGGCGCCGTCGCGGACGCCGTCACCGCGATGCCGCTCGAGATGGGTACCGACCCGAGCGCGCCGTCGATCAGCATGGGGGGTACGCGCATCGACGCGGAAATCCGCACGACGCGCATCGCCGAGGTCGTCTCGAAGGTCGCGACCAACTTGCAGGTGCGCCCGAAGCTGCAGCAGCGTCAGCGTGAGCTGATGGCGCAGATCGCCGCGGACCGGGGTGGCGTCGTCGCTGAGGGGCGCGACATCACGACGGTCGTCGCGCCCGACGCGGACGTGCGCATCCTCATGGTCGCGAGCGAGGCCGCACGGCTCGCCCGCCGCTCGAAGGAGCTGCACGGCGGCGCGGACGACGCCGCCATCGCGGCGACGCGGACGCAGATCGTCGACCGCGACAAGGCCGACTCGACCGTCTCGTCGTTCATGAGCGCTGCGGACGGGGTCGTCACGCTCGACACCAGCGACCTGACGTTCCAGCAGTCCGTCGAGGCGGTCCTGACGCTCGTCGAACGGGCGCGCGGCTGATGTTCCCGCGTCGTGACGTCGAGGCTGCCGCGTCGCGTGATTCGACGCCGCGCGATCCGTCCGCGTGCGAGGGGCTCATGCGCCGATTGCGTCCCGCCGTCGAGGGCCTGTTCGGTGCGCTGTACCGCCTCGAGGTGACCGGGCGCGAGAACGTGCCGGTTGACGGCCCCGTCGTCGTGGTCGCGAATCATATCGGCGTCATCGACGGCCCGCTGGCCGCGTCGCTCGTGCCGCGCCCGGCGCACTTCCTCGTCAAGCGTGCGTACTTCGTCGGGCCGCTCGGGGCGCTGCTGAGGCGGCTCGGGCAGATCCCCGTCACGCAGCGCAGCGCCGACCGGGAGGCGATGACGGCGGCGCGCGGCGTCCTGGCGGCGGGTGGCGTCGTCGGCGTGTTCCCCGAGGGCACGCGCGGTGACGGGTCGGTGCAGGCGGTGCACCAGGGCGCCGCGTTCCTCGCGCTCGGTGCGGATGCTCAGATCGTGCCGGTGCGTCTCGTCGGCACGGCCGGGCGCACGCGGGGACGCTGGCCGCGGCTGCGCAGTCGTCTGCAGGTGACGTTCGGGCCGGCGTTCCGCCTCGGTGACGCCGAGGCGGTGGCGGGCGCGACAGGTCGCGCTCGGCTGGCGGCCGCGACGGAGGAACTGCGTGTCCGCCTCGCCGACCACGTAGCGGGTTGAGCCGGATCGTCTCCCCGGGCGCTCGTCGCGAGGGCGTGGCTGGCCGCGAGCGCTCGACTCTGAAAAATCGTGCCCATGCGCGAGAATGGTCTTGTGACGCGCATTCGGGCGCGTCACACGAGACCTCCCCACCCGACGTCACGGCGCGAGCCGCCGCGCCGTCACGTGGCGGGGGAGAGCCTCCGAGCCCGCCGGATCCGGCGGGATACTCCACGATCTGAGGTAATCCGCGTGAGCGACGACCAGTACTTCCCCCACGACGAGCACGACGAGCGAGCCGAGCACGACGACCTGCGCCACGATGCGCCCGGCCCGGACGAGTCGGTCGAGCAGGCGCTGCGCGTCGGGCTCGAGGACTTCGACCTGAGCGACGAGGACCGTGCCCTGCTGTACGGTGAGGTCGACGAGGACAGCGGCTACGGAGAGGCCGACCTGCGGCCCGTCGTCGCCGTCGTCGGTCGTCCCAACGTCGGCAAGTCGACGCTCGTCAACCGCATCCTCGGGCGCCGTGAGGCCGTCGTCGAGGATGTGCCGGGTGTGACGCGTGACCGCGTCGCCTACGACGCCGAGTGGGTCGGACGCCGGTTCACACTCGTCGACACCGGCGGGTGGGAGGTCGACGCGAGCGGCATCCACCTGCGCGTCGCAGAACAGGCCGAGGTCGCGATCGAACTCGCCGACGCCGTGATGTTCGTCGTCGACGCCACGGTCGGCGCCACCGACACCGACGAGGCCGTCGTCAAGCTGCTGCGCCGCTCGAAGAAACCCGTCGTCCTCATCGCGAACAAGGTCGACGACAACCGTTCGGAGGCCGACGCGGCCATGCTGTGGTCGCTCGGCCTCGGTGAGCCGTACCCCGTCTCGTCGCTGCACGGGCGTGGCACCGGTGACGCGCTCGACGCCGTCATCGACCTGCTGCCCGACAAGACGGCTGTCGCCGGCGCGTACCCGCGCGGCGGCCCCCGTCGCGTGGCGCTGCTCGGGCGTCCGAACGTCGGCAAGTCGTCGCTGCTCAACAAGCTCGCGGGGGAGGAGCGCGTCGTCGTCGACAACGTCGCCGGCACGACGCGTGACCCGGTCGATGAGTACATCGAACTCGGGGGCAAGACCTGGCGTTTCGTCGACACCGCCGGCATCCGACGCCGCGTGCACCAGACGCGCGGCGCCGACTTCTACGCCTCCCTGCGCACGCAGACGGCGTTGGAGAAGGCGGAGGTCGCCGTCGTCCTCATCGACGCGGAGCAGAGCATCGCCGAACAGGACGTGCGCGTCGTGCAGCAGGTCATCGACGCCGGCCGCGCGCTCGTCATCGCGTACAACAAGTGGGACACACTCGACGAGGAGCGCCGCTACTACCTGGAGAAGGAGATCGAGCGCGAGCTCGTCCAGGTGCCGTGGGCTCCGCGCGTCAACCTGTCGGCGAAGACGGGACGTCACACCGACCGCCTCGTTCCCGCCATCGAGGTCGCCCTCGACTCGTGGGACCAGCGCATCCCGACGGGTCGGCTCAACGCCTTCCTCGGCGAGGTCGTCGCGGCGCATCCGCACCCGGTACGCGGCGGCAAGCAGCCGCGAATCCTGTTCGCGACGCAGGCCTCGACGCGCCCGCCGCGCTTCGTCATCTTCGCCAGCGGCTTCATCGAGGCCGGGTACCGCCGCTTCATAGAGCGTCGCCTGCGTGAGGAGTTCGGTTTCGACGGGACGCCGATCGAGATCAGCGTGCGCGTGCGCGAGAAGCGCAAGCAGCGCTGAGCGGGGGGCCTACCTTCGAGGGGCGGGCGTGCGCTGTCGCGCGCGACGCCTGCCCCAGGATGGCGAGTGACTCACGCGTCGGCGCGTAGTGCGCTGGTAACTCGTGCGTTACCTGCCATGATCGGCGTCCGGCGTCGCACGTCGGGTGAGAATCCCATTCACGGTGAGAGGCAGACGAAGCAGTGTTCGGTTGGAACCACGACTACGAGTACGTCGGCGTCACCCCCGGCATGCGCCCGGCGGACGGCGTGGGCGAGGTGCGCCGCGTCAAGGGTGCGAAGGAGTGGTCGGGTGAGCCGGCCGTGCAGTTCCATCCGCCGCAGGGCGTGAGCGCGGCGATGGCAGGCACCGTCGTCGACGGGTCGGTCGACTCGCAGGACATCGGCGCCATGATGATCGACCTGTCGCTGCGCGGCTGGTTCCGCATCGAGAAGCTGCAGCCCGCTGACGGTTCGGCGCCCGCAGCGTCGCCGGCGCCGACGTCGAGGCGGGGTGCCAAGGCGCCGCAGGGTGACTGGGTGTTCATCCAGAATGAGTTTCCTGGCGGCGACGTCATCACGCAGGTCGAGGCCGACTTCCTCAACGCCCTGTTCCCGCCCGGCGTCCGTTACGTGACGCTGCCGCAGATGAAGGCGCAGTTGCGGGGGCCGTTGCGCGACATCGCCGACGGTATGTACCGCGAGACGATTCATCGGGGCTGGTACGAGCGAGACCCGCGCCGCAAGGGTTTCCTGGGGATGGGGCGCTCGCCGCGCACCGCCGACGGCACTGCGGTGCGCATCCAGACGCTCGGGTTCAAGAAATACATCGCGACGGCCGAGGCCAAGCAGATCAAGTTCGAGGAAGCGGCCGACCTGTTCAACCGCTACCTGCCGTACGCCATGGTCTTCGGTCTCGCCGACCGGTGGGCGGGCGTCATCGGTGAGGTCGCGAAGATGGCGCAGCTCGAGGGCTTCGGCAACATCATGGGCGACATCGCCTCTGACCCGTTCTTCTGGATGTTCTACGGCGACGACCTCGTCTTCCTCGGCGCGGAGGCGATCGGCGGAATGGCCGACCTGCTCTCGGGCGCCGACGGGCTGTTCGACCTCGGCGGCCTGACGGACGGTCTCGGCGACGTCTTCGGCTCGATCGGTGACGCCGTCGGCGACATCTTCGACTTCTGACGCCGGCCCGTCATCCAGGGGCCGAGCCTGCCCCATCTCCGGGCGACCGCCAGACGTCGCAGGGCCCGGCCGATTGGTCGCCCGGGCCCCGCGTGGGGTATGGTTCATCACGCCCTTCGGGGCTTGCGCCGTGAGGTGCAACGGGCTGTAGCGCAGTTTGGTAGCGCACTTGACTGGGGGTCAAGGGGTCGCAGGTTCAAATCCTGTCAGCCCGACCGAGGACGTTCGGGCCTCACGCGATGGCGTGAGGCCCGAACGTTTCTGTGTTCACCCTCGAGCCTGGTACATGGTGAACCACGGCCTGATGCAGCCCACGGGGCGTCATTCCCCGAGCGACGTCATGCCGGCGACGTAGAGCGCCTGGCCGAGGTGCAGCAGCGCGTCCTCGGTGCAGCTGACGAGACGCGCCGCGCGTGTCACGGGCGGATCCCACGACTCGTCGACGACGTCGTCGAGGTCCGCGGCGGACAGCGAGCTGATGTACGCCTTCTGCGCCGCCACGGCCGCCTCGAGGTGCTCGAACAGCAACGCGACATCCGTGACGACGACCGCCCGCGCCTGCTCAGGGCTGTGGCCGAAGCCGGTCTCGTCATCGTCGACATCGAGTCCGAAGCGCGCATCGAAACCCTGTGCCGTCCAGATCGGTTCGTCGCCGGACAACTGCGCGACCTGGGCGTCGATCTCGCGCGCGGTGTGCCACAGCAGCCATGCGATCGAGTTGTCGTGCCCGCCGGGGTGGGCGTTGAGTTCCTCGTGGGTCAGCTGCGGGCGCAGGGACCCGGACGCGTCGAGGGGGCGCTGTGCGAGGTCCAGCATGAGCGTGATGGCATCCATGGCACCAACGCTACGCCCCCGCTGCAACGACTGCCTATGCTGACGCCATGAGGACGTCATCCGCCTCCGAGCGCCCGCCGCGCGACGACGCGCCCGGGTACGACCTGCCCTGGTACCGCGAGGTGAGCGGGCCGCAGTGGAAGGCGTTCTGGGCCGACTGGCTCGGCTACCTGCTCGACGGATTCGACTTCGTCATCATCACGCTCGTGCTGACGGATGTCGCCGACGAGTTCCACCTGTCGACGGTGCAGGCGACGACGCTCATCAGCGCGGCGTTCGTCTCCCGCTGGTTCGGCGGGCTCGTCCTCGGCGCCGTCGCCGACACGATCGGGCGTCGGCAGGCGATGGTCGCAGCGATCGTGACGTTCTCCGTCGGCTCCGCGCTGTGCGCCGTCTCGACCGGCTACCTCATGATGTTCGTCGCGCGTCTGCTCATCGGGTTCGGCATGGCGGGGGAGTACTCGGCGAGCGCGACGTACGTCATCGAGTCGTGGCCGCAGCACCTGCGCAACAAGGCGTCCGCGTTCCTCATCAGCGGCTTCTCGATCGGCGGGGTGCTCGTCGCGCAGCTGTACCGCTTCGTCGTCCCGGCGTGGGGATGGCGGGCGCTGTTCGCGCTCGGGCTCGTGCCGATCGTCCTCGCACTGTGGCTGCGGCGCGCGCTGCCCGAACCCGCGGACTTCGAACACGCCAAGCGCAACGGCGACCTCGACGCAGCCCCCGACATGTTCACGACGCTCTACCGCGGTCGTCGCGCGGCGCTCAACGTCGTCCTGACTCTGGTGGTGTTCGCCGCGCTGCTCGTCATCTTCACGGGCCACTCGAGCGGCGTGCCCATGACGACGGTGCTCGCGCTCATGACGGCCGCGACATTCGTGTGGTTCCTCGTCCAGTTCGAACCCGAGCGCTGGCCGACGGCGCTAGGCGTCACGCTCGTCGTGTTCACCGTGTTCTCCTTCGCGTGGCCCATCACCGCGCTGCTGCCGACGTACCTCAAGACGGAGCTGCACCTCAGCGCCGCGACCGTCGGTGACGTGCTGTTCTGGTCCGGTTTCGGTACGGCCGCCGGCGCCGTCCTGGCCGGGTTCACCGGCGACCGCTTCGGCACGACGCGCGCCTACTGGGGCAGCCTCGCCCTGTCGATCCCGCTGCTGTGGCCCATCTTCACGATGAGCGGCTCGCACGTCGTCCTCATCGGCGTCATGCTCTTCGTCCAGCAGTGCTTCGGTTCGGGCGTCGGCGGGCTCGTGCCGAAGTGGATGGTCAGCTGGTTCACGCTCGACAAGCGCGCGGCCGGGCTCGGCTTCACCTACAACGTCGGCGCACTCGGCGGCGCCATCTCACCCGTCGTCGGAGCCCAGCTCGCCGGACGCATGCCACTCGGATCGGCGCTCATGACGCTGTCGGCGACGTTCACCGGCGTCGTCATCCTGCTCGTCGCGCTCAAGTTCCCGCTGCGCCTGCAGCGACTCATCCGCCCGAGCGCCGTGCGCCCCGAGGACGGCAGCGACATCGTCACTCGCGCGACGTCACAGGCGGTCTGAGGCATCACGCGCCTCGGAGACCCGCCTCAAGCCGGGCGGCGGTAGCTCACGGAGAACGTGTCACCCGTGCGGCTGATCCCGCTGGGGACGGCGAGTGCGGCGCCGGTGCTCATCGTGATGCGTGTCGACGGCCAACCGGCGAGGTTGCGCGTGCCGTCCTTGCCCTTGGCGTAGACGCTGGAGAAGGTGGGGGAACCGACGTTCGCGAGCGCGCGGGCCCGGCCGTCCGCGCCGCTCGTGCGTTCGAGCACCGCTTCGGCCACGCCGCGCGGTGCCGCACTCGTGCGGTCCGTGCCGACGCAGTCGTTCGTGCGCCAGTTGCACAGCGTGAAGTACGAACGGCCTTCCTTCGCCGCGTAGCGCACCGTCACCTCGACCGCATCGCCGGGCGCGACCGCCAGGTTCGTGATGCGTTCCTGCGCGCGGCTCGGGTAGGTCTCGATCCACGGGTAATAGCTCGTCTTCCACTTCGTGCAGTGCCCGCGCGTGACGGCGGTGCAGACGACATCGAACTCCGTTCCTGCCTGCACGAGCTCGCCCTGCTTCGCGGTGCCTCCGCCGAGCCCGACCCACATGGCCGAGTACCCGTCGCGCCCCGGCCACGATGCCTTGGGCACGATCCAGGTGCCGTGGATGCTCTCAGGGCCGGCGATACTCGCCCGGTATCCCGCCCAGTTCGCGTACGCGGCGGGCTTGACGGGCGCCGGGCGCACCGTCGCCTTCGGGCGGACCATGACGCTGCTGTCGGGCGTCGCCTGCTTGGGCGCGGCGTGCGCAGCTCGCGCCCTCGTCGTGGGCGTGCTCTTGGCCCCACGCATCGTCGCCGGCTTCGTCGAACCCTTCGTCGCGGTGGAGACATGGCGCGCTGACGAGGGCGTCGCGGTCACGTTCTTCGCGCCGGCGCTCTTCGGCGTCGCCTTCTTCGGCGCAGCGTTCTTCGACGTGGCACTCGCGGCGGGCTGGGCGGGGTGCGAAGCACCCGCCATGGCGGACGGCGCGCTCAGCGCGGCGATGGCTGCGACGACGCTCGCGGAGGCGAGCGTGCGGTGGCGGATGGACAAGACCTGTCACTCCTTCGGATGGACGGCTGGTCCCCTCCAACCTATCCACGCAGGCACCGGGCGCCACCGGCGGCGCGCCGAGGCCCGAGGCGCGGATGGCGACGGCCCCCTGTTCACGGGTGGCGCGTCGTGTTCGCCTCCGGGCGTCATCGGACCTAGGGTGGCACCGTGAGCGAGACCCGGGATCCGACGAGTCGCGTGTGGACGGTGCCGAACGCGCTGTCGATGCTGCGGCTGCTCGGGGTGCCCCTGTTCGTGTGGCTGCTGCTCGCCCATCACGACGGTGTGGGTCTCGTCGTCCTCATGATCGCCGGGTTCACCGACTACGCCGACGGCAAGATCGCCCGCAGGTTCCACATGGAATCGCGTCTCGGCGCGCTGCTCGACCCTGCGGCCGACCGGCTCTACATCGCCGCGACGATCGTCTGCCTCGCGATCCGCGGCATCCTGCCGCTGTGGGTCGTGCTCGCCCTCGTGGCGCGCGAGCTGTTCATCCTCGCTCTCGCGCCGACGGTGCGCCGTCACCGGCTGCCGTTGCCGCCCGTGCACTTCATCGGCAAGGCCGCGACGTTCAACCTCCTCTACGCCTTCCCGCTGCTCGTCGTCGCACAGTTCGACGGCACCGTCGGGGATGTCGCCGCTCCCATCGCTTGGGCGTTCGTCATCTGGGGCGTGACGCTGTACTGGCTCGCCGGGCTGCTCTACGCCGTGCAGGTGAGGGAGATGGTCAACGCCGTTCGAGCCCCGCAGGCCGCACGGTGACGCGCCTTCACTGGCGCCGCCACGAACGTCCGGGCGCCGCGCCGCGCGAGGTCGAGGTGCGTGACCCCGCGGCGAGCATGGCGCTCATCTTCGATGCGATGCGTCACCCCATCGACCCCTCGTACGCCGACTCGGCGGCGCGCCGCGAGGCTCAGGGCGCGCCTGCGCGCAGCTGGCGACGCTCACCGCTGCTCATCATCTCCCTGCTGCTCATCGGCCTCATGGTCGGCGCGGCCGCGCACGCGCTGCGCGTGCCCCGCGCCGTCGCGCAGGATCGGCACGCACAGCTCGTCGACCAGATCGAGAGGAAGCAGAGCGACAACGACGACGCCTCCGCCGAGCTCACGCGGCTGCGCGACGACGTCGCGTCGGCGCAGAAGGGCGCTCTCGATCGTCAGTCGCAGGCGGGGCTGAAGAAGACGCTCGACGACGCGACGCGGACGGCGGGCCTCGCCGAGGTTCGCGGCCCGGGCGTCGTCATGACGGTGTCGAACCCCGACACCAAGGACGCCGACTCGGCTGACAGCGATCCACGCACCGGGAACGCCGCGGACGCGGTCACCTCGACCGACCTGCAGCAGCTCGTCAACGGGTGGTGGCAGGCCGGCGCCACCGGTATCGCCATCAACGGCCAGCGCGTCACGTCGATGACGGCGATCCGGTTCGCGGGCTCGGCCGTCCTCGTCAACTTCCGCCCGCTCACGCCGCCGTACGAGATCAGCGTCATGGGACCAGACGACATGCAGAAGACCTTCACCGGCTCGTTCGCCGACCAGTACGCCGCGAGTCTGCGCAAGTCCGGTTTCGGCGTGACGAGCAACGCCTCGAACGACGTCGACCTGCCCGCCCTCGACAGCGTGCACGTCACGCACGCTCGCATCGTTCCCTGACGCACCACCCCCGAGGAGAACACGTTGTTACCTGCCATCGGACTCGCAGTCGGCCTCGCCCTCGGGCTGTGGCTGCACCCCGACGTCCCCGTGTGGATGCAGCCGTACCTGCCGATCGCCGTCATCGCCGCGCTCGATGCGCTGTTCGGTGGTCTGCGCGCGGCGCTCGACGGCATCTTCGACGACAAGGTCTTCGTCGTGTCGTTCCTGTCGAACGTCGTGGTCGCCGCGTTCATCGTCTTCCTCGGCGACCAGCTCGGCGTCGGCAGTCAGCTGTCGACGGGTGTCGTCGTCGTTCTCGGCCTGCGCATCTTCACGAACGTCGCCTCCATCCGTCGTCACATCTTCAAGGCATGAGCGCGACCGGCATGAGCACACCTGCTGACGAGCCCGCGACCCCGCGTGAGACGACGCCCGAGGGGCAGCTCGACGCTCAGGCCCCGCACGGGCCCGAGCCTCGGCCCGAGAACCCCTCGGGCGAGAACTCCTCAGACGCGGGCTCGCCGCCCCAGGCGCACCACCGTCCGTGGAAGCGGTTCGCGTTCGGCGGCCCCGGCACCGGCGTCGGGACGCTCGCGGCGTCCGTGCTCGCGCTCGGGCTGGGCTTCGCCGTCATGACGCAGGTGCGTCAGCACGAGAAGTCGGGCCTGGACAACCTGTCGCAGCCCGACCTCGTGGCGCTGCTGTCGACCGTGCAGGATCAGTCGGCGCGCCTCGAGACAGAGCTGGGCGACCTGCGCGAGAGCAAGTCGAAGCTCGCCTCCGGCGGTGACCGCGCCGCCGTCGAGGACGCACAGAAGCGGCTCGACCAGATGCGCATCCTCAACGGCAGCGTCGCCGTCAGCGGCCCCGGCATCACGATCAGCGTCGACGGCGGTGAGAAGGTGACGTCCGCGAACGTGCTCGACGCCGTGCAGGAACTGCGGGACGCGGGCGCCGAGTCGATCGACGTCGGCGGTCATCGCGTCATCGCCTCGACGTGGTTCTCGGACGTTGACGGTTCGGCCGGCGTGCAGGGCGACAAGCTGCCCTCGACGTTCACGATCACGGCCATCGGCGATCCGCACACGATGAGCACCGCAATGGCCATTCCGGGTGGTGTGACGGATACGCTGACACAAGCAGGCGCCCGGGTTAAGGTCACCGAGGGCGCCACGAACAAGATCACCTCGATCGCCGGGGCGAAGTGAACCCCACCGTGTTCGCCGACACCACGACGACCAACCAAGGAGAGTCATGAGCGATCTTCAGTACCCCGCCGACCTGCGCTACACCGAGGACCACGAGTGGGTGGCCGACAAGGGCGAGGGCACAGTGCGCGTCGGCATCACGTCGTACGCCCAGGACGCTCTCGGTGACGTCGTCTACGTCAGCCTGCCGGCCGTCGGCGACACCGTCACCGCCGGTGAGTCGTGTGGCGAGGTCGAGTCGACGAAGTCGGTCAGCGACCTGTACTCCCCGCTCGACGGCGAGATCGTCGCCGTCAACGACACCCTGGACGCCGAGCCGGGCACGGTCAACACCGACCCGTACGAGTCGGGTTGGATGTTCGAGATCCGCGTCTCCGACGCCTCCGCCGTCGAGGCCCTCATGGACGTCGAGGCCTACCGCGCCTCGCTCGACTGAGCTCCTCGAGGAGGAGATCACCCGGCGATTGCACGACGATCGCCGGGTGACGGTATTCTGACCAACAGTTCCGAGCCCTCCAGCCCTTCGCGGCTGAGGCGAGATCCACGAACGGCGTCATCGCGGCGCGGGGGTGCACACCATGGTTGACGAGCAGAACACCTACGTCGGTGACGCCACGACGATCGGCGTCCCCGGCTCGCACGAGGCCGCTGCGACCTTGTCGACGGAGGCGCCGCGCAGCCTGTCGCCCGCCGACCAGGCCATGGTCGAGGCGTTGCGCCCGAACACCGCCCTGCTCATCGCCCTCAGCGGGCCCAACGCCGGGGCGCGCTTCCTGCTCGACGCCGCCGAGGTCAGCGCCGGGCGTCACCCGAAGAGCGACATCTTCCTCGACGACATCACCGTCTCGCGACGTCACGCGATCTTCGTGCGTGACGAGGATGGCTACAGCGTGCAGGACATCGGCTCGCTCAACGGCACGTACGTCGCGCGTCAGCTCGTCGACCAGGCGAAGCTGCGCACCGGTGACGAGGTCATGATCGGCAAGTACCGTCTCACCTACTACGCGGCCCCGACGAAGGCCTGAGGGCTTCACGCATGGCGCACGGTCTCACGATCAGCGGTGTTCTCGACGAACTGCGCGAGGAGTTTCCCGACCTCACCGTCTCCAAGGTCCGTTTCCTCGACGCGCAGGGGCTCGTTTCGCCGAAGCGCTCCGATTCGGGCTACCGCCGCTACTCACACGAGGACATCGACCGCCTCCGCTTCGTGCTGCGCGCGCAGCGTGACCGCTTCTGGCCGCTCAAGGTCATCCGTGACGCCCTCGACGCCTATGATCGCGGTCTCACCCCGGACGAGGACGTCATGGCGAGTGCCGTGCCCGCCGTCCCCGCTCAGCACGTCGACGAAGACGTCCCGAGCGAGAAGCAGCTCACGGCCGCACCCCGCGAGAACCTGTCGCTGACGCGCGACGAACTGGCCCGTGGGGCTCAGGCGAGCACCTCGCTCATCGACGACCTCGTGACCTTCGGCCTCATCCGCGCTGATTCCGGTGGTCACTTCGACGCCGACGCACTCGCCGTCGCGACAGCCGCTGCCGGGCTCGCTGAGTTCGGTGTGCAGGCCCGTCACCTGCGTCCGTTCCGCCTCGCCGCCGACCGTGAGGTCGGTCTCGTGGAGCAGGTGCCGCTGCGTGACACGACGCAACGCGTGACGATCGCTCAGCGCGCTTTCGCGCTGCACATCGCGCTCGTCAAGGCCGGCCTGCGTCACTGACAGTGCTCGCCACGCCCCGAGCGCGCGCGACCGGCACGCGCCGATGTGGCGTCGACGGAGTAGCGTGGTCGTCGTGAAACGCGCTGAGATCGCCGGAATCCGCATGGACGTCCCCACCGCAAGCCCCGTGCTGCTGCTGCGGATCGAATCCGGCCCCATCCACGTCCCATTGTGGATCGGTTCGTCCGAGGCCTCCATCATCGCCCTGTACGCCGAGGGCGTCGAAGCGCCGCGCCCGCTGACGCACGATCTGCTCCTCGACGTCGCCGCCGCCTCCGGTCGCGCCCTCGACCACGTCGAGATCTCGCGTCTCGTCGACGACGTCTTCGAGGCGAGCCTCGTCTTCGACGACGGCGGCCGCGTCGATGCGCGCGCGAGTGATGCCGTGGCCCTCGCCGTGCGCGCCCAGACGCCGATCCTCGTCGACGACGCCGTCATCACCGCCGCTGGGCTCGAGGTGGCCGACGAGCAGGAGGAAGAGGTCGAGAAGTTCCGCGAATTCCTCGACCAGGTGAGCGCCGACGACTTCGAGGAGCCGGGCGAATGAGTTAACCCTCAACTTAACGTTGAGCTATAGTGCAGGGGTGGAACTCACCGTCGACTCGAACGTTAATGTCCGTGATCGGACCGTGATGCCGCGTCATGGCGGGAAATCTTTCCGGCGTGTCGCGTGTCGAATCGTTGCCCGGCGCGACCCGCGCCCGTACCGTTGAGGAAGTCAAGAGGGCGTGCTGCACGTGCTCACGTCTTTGTTCTTCCAGGAGGTCGCCGTGGTCAGCACCGGCAAGGCGCACGAATCGCAGAAGCAGGTTCATGCGCCGCTCGATGCGGATATCAGCCGTACCGCAGCGCTCGACGACGCAACGCTCGGCTACCGCGGCCCCGCCGCCTGCCGCGCGGCGGGCGTCACCTACCGTCAGCTCGACTACTGGGCCCGCACGGGTCTGCTCGAGCCGTCGGTGCGCAACGTCAGCGGCTCCGGCCACCAGCGTCTGTACTCGTTCCGCGACGTCCTCGTCCTCAAGGTCATCAAGCGCCTGCTCGACGCGGGTGTCTCCTTGCAGCAGATCCGGGTCGCGGTCGCGGCGCTGCGCGACCACGGCGTGCGCGAGCTGGCGGGCATCACGCTGATGTCCGATGGCGCGTCCGTGTACGAGTGCACGAGCGACGACCAGGTCATCGACTTGCTGCGCGGCGGCCAGGGTGTGTTCGGCATCGCGCTCGGTTCGGTCTGGCGCGAGGTCGAGGGCACCCTCGCCGAACTGCCGAGCGAGCGCCCCGACGCCACTGAGATGGCCGAGCATCCCGGCGACGAGTTGCGCCGCCGTCGCGTCGCGAAGAAGGCCGGCTGACCCGCCTCTTTTCGTCCGTTCGAGTACCCGATACCCGCGAGGGGTGTCGGGTACTGTGGTGTTCGCTGTCGAACCTGTCGGGAGAGACCTGTTGCCGCGAGCACGGGCGCCGAAGGGGCAAGCCTCCCCGCAACCTCTCAGGCGAAGTGGACCGTCCAGGTGAAGCAACTCTGGAGCGCGTGCGTGTGACAGAGGGGGAGTAGCCAGCCAAACGGCTGGCCGTCACCCACGACGTGTCACGGGAGTCCTCCATGACCAGCGAATCGCTCGCCCCCTTCGTCGCCCGCCACATCGGCCCCGGCGACGACGATCTCGACCACATGCTCGAAACGATCGGTGCGAGCTCGCTCGACGATCTCATCGCGCGTGCGGTGCCGCAGACGATCGCGCAGCAGCGCCCCCTCGCCCTCGATGCCGCGCCGTCGGAGGCCGCCGTCCTCGCCGAGCTGCGGGAGAAGGCGTCGCGCAACGCGGTGCTCACCTCGATGATCGGCCTCGGCTACTACGGCACGCACACCCCGGGTGTCATCAAGCGCAACATCCTCGAGAACCCGGCCTGGTACACCGCTTACACGCCGTACCAGCCGGAGATCAGCCAGGGCCGCCTCGAGGCGCTGCTCAACTTCCAGACCGTCGTCACCGACCTCACAGGGCTCGCGACGGCCGGTTCGTCGCTGCTCGACGAGGCGACCGCCGTCGCCGAGGCGATGACGCTGATGCGCCGCGTCAGCAAGGCGCCCAAGGATGCGGTGCTCCTGGTCGACGCGAAGGTCATGCCGCAGAGCATCGCCGTGACGCAAACCCGCGCGACCCCGCTCGGGCTCGACGTCATCGTCGCCGACCTGCGCGGTGTCGACTCGCCCGAGGCCCTCGTCGAGGCGGCCGGTGGTCGCAGCGTGTTCGGCGTCGTCGTCCAGTACCCGGCGGCGGACGGTCAGATCGTCGCGTGGAAGAAGCTCGCCGACGCCGCGCACGAGCACGGCGCCCTCATCGCCGCCGCGACGGACCTGCTCGCGCTGACGCTGCTCGCCTCGCCCGGTTCGTGGGGAGCCGATGTCGCCGTCGGCAGCTCGCAGCGCTTCGGCGTCCCGATGGGTTTCGGTGGCCCGCACGCCGGATTCATGGCCGTCCGCTCCGGGCTGGAGCGCAACATGCCGGGCCGCCTCGTCGGCGTCTCGGTGGACGCGGCCGGCAACCAGGCGTACCGCCTCGCGCTGCAGACGCGTGAGCAGCACATCCGCCGCGAGAAGGCGACGTCGAACATCTGCACCGCCCAGGTGTTGCTCGCCGTCATGGCGTCGATGTACGCCGTCTACCACGGCCCTCAGGGGCTGAAGGCGATCGCCGAGCGCGTCCACGAGACCGCTCGCCGCCTCGCGGCGGCGCTGCCGAAGGCCGGCCTCGAGGTCGAGCACGACACCTTCTTCGACACCCTCGCGGTGCGCGCCGAGGGCCGCGCCCAGTCGCTCGTCGACTCGGCGCTCGAGCACGGCGTCAACGTGTGGAAGGCCGATGAGGACACCGTCTACGTCAGTGTCGACGAGACGACGAGCGAGGACGAGCTCGATGCGCTCGGCGCCGCGTGGGGCTTCCGCGCCCGTGAGGCGGCGGAGAACACGGCGTGGCCGAAGGAGATCGAGCGCACGGAGGAATACCTCACGCACCCGGTGTTCAACAGCCACCACAGCGAGACCGCGATGCTGCGCTACCTGCGCCGTCTCGCAGACCGCGACTACGCGCTCGATCGCGGCATGATCCCGCTCGGCTCGTGCACGATGAAGCTCAACGCCACGACCGAGATGGAAGCAGTGACCTGGCCCGAGTTCGCGCACCTGCACCCGTTCGCGCCCGCCAACCAGAACGAGGGCATCCGCGAGCTCATCGCCGACCTCGAGGGCTGGCTGTGCGAGATCACCGGCTACGACGACATCTCGTTGCAGCCGAACGCCGGCTCGCAGGGTGAGTTCGCCGGCTTGCTCGCGATCCACGCCTACCACGAGGCGAACGGTGAGGGGCACCGCAACATCTGCCTCATCCCCGCCTCGGCGCACGGCACGAACGCGGCGTCGGCCGTCATGGCGGGCCTCAAGGTCGTCGTCGTCAAGACGGCCGCCTCGGGCGAGGTCGACCTCGACGACTTCAAGGCCAAGCTCAAGGAGCACGGCGAGAACCTCGCGGCCATCATGATCACCTACCCCTCGACGCACGGCGTGTTCGAGGACACGATCACCGAGATCTGCAGCCTCGTCCACGAGGCCGGCGGGCAGGTGTACGTCGACGGCGCCAACCTCAACGCGATGGTCGGGCTCGCTCAGCCGGGCAAGTTCGGCGGCGACGTGTCGCACCTCAACCTGCACAAGACGTTCTGCATCCCGCACGGCGGCGGTGGCCCCGGCGTCGGCCCGGTCGCGGTGCGTGAGCACCTCGCGCCGCACCTGCCGAACCACCCGCTGTTCGCGGAGGCCGGTCCCGCCACGGGCGTCGGCCCGATCTCGGCGGCGCCGTTCGGCTCGGCGAGCATCCTGCCGATCTCGTGGGCGTACGTGCGTCTCATGGGCGGCGAGGGGCTGACGAAGGCGACGCAGATGGCCGTCGTCAACGCCAACTACGTCGCGAAGCGTCTGCGCGAGGCCTACCCGGTGCTCTACGCGGGTTCCGACGGTCTCGTCGCGCACGAGTGCATCCTCGACCTGCGTCCGCTGACGAAGGAGTCGGGCATCACCGTCGACGACGTCGCCAAGCGCCTCATCGACTACGGCTTCCACGCCCCGACCATGAGCTTCCCCGTCGCGGGCACGCTCATGGTCGAGCCGACGGAGTCGGAGTCGCTCGAGGAGCTCGACCGATTCGTCGACGCGATGCTCGCCATCCGCGCCGAGATCCAGGACGTCATCGACGGCAAGGTCGCCGCCGACGAGTCGGCCCTGCGTCACGCGCCGCACACCGCGGAGTCGTTGACGAGCGACTGGGAGCACCCGTACGAGCGTCGCGACGCCGTCTACCCGGGCTCGACCGACCCGCGCAGCAAGTACTGGGCGCCCGTTCGTCGTCTGCTGCCGTCAGGCGCGTTCGGGCACGAGGTCGGCGGTGCCGGCGCGGTGGCGGTAGTCCTCGAGGAAGTCGGCGATGCGTCCGATGGCCTCTTCGAGCACGTCGACGTCGGGCAGCGTGACGAGTCGGAAGTGGTCGGGGGCGACCCAGTTGAAGCCCGTGCCGTGCGTGACGAGGATCTTCTTGGCCCGCAGGAGGTCGATGACGAAGTCCTGGTCGTTGTCGATCGGGTAGATCTCGGGGTCGAGGCGCGGGAAGGTGTAGAGCGAGCCCATCGGCTTGACGCAGCTGACGCCGGGGATCTCGTTGAGCATTCGCCAGGCCAGCATCGATTGTTCGTAGAAGCGGCCGTCGGGCCCGATGAGCTCGTTGATCGACTGGTAGCCGCCGAGCGCGGTCTGGATGGCGTGCTGCGCGGGCACGTTGGCGCACATGCGCATGTTGGCGAGCAGCGTCAGACCCTCGAGGAAGTCCTCGGCGAGGTGCTTCGGCCCGGAGATCATGACCCAGCCGGCGCGGTAACCGCACACGCGGTAGGCCTTGGACAGGCCGCTGAAGGTGAGGCACAGGACGTCATCGCCCGCGAACGTCGCGGCGTGGTGGTGCACAGCGTCCTCGAACAGGATCTTCTCGTAGATCTCGTCGGCCATGACGACGAGGTCGTGGCGGCGCGCGATGTCGACGAGGCCGCGCACGACATCCTCGGAGTAGACGGCGCCCGTGGGGTTGTTCGGATTGATGATGACGATGGCGTGGGTGTTCTCGGTGATCTTCGACTCGATGTCCGCCAGATCCGGGTTCCAGCCGTTCTCCTCGTCGCACAGGTAGTGCACGGGCGTACCGCCGGTGAGGGAGACCGCACCGGTCCACAGCGGATAGTCGGGGGCGGGCACGAGGATCTCGTTGCCGTCGTCGACGAACGCCTGCAGCACCATCGTGATGAGCTCGGAGACGCCGTTGCCGATGTAGACGTCCTCGACCTGCGTGTCCTTGAGGCCGCGGCTCTGGTAGTACTGCGCGACGGCCGTGCGCGCCGAATAGATGCCGCGGCTGTCGCTGTAGCCCTGCGCGTGGTGCAGGTGGTGCTTCATGTCCGCGAGGATCGCCTCCGGCGCCTCGAATCCGAACGGCGCCGTGTTGCCGATGTTGAGCTTCAGGATCTTGTGACCCTCGGCCTCGAGCCGCTGCGCCTCCTCCAGGATCGGGCCACGCACGTCGTAGCGGACGTTCTGGAGCTTGTTCGACTGTCGGATCGCACGCATGAGCACAGGTTTTCACACCGCGTCGCTCAGGGCGTGGTAGACACGGCATTCGGGACGGCGGCGTGCCCCGGCGCGGACGTCGTCCGCACGCTCGAGCCCTCGGAGGTCTTGACGACCTCGACGTGCGTGGGGATGCGGGCGCGCAGTTCGGTGACGTGGCTGACGACGCCGACGAGCCGTCCGCCCTCTCGCAGCGAGTCAAGCACTTCCATGACCTGCTCGAGCGTGTCCTGATCGAGGCTGCCGAACCCCTCGTCGACGAACAGCGTGTGCAGTTCCAGGCCGCCTGAGCCGGCGCGCACGGCATCGCCGAGGCCGAGTGCGAGGGCGAGGGAGGCCATGAACGCCTCGCCGCCTGAGAGCGTGGCGGTGTCGCGTGAGCGCCCCGTCCACGCGTCGACGACGAGCAGCCCGAGGCCGCTGCGCTGGTTGCCCTTGGCTCGTTCGTCGGTGTAGCGCAGCTGGTAGCGCCCGTCCGTCATCGTCGCCAGACGTTCGTTGGCCATCTGCGTGACCGTCTCGAGGTGCGCCGCGAGCACGTAGCTCGTCAGCCGCATGCGGCGGGTGTTCTCGCCGGTGCCGGTGAAGCTCGCAGCGAGTTCGGCCGTCTCCGCGGCGCGCTCGGCCATCGGCAGATAGGTGCGGACGGCGTCGGCCACCTGGTGGCGCACCGAGTCGAGCACGGCCTGAGTCTGCTGCCACTTGACGGCGACCGTCGTGGCCTCTTGGGCCCGGCGGGTCAGCACCTCGGCACGCTGGGTGAGCCGCGCCGGATCGGCGGCCGGGGTGAAGGCTGCGATGCGCACCTGCTCGTCCTCGAGGCTCGTCTGTGCCGCGGCGACCCGGCGGACGGCGTCGTTCCAGGTGGCGTCGAGGCGGGCGCGCTCGTCCTCGGGCAGGGCCAGTGCGCGCGCCTGTTCGATCGTGTCGTGTCCGGCGACGGCGAGTTCGTCCGCCACGGCCTGGGCGGCACTGCTGGCGGCCTGCTCCGCGTGCTGAGCGTCGCGCTGGGCGCGCTCGACGTCATCGATGAGGCGTCGACGCTCGGTGACGGCCGCCAGCGCCGCCGCGACGAGCGACGGCTCGAGCGGTGCGGGGGAGCCGGGCTGGTCTTTCGCCACCTCGGCGCGCGCGCCGAGCCCGTCGGCGACTGCCTCCATGCGTTGCGCCGGCATCAGCGACCCCGGCGGCGTCGAGCCCGCCGCCGGGCTCGACGGCTGCTGCGACTGGTACGAACCCGTCCCGGAGGCCGCGCTGCGCGGCGGCCAATCGACGCCGAGAGCGGCCAGGGTGGCCGACGGGACCGCCTGCAGCGCAGTGGTGAGGACGCCGAGCGCGTGCTCCGTGGCAGTTCGAGCCTCACCAACGGCGCTCTGCGCTCCCACGCAACGCTCCTCGGCCGCGCTCAGCGCGGAAAGTGCCTTCGTGTGGGCGGCTTCTGCGCTCGAGAGCGCCGCGCGTGCTTGGGTTGCTTCGGCAGACAGTGCAGCGGCCGTCGTCGTGAGGTCGGTGAGCGCGCGCGTGACGGCGTCGGCCAAAGCCTCGCCGGCCCGCGCGTCTTCGGCCGGTGCATCGTCGTTCCGCTCATCGTCGGCTTGGGCGCCACCGTCAAGCGAAGCATCGTGGTTCTGTACGTCGCCGGCCGGCGTGCCGTTGTCGCCCGGAACGTCGGCCGCCAGGACGACGTCCTTTCGTGCGTCGTCATCATCATCGGTGCTGAGCCACGTCCTCAGCGCGTCGGCATGGCCCAGACGGCGCGCGGTGGTCTCGACGTGGTCGAGGTGACGCAGCTGCGCCGGGTCATCGTGCGCGCGTGCCGTCGACAGATCGTCGGCGAGCGCCTCGACCGCGACGCGCAGTTCGTCGTGATGCGCGGTCACGGCCTCGTCGAGGTGCCTCAGGCGTTCACGGGCCGCGCTCGCGGAGGCGCCGGCGCGCAGCCGGGCCGCGTCGGCCTCGCCGGCCCGCTGCTCGGCCTGCTCGATCTGCTCCGCGCCGGGAGCGTCATCGGCGGGGCTCGCCGGGCTCGGATGCGTGGCTGAACCGCACACGGGGCACGGTTCGTCAGGTGCGAGAGCTGCACCCAGTTCCCCCGCGATGCCGGCCAGGCGCGCCTCGCGCAGCCGCAGCACTTCGCGCTCCGCCGCCGCGTGGGCGCGTACGGCTTCGGTCTCGCGTGCCTCAGCCTTCGCGAGGGCGTGGGCCAGCTCAGGGCGACGCGCCGCCTCACGGCTCAGTCGCGCCAGGGCAGCCCGCGCATCTGACGGGTCAGGCAGCGTCGCCACGAGCGTCGCGACCTGGTCATGCTGCTCGCCGGCGCGCGTCACGGCCCCTTCGGCCCGCGTGGTCGCCGCCTGGGCCTCGGCGAGCCGCGCCTCGGCGTCCTGCAGCTGCGCCACTGCACGAACCTCGCGCGTCTGCGCCGATGCCACATCGCGTGCGCTCGACTCGGCGTGACGCAGCGCGTCACTCACCGCCTCGAACCAGCCGTCGGTGAGCTCGGGGGAGGGCCAGCCACTCTCGGGCACGTGCACGCCCCGTTCGCGCAGCGCCGTCTCGGCCCGCGTGACGGCCTCCACCGCGCGTTCGGCATCCGCAGCCGCGGCGCCGGCGCGCGCGTGCAGCCTCAGCGCCCCGGCCACAGACGCCGCGTCGTCGAGGGTGCGGCGCACCGAAGCCAGCCGGTCGGCGGGCCATTCGGCGATGACATCCGCCGCCTCCTGGGCGCGTGCGCGCAGCAGGGTGCGGGCGGCTTCGTCGTCGGCGGCACGGCTCGCACGTCGCGCGCGCACCTCATTGGTGCGCGCCGCGTGCTCGAGAGCGTCGCGGCGTTCGGTGACCTCACGGACGACGGCGCGCAGACGCTCGGGTAGCTCGGGTACGCCCGCGCTGACGGCGTCGGCGCTCGGCGCATCGACGCTGACGTCGAACGGCGCCTCGAGGGGCTCGTCGAGGCGGGCGAGCGCGTCGTCGATGATCGTCAGGTGGCTGCGGATGCGTTCGAGTGACGTGTCGCGCTCGCGGGCACGCTGATTCTTCGCCTCCGTGAACCACGTCTCGACGGCGTCGAACCGGCTGACGTCGAAGAGGCGTTCGAGCAGGATGCGACGATCTTCCGGCTTGGCGCGCAGGAATTGAGCGAACTCGCCCTGTGGCAGCAGCACCACCTGCGCGAACTGCTCGAGTCGCATGCCCAGGGTGTCGCTCATCATGTCCGCGGCCTCGTCGATGCGCTGCGAGACGAGATGCCATGCGTTGTCGCGCCATTGGCTGAGAAGCACCGACGCCTGACGCGTCGTCGTGCCCGTGCCGCGGCGTTTGGGCGCCTCCCACTGGGGGGTGCGCTGCACGCGCCAGCGGGTGCGTCCGACGCTGAACTCGAGCTCGACGCGCGGCTCGGCGAACGGTTCGGCGTGGTGGCTGCGAAGGCTCTGACGCAGCGACTTGCGGGCGCCGGGCACGTCGCCGAACAGCGCGAACGCGATGGCGTCGAGCAGCGAGCTCTTGCCGGAGCCGGTGGGACCGTTGATGAGCAGGATGCCCTGATCGAGGGCGTCGAAGTCGATGTGCTCGCGCCCGGGGAAGGGCCCGAACGCCTCGAGGGTGAGCGAGTGCAATCTCATCGCAGGGCCTCCAGGTCGAACATCGAGCCGTCGTCGCGCATGGTCTCGGCGTCGTGGCGGTTCGCCGCGGCGACGGCGTGGCCGATGGCGGTGCGTTCGGTCGCGTTGGGACCGCGTCCCCCGCGCACGTGGGCGAGGAAGTCGCAGCACAGCTCGACGTCGTCGCGCCCGGCGAGGCGCTCGGCGTACGTGAGCGGCGCATCATCCTTGCGGGCCGATTCGAAGGAGAGCCGCAGGGTGTGCGGGAAGCGGGCTCGTAGCCGATCCATCGCCGCGGCCGGCCGAATCTCGTCGGTCAGCGTCACCTGGCACCAAGCCGCCTCGGCATGGGCGAGTGCGGGCTCGGCGAGCAGGTCGTCGAGTTCGCCGACGAGCGTCGCGAGCGGGCGGTGCACGGGCGCCTCGATGAATTCCCCATGCGCGGCACCACGTGTGACGTCGATGAGCCACGTGCCCTTCGTGTGGCCTGCCTCGCTGAACGACATCGCGACGGGGCTGCCGCTGTAGCGCACGTGCTCTTCGAGCGTCTGCGGGCCGTGCAGGTGCCCGAGCGCGGCGTAGTCGAAGCCTGACACGACGGACGTGGGTACCTGGCCGAGGCCACCGACGCTGATGTCGCGCTCTGAGTCGCTCGTCGTCGCCCCGGCGAAGTACGCGTGCGCCATCGCGACGACGGGCGCGCCGTTGTCAGGCACCTGGGCTCGCGAGCGCGCGACCGCCTCGCTCAGCACCGCCCGATGCGTTCCCTCATCGAGGCCGAACACGCCCGCAGCTACCGACGGTTCGAGGTAGGGCAGCGCGACGACGTGACCGGCGATCTCGTCGCTGCCGCGCCGCGGCACCGCCACCGGCCGGGTGATGCCCTCATAGGCGGCGCGGATGTGCAGACCCGCATGCTCCATGATGCGCGAGCCGAAGTTGAGCCGGGACGCCGAGTCGTGGTTGCCGGAGGTGACGACGACGCGAGCGCCGGTGTCGAGCAACCGCCACAGGGCGTCGTCGAGCAGTTCGACGGTGCGCGGGTTGGGCAGCGCCCGGTCGTACACGTCTCCGGCGACGAGGACGGCGTCGACCTGCTCGTCGCGCGCGAGGTCGACGAGATGGTCGAAGTAGGCGGAGTGAGCCTCACCGAGGCCCTCGCCGTGGAACGAGCGGCCCAGGTGCCAGTCGGACGTGTGCAGGATGCGCATGTCTCACACGCTAGAGGTGAGCGCCGACAATCGCGGAATCCCGCGGAAGAAGCAGCCTGAATCGACGTCACACAGCTCGTGCGACCAGGGCACAGAACGCAGGTACGACCTCAGACCGACGGCAGGTGCGTCGTGTTCCACGAGGCGATCGTCGGGATTCCGTGGTGCGTGTCGAGGGCGCACACGGCGCCGGCGTCGAGCTGCAGCGACGCCGCGAAGCGCGGCTGCTGACGCAGGTACGCGGCGGCGAGGATGCGCAGCAGGTGCCCGTGGGCGACGAGGATGACGTCGCCCTGCTCCAGCAGCGGATGCACCCGTGCGAGCACGTGCGAGGCGCGCGCGGCGACGTCCTCGACCGTCTCACCCGGGGTCTCGCCAGGGATGACGCCGTCGGCGAAGATCTCCCAGTCGTACCCGACCTCCTCACGGATCTGCGGCGTCGACTTGCCCTCGTAGCCGCCGTAGTCCCACTCGCGCAGGTCGTCGTCGATCTCGAGGTTCTGCAGCCCGATGAGTTCGGCCGTGCGCCGCGCGCGCAGCAGCGGGGAGACGAACTCCGCGACGAAGTGGTGTCCGGCGAGCGCCTGCCCGGCCGCCCGCGCGACGGCCTCCCCGGCGGGCAGCAACGGCAGATCCGTGGTGCCGGTGTGGCGCCCGTCACGTGACCACTGCGTCTCGCCGTGGCGCACGAGCACGAGGCGTCCGGAGTCGGGGCGGGGGGCGTTGGGGCTGGCTGCGTCGGGCACGCCTGGCAGCCTAGTGGCACGATGGGCGTATGAGCGCCAACGACCCCCACCGCAGCGTCAGCATCTCCCGCACGAGCGCTGGACGCTTCGTCGCGACGAACGCGCGCGGCGGCACCCTCGAGTTCGGCTCGGGTGACGACACCGACTTCACGCCCGTCGAGCTGTTGCTCACCGCGATCGCCGGGTGCAGTGCCATCGACGTCGACATCTTCACCACGCGCCGCAGCGAGCCGACGCAGTTCGACGTCGTCGCCGAGGGCGACAAGGTGCGCGACGAGCAGGGCAACCACATGGGCCCGATCGACGTGACGTTCACCGTCCGTTTTCCCGAGGGCGACGCCGGCGACGCCGCGCGCAAGGTCTACCCGGAGACGGTCGAGTTGTCCCACGAGAAGCTGTGCACCGTCAGCCGCACGGTCGTGCTGCCCACCGAGGTGAGGATGCACGTCGCCGAATGACGGCCGCGGTGGCGGCGGCGCCCTGACGCTGTCCCCGGACCCGCTGCCCGGACGCGTTCTTGCCGCGCGTCGTCCCACGAATCGGACCCTGCGGATCGGGTGGGTGCGAATCCCCATCCGACCTCGTCGCCCGTGCCATAGTGTGCGGGCTGCTGTCGAGAGCCAGGGAGATGCGTCGGTGGACAAGATCACGCTCACCCATGACGTCCCGGTGCCGCCGGCGGCCGCGTTCTACCTGTTCGTCGGCGAGATCAGCAAGTGGTGGCCGCCGCTGCAGACTCCTGACCCCGCGCGTCATGCGGGCGTCGTCATCGAGGCCCGTCCGGGCGGGACCGTCAGCTTCCGAATCGGCGGCGAGGATCGCGCGTGGGGCGAGGTCGTCAGCGTCGACCTGCGCTCGTCGATCGTCTTCGACTGCTGGCGCCGCGGCGAGCATCGTCATCCGAGCCGCGTCAGCGTCCGGTTCAGCGACAGCGAATGGGGCACCCGCGTCACCTTCGAGCACGACGGTTGGGACGACGACAACGCAGGCGCGCGCGCCCGGTACGGCGACTGGCCGCTCATCCTCGCCGAGTTCGTCGCCCACACCCGCCGTCACGCGCGGGGGATCAGGGTGGCGGCGCGTGATCCGCGCGGCGTAGCCTGAGGCATGGCGCTCTTCCTCGACATCCACCCCCAGAACCCGCAGCCGCGCACCGTTCGTCAGGTCGTCGACGCTCTGCGTGACGGCGCGCTCATCGCCTACCCGACGTCGTCAGGTTTCGCTCTCGGTTGCGCGCTCGGCAACGCCGAGGGCAAGGAGCGCATGGTGCGCATCCGGCACCTCGACGCCAAGCACGACTTCACGCTCGTGTGCGAGGACTTCGCACAACTCGGTCAGCTCGTACAGCTCAACAACGCCGCGTTTCGGGCGATCAAGGCCTCGACGCCGGGGCCGTACACGTTCATCCTGCCCGCGACGGCGGAGGTGCCGCGCAAGCTCGTGCACCCGAAGAAGAAGACGGTCGGGGTGCGTCTCGACGACCATCCGATCGCGCGCGCCATCGTCGCGGAGTTGGGCGAGCCGCTGCTGTCGACGTCGCTCATTCTGCCCGACCAGGACGAACCGTTCACCTACGGCTGGGCCGTCAAGGACGCGCTCGACCATGAGGTCGACATCGTCATCGATGCCGACGAGGTCGAGCCGCGCCCGACGAGCGTCATCGACTACACGGACGCGGCGCCGACCGTGTTGCGCGTCGGTGCCGGCGACGTCGCGCGCTTCGAGGGCTGACGCCGCGTCGCCGCGCGAACGGGGCCTGGAACAAGGGCCGGAGAAGGCGCGGCGATCCACCCCCGCGGACGGTGCGTGCCGCCTAGACTCGACGTCATGATCATCGTGACGACGAACGACGTGACCGGTCACCGCATCGAGGCGACGATGGGTGAGTGCTTCGGCCTGACGGTGCGCTCGCGCCACATCGGCTCCAACATCGGCGCCGGGCTCAAGGCCATGGCCGGTGGTGAGCTCAAGGGCATCACCGAACTGCTCGTCGAGTGCCGCCGTGAAGCGTTGTCCCGCCTGGCCGCCGAGGCGCAGGCGCGCGGCGCGAACGCCGTCGTGGCATTCCGCTTCGAGACGAACGAGTTCGCACAGACCGGCATCGAGGTGTGCGCCTACGGCACGGCCGTCTATATCGCACCTGACGGCCAGCAGGGCGGGCAGCAGGCGCACCAGGGTCAGCAGGGCGGGGCGCAGCAGTGGAATGCGCCGGCGTCGCAGAGCATGGGCCAGCAGTTCGCGGGCGGCTCGGGCGAGCCCTCGCAGCAGTGGCAGGGCAACGCTGACGCACAGCGGTGACGACGCTCGTCGTCGCCGCGGCGGCCAGCGAGACGCGCTATCTTCCCGCTGACGTCGACGTGGTCCTGACCGGCCTGGGCAAGACCGCGGCGGCAATCGCAACGACGCGGGCACTCGCGGAGCGCACGCCGCAGGAACGGGCGGGGCTGCAGGTCGTCAACCTCGGCTCATGTGGAGCCCTGCGCCCCGGCATGCGCGGCGTCTTCGAGCCGGGCGTCGTGCTCAACCACGACATCAGTGCCGACGCGATCCGCGCCCTCGGCCACGACGTGCGCGAGCGCCTCGACGTCGGGGCAGGAGACCCAGAGCTCGTCCTGGCCACGGGTGACCTGTTCGTCAGCGACGCACAGGTGCGGGATGCTCTTGCCGAGCGCGCGTCGCTCGTCGACATGGAGGGCTACGCCGTCGTCGCGGCCTGCCAGGCGTTCGACGTGCCCGTGCGCGTCGTCAAGCACGTCTCGGACGACGCCGACGCCTCCGCGTTCGACTGGGCGACGCTCGTCGACACCTCGGCGCGCGACCTCGCGGCCTGGTTCACCGCCAACGTCTCGTCCACCTGACGCGCCGCTGGGCGAACGCACGCGCCGCGGGATGTGGCAGCGCTGGCTCCGCGGCTCGCGAGCGGCATCAGCATACGGTCGGCCGTCGCGTCGCAAGCCGTCAGGAGCGGGGCAACGCCACGGTCAGACGCTGTGCCATGGACCGTGAGGTCCGCGACTGAGCGCGCGCCGCCAAGGCTTCACACGCCCAACAACCGGGCCGACGCGCCGAGGGCCCGCGAGACGGGCTCGGCGTAGCCTGCGCCGAACAGGTGCAGGTGGACGAGCCAGCCGAACAGTTGATGCAGCGGCAGCTGCTCGCGCCAGTCGTCGGGCAGGTGGGCGGCCTCGGCGTAGGAATCGAGAATCGCCTCGAGCCCGGGGGCGCCGAACATCGTCAGCATCGCGAGGTCCGCGAGCGGGTGGTGCCCGCACGCCGCGGGGTCGATGACGACGGCGCCGCCGCGCGTCCACAGGACGTTGCCGCTCCACAGGTCGCCGTGTACGCGGGCGGGCCGCACGAACTCACCCGAGGCGCCCCAGGTGTCGACGGCCCCCGATTCGACGGCGCCGCAGACGCGCTGCGCGAGGTCAGCGTCGCGTCCCGCCAGCCGCGTGCGTTCCAGCACCGGTCGCAGCCGGGCCTGCGTGTAGAACGCCCCGAACGTCGCCGATTCGACATGGGGGAGCGTGAGCGGCTGATCGAGCGGACCGAAGAAGTACGTCGACGCGCCGGGCGGCAGCGCACCGAACGTGGGGGCACCCGCCGCATGCGTCGCCGCCAGAGCAGCACCGAACCGGGCCGCGGCCGCGTCGACGCCGTCGCTCGGGCGAGCCTCGTCTAGGCGCTCCAACGTCACCGACGTGGCGTCCTGGTCGAGCACCTCGACGACGTCGACGCCCCCATCGGCGCTCGCTGCGGCGAGCCACCGCAACCCCGCAGCCTCCGTGGCGAAGAAGCCGGACGGCGCGCCGGCTCGCTGCTTCACGTACGTGTTCTCGCGTCCGTTCATGCGATGAGAGTACGCTCGCGAGGTGCCGCAGATGACCACGCGCCGCCCCGTCCACCGCATCAACGCCGGGGGCATGAGCCGTCGCCCCGACGACCTCGTCGTCGAGGCGCCCCTCGAACTGCACCTCGACGACACGACCCTGGCTGTCCTCATGCGCACGCCCGGGCACGACACCGAACTCGCCGCCGGGTGGCTGCTCGTCGAGTCGGGAACGAGCGCGCCGGAGCACATCCGTCAGCTGCGCGGATGCTGGAAGAACGAGACCGACGCCATCGAGATCACCCTCGCCGCCGGCGTCGAACCACCGCGTCCGCGCTCGTTCGTCACCGGCGCGGCATGCGGCGTGTGCAGCGCCGACCAGCTGACGCTCGGACCCGCCATCGCGACGTGCGAAAAGGTGTTGAGCGCCGACGTCGCTCGCGAACTGCCCGACGCTCTGCGCCGCGGCCAGCGTGCCTTCGAACGCACCGGGGGGCTGCACGCGGCAGCCCTCGCGACGTACGACGGGGTGCTGGGGCCGGTGCGTGAGGATGTCGGGCGTCACAACGCCGTCGACAAGGTGCTTGGTCGCGCCCTCATGGAGGGTGAGCTGCCCGCGACGGATCGGCTGCTCGTCGTGTCCGGCCGGGTGTCTTTCGAGATCGTCCAGAAGGCCGTCGCGGCGGGCGTCAGCGGCATCGTCGCGGTATCGGCGCCGAGCTCGATGGCCGTCGATCTGTGCGAGGAATACGGACTCGTGCTCGTCGGCATGATGCGCCGCGACCACTTCAACGTCTACGCCGGCGCCGACCGCGTCAGCGCCTGACGGACGAGCCCTCGACGGCGCCGCGTCCTCTCGCGATCGTGTTCCACACGTACGCCATGCCCGTGCCAGGTGCGCCCAACGCGAGCATGCTCAGCACGACGCGCCAGCTGAGGTGCACCTCGCCGCGGCCCACGAACGGCGTGAGCACGAGCGCGCCGAGCGAGACCTGGAAGCACGCGACGGCGAGCGCCGGCAGCCCACGCGGAGCGATCTGCTTGCGCAGGTAGGTGAAGCCGAGGCCGTAGCACGCGGTAGCGGCGAGGCACGCGAGCTGACCCGTCGCGCTCGAACCGCCGAGTGAGTGCCACGGCGACAGGATGGTGAGCACGCCGACGAAGCCGAGGACGAGGCCGATGGCGCGATCACGCGGTCAGCCGTTCCTCCGGCAGCGCCGCGACGGCGACGATCATCGTCATGAGCGGCGTCGTCACGTCTTAGATGCTCGCCAGGCTGGAGGAGGCGTGCTGCTCGGCCCACGCGAAGAGTAGAGACGGCACGACTCATAACAGCATCGTGACGACGAGCAGGTGGCCTCGTACCGCACGATCCCGCGGGAGCGGTTGGCGCCGCACCGCACAGATCGCGAGCAGCGCGAGCGCGCCGCTCGCCATGCGGGCGAGCACGACCTGCACAACGGACAGCCACCTCGAGGCCGACCTTCGTGACCAGGAAGCTCGAACCCACATGAGCGCCAGCAACACGAACTGCGCCCCGACCGGCATGCGATTCACGGCGGGACTCCTGCGTCCTGACGCCAGGGTCCGGCGTCAGTTCGCGAGCGCTTCGAGCAGGTCGAAGCGGGTGAGGACGCCGATGGGGCGGCCGCCGTCGACGACGAGGACGGCGCCCTCGTCATGCAGCGCCTCGCGCGCCGCCGACACCGGTTCGCCGCGGCCGATGAGCGGCAGGCCCTCGCCGAGGTGGTCGGCGATGGCGTCGCTGAGCTGCGCGTCCCCGGCGAACAACAGGTCCATGAGCGTGCGCTCGCTGACGGCGCCGCGCACCTCGCCGAGCATGACGGGCGGCTCGGCGGCGACGACGGGGAGCTGGCTGACGCCGTACTCGCGCATGATGTCGATCGCGTCGCGGATCGTCTCCTGCGGGTGGGTGTGGACGAGGTCGGGCAGGTCGCCGGACTTGGCCTGCAGCACGTCGCCGACGGTGCGCTTGCCCTCGCCGGTGATGAAGCCGTAGGAGTTCATCCACGCGTCGTCGAAGATCTTCGACATGTAGCCGCGCCCGGAGTCGGGCAGCAGCACGACGACGACGGCGTCCTCGGGCAGGTCCTTCGCCACGCGTAGCGCGGCGACGACGGCCATGCCGCTCGAACCACCGACGAGCAGGCCCTCCTTCTCGGCGAGCTGACGCGTCATGGCGAACGCCTCGGCGTCGTTGACGGTGATGACGTCGTCCGGCACCGACGGGTCGTAGGCGCCGGGCCACATGTCCTCACCGACGCCCTCGACGAGGTAGGGACGCCCGGTGCCGCCCGAGTAGATCGAGCCCTCCGGGTCGGCGCCGATGATGCGCACGGGCCCACCGTCGGCCTCGGGGCGCTCGGCGCTGACCTCCTTGAGGTAGCGGCCGGTGCCCGAGATGGTGCCGCCCGTGCCGGCGCCCGCGACGAAGTGCGTGACGCGCCCGTCGGTGTCGCGCCAGATCTCCGGGCCGGTCGTCTCGTAGTGCGACTGCGGGCCGTGCTGGTTGAAGAACTGGTTCGGCTTCCACGCCCCGGGTGTCTCCTGCGTGATGCGGTCGGAGACCGAGTAGTACGAATCGGGGTGGTCGGGCGCGACGGACGTCGGCGTGACGACGACCTGGGCGCCGTAGGCGCGCAGTACGTCCATCTTGTCCTTGGCGACCTTGTCGGGGCAGACGAAGATGCAGCGGTAACCCTTGCGCTGCGCGACGAGCGCGAGACCGACGCCGGTGTTGCCCGAGGTCGGCTCGACGATGGTGCCGCCGGGCTTCAGCTCGCCGGAGGCCTCGGCCGCCTCGATCATCTTGAGGGCGATGCGGTCCTTGACCGAGCCGCCGGGGTTGAAGTACTCGACCTTCGCGAGGACGGTCGCGCGCACGCCCGCCTCACGCGCGACGGTGCCCAGCTTGACCAGAGGGGTGTTTCCGACCAGATCGACGACGCTCTCCGCATAGTTCATGGCTGGATCATTTCATGCCGTGCCGGTAGGGGCGTGGCGAGAATTCTCCGAAGCTCAACGCCACCTGGACATGACCTGTCGTTCTACTGTGTGACTTGCGGTGTGACAACGCCGTGTCGACGCGGGTGCGCCCGCCTCATCACCAGGAGATCCCCATGGCCGTTCGCACCCGCATCCCGTTGGTCGCGCTCAGCGCCGTCCTCGGCGCAGCCACCCTCGCCTCGGCTCCCGCATCGAGCGCCGCGACGCGGTTCGCCACGTACGACGCGATCGTCGCGCTCGACAACTGCTCGGGTTCGCTCGTGCGCTTCCCCGGCGCTGCCGACACCGACAAGGCCCTCGTCCTGACGAACGGGCACTGCATCGGCACGATGCCGGAGCCGTCGACGTTCATCTACGACAAGGCCGTGACACGTTCGGCGACGGTGCTCGGCGGCAGCGACGCGCACACCGTGACGAAGCTGACACTCGATCGCCTCCAGTACGCGACGATGACGGGCACCGATGTCGCCGTGTACCGCAGCACGTCGACGTACGCGCAGCTCGCGGCGAAGAACGTCACCGCTCGCCCGCTTGCGGCCACGCACCCGAGCGACGAGGCGAGCATCGACATTCCGTCGGGCTACTGGAAGCAGCACTACGGCTGCGCGATCAACGGTTTCGTGTACCAGTTGAAGGAGGGCGGCTACACGATGAACGACTCGATCCGCTACTCGACGTGCCAGACGCCGCACGGCAGCTCCGGCTCGCCGATCGTCGATGCGACGAGCGGCACCGTCATCGGCATCAACAACACCGGCAACGACGACGGCGAGCGCTGCACACTCGACAATCCGTGCGAGGTCGACGCGGCGGGCAACGTCAGCGTCCACCAGGGCCAGAGCTACGGTCAGCAGACGTACCCGCTCACCGCGTGCTTCACCGCCGGGCGCATCGACCTCGGGCTCAAGGGCTGCACCCTGTTCGGCGCGACGCCCGCGCAGCCGCCGACCGACCCGACGCCGACTCCTACACCGGACACGAATCTTCTCGTCAACGGTGACTTCGAATCCGGCACCCGCGGCTGGGGCGGTACGACGGGCGCCATCACGACCGATGTGACGTACGCCGCGCACGGCGGCGCGGCGAAGGCGTGGCTGGGCGGCAACGGCCGACGCGTCAGCGAATCGCTCAGCCAGAGCGTCACGATCCCCGCGAACGCGAAGACCCCGACGCTGACGTACTGGAGCCGTGTCGTGACGGCCGAGACCGGCTCGCGCGCCTACGACACGTTCAGTCTTGACGTCGTCGACGGCACCTCGACGAAGCGTGTGGCGTCAGCCTCGAACCTCGATGCGAGCAGCGACTACGTGGGTCACACCGTCGATCTGTCGGCGTACAAGGGCCGCAGCGTCACGCTGCGTTTCAGTGAGAGCGAGGACGCCGACCTCGCGACGAGCTTCCTCGTCGACGACGTCAGCGTGACGGCGGGCTGACGCGCTCAGGAGCTCTGACGCATTCAGGCGGCGGCGCAGGCGTTCCAGGCGGCGAGGGTGGTGTCGTCGTCGGGGACGCCTGCGGCGCGCGCCGCGTCGGCGATGCCGCGCCACGTCGTCTCGTCGACAGGCAGACCGTCGCGGGTGCGGGTGGCGCGCGTGGCGCGTTCGACCTCGCCGGGCAGCAGCGGCCCATGCTCGGCGCCGGCGGGCGCGGGGGAGGCCTTGACCCATTCGAGGAAAGCGTCGGCCGCGCCGGAGTCGAGTGAGCCGAGTGCGTTCGGGTCGATGAGGATGCTCGTCATCGAGTTGTAGATCGACGTCGCATCGTGCGCCGTCTCCTCACGCGTCGTCAGCCCGCCTGTGAGGGCGCCGCCGAGCAGTTCGCACATGATGGCCAGGCCCCCGCCCTTGTGCAGACCCATGGCACGCAGCGCGCCGTGCGGTTCGTCGAACAGCACCGACGGGTCGTCCGTCGGGCGCCCCTCGTGGTCGATGAGGCTGCCCTCGGGTGCCTCGACGCCCTTGTTGTGCGCGACACGCGCCTTGCCGTACGCGATGGCGCTCGTCGCGAAGTCGAGCAGGATGGTCGGTTCACCGACACGCGGGAAGGCGACGCAGAACGGGTTCGTGCTGAAACGGGCGTCGCTGCCGCCGAACGGCGCGACCATGAGGCTGCCGCCGACGTTGACGAAGTGGATGCTGATGAGCCCCGCCGCCGCGCACTGCTCGGCCCAGTGACCGATGCGGCCGACGTGGTGGGAGTTGCGCAGGCCCACGAGCGCGAGACCGTACTCGCGGGCCCGTTCGATGCCGACCGCCATCGCGTCGAACGCCATCGCCTGACCGAAGCCGTGCACGCCGTCGACGACGAGGACGGCGCCCGCGTCCGTCACCGTCTCCAGTTCGGCGTTGACGACGAGCCCACCCGCGGCGGCCGAGCCGACGTACGTCGGGATCATGCCGACACCGTGCGAGTCGTGCCCCGCGAGGTTGGCGGCGACGAGGTGGTCGGCGACGAGGCGCGCCTCGCGTTCGTCGCTGCCGAGCGCGTCACAGACGGTGCGGACGAGGTCGTGCGCCACGGCGGGCGGGACGATGCGTGTGGTCACGGCGGCAGGATTGGACGTCATGTCTCCAGCGTAGGCGTCCGCGAATCGGGCCCGGGCGGCGCCCGCGCCGATCCGGTGCCGACGAACGACGCACGTCTCAGGCCGCGCTCGACCACAACCGCACGGGTGTGATGCCGCCGGGTGTGCGCACGAGCACGGGCCACGCGAGGTGCTCGCCGAGCTCACGGGTCAGGGCGTCGGCCCAGCCCTCCTCGAACGGTGACGCGCCGGTCGTGCCCGATCGTTCGAGGCACAGTGCCGCGCCGCTGGGGACGCGATCATCGTCGACGAGGTGACGCACGAGCTCGCCGAGGCTGTCGATCGAGCGGGCATCCGGGGTGAGGCTGAGGCCCTCGATCTGCGTGAGGGCCGGCAGCGGGCGGGCGCTCGGGTCGAGGAACATCAGCCACAGGTTGCGCCTGCGCAGAGGGGCGGTCTCGAGCAGCGTCGTCCACGTCGCGACGAGCTCGGTGAGGTCGGTGATGGGTTCGTGCGCAGCAGTCATGGCTCCACCCTGACGCCTGGCTTCGCGGCGCCGCGTTCGTCATCCACAGCCGTCACACCTGGGGATGAGCCGACTGCGACTGCACGAGACTCACAGCCGCGTGTCGACATGACGACGGGGTGACGTCCGCCTGAGCGGACGACACCCCGTCGTCGTGGGCGAGCCGGGTCAGCTACGACGCGTGACCTCGGCGTTCTCCCGCTCCACCTTCGCGGCGTGCTCGGCACGCAGCTGCTCGTGCGCCGGGCGACGACGCACGATGAGGAAGTACGCGGCGAGCAGGATGACGAACCACAGCGGCGTCCACAGCAACGCCTGACGGGTGTCGTCCTTGATCCACAGCGTCCACAGCACGAAGACGAAGAACGCCATCGTCGCGTAGCACATGACGACGCCACCGGGCATCTTGAAGGTGCTCGCCTCGTGCAGGTGCGGGCGGCGACGGCGGTAGACGACGTAGCTGATGAGGATGATCGTCCACACGAACATGAAGCAGATCGCGGAGACCGTCGTGATCTTGTCGAACGCGTCGGCGACGCTGCCGCTCGCGCCGAGCAGCGGCAGGCCGATGAGCAGCAGCAACCCGCACGACAAGGCGAGGGAAGCCACCGGCACGCGGTTGCGTGACAGGCGCGAGAACACACGCGGCGCGTCGTTCTCCTCGGCGAGGCCGTAGACCATGCGTGAGGTCGAGTAGATGCCCGAGTTCGCGGAGGAGGCGGCCGACGTCATGACCACGAAGTTGACGACACCCGCGGCCGCGGCGAGACCGGCGAGGGCGAACATCTTGACGAACGGCGACTCGCCGGCCTTGAACTCCGTCCACGGACGCACCGACATGAGGATGACGAGCGCGCCGACGTAGAACAGCAGCATGCGGATCGGCACCGAGTTGACGGCGCGCGGCAGGTTCTTCTCCGGGTCCTTCGTCTCAGCAGCGGCGGTGCCGACGAGCTCGACGCCGACGAACGCGAACACGGCGATCTGGAAGCCCGCGGCGAAGCCCATGAACCCCATGGGGAAGATGCCGCCGTGCGACCACAGGTTCGAGAACGACGACTTCTGCCCGCCGTGCGAGCTGCCCGTGAAGATCATGTAGAGGCCGACGACGATGAGCGTGATGATCGCGATGACCTTGATGAGCGCGAACCAGAACTCGAGCTCGCCGAACGCCTTGACGCTCGGCAGGTTGAGCAGGAACAGCAGCGCGACGAGGCCGACGGCGGGGATCCACGACGGGGTGTCGGGCCACCAGTACTGGATGTACTTGGCGATGGCGGTCGTGTCGGCGATCGCCGTCGCGATCCAACAGAACCAGTACGTCCAGCCGACGAAGTACGAGGCCCACGGGCCGAGGATGTCGCCCGCGAAGTCGGCGAACGACTTGTAGTTGAGGTTGCTCAGCAGCAACTCACCCATGGCGCGCAGCACGAAGTACAGGAAGAACCCGATGATCGCGTACACGAGGATGACGGACGGGCCGGCGACGCTGATCGTCTTGCCCGAACCCATGAACAGGCCCGTGCCGATCGTTCCGCCGATGGCGATGAGCTGGAGGTGGCGGTTGGAGAGCCCCCGGGAGAGGTGCTCGCCGGCCGGTTCGTCATGAACCGGCGCTGCGGGTGTCGACATGCGCTGCCTTCCTGATCGTGGTCACGCGTCGAGGGGAGCCTATGAGCAAGATGTTTCATCGGTATGACGTGACACACGCCTTTCGCATCAAGGTTGCATAACGCTGCGTTGGGGTGGATGCCGTCGTCGATCCATGACGGTGGCGCTGATGGCAGCACCGACGGCGGCGCCGTCATGGAATGGCCGGCGGGCTCGCGTGGTTGCACCGAGCATGGAACCGATCTACACCGCAGAAGCACTCGCCACCGGCGCCGGCCGCAACGGCCACGTCCACTCCAGCGACGGCCGCGTCGACCTCGACCTCGCCGTCCCGCAGGCCATGGGCGGTTCGGGTGACGGCGCGAACCCCGAGCAGCTCTTCGCCGCCGGATACGCCGCGTGCTTCCACTCGGCACTGCAGATGGTGGCCCGCGGCGCGGGCGCCGACCTGGGGGAGTCGAGCGTCGGCGCGCGCGTCTCCATCGGCAAGGCCGGTGAGGGCTTCGGCCTCGCCGTCGAACTCGAGGTCGTCATCCCCGACCTGCCGCATGACGAGGCGCAGGCGCTCGCCGACAAGGCGCACCAGGTGTGCCCCTACTCCAACGCGACGCGCGGCAACATCGACGTCACCGTCACCGTCAGCGAGGACTGAGGCGTCGCGACCGAGAGCGGTTCGCGCGGGTGCCGCGCTGACTGAAACCGGCTGCGCGACGGCGCGTCGCCGCGGCAGCGTGACTGACATGACGAGCGGGTCCCCACCTCGAGGTGGGGACCCGCTCGTCATGCGTCGTGACGCTCGAAACCGTCAGTGCTGCGCGACGGGCGACGCGCCGCGCACGCCGGAGGAGTGCGGATCGTCCTCCATCGAGGAGTAGTCGAACGGGTCGCGCCCGCCGAGCACGTCACCGAGGCGCTCGCGGTCGATGGTCTTCGTCCACGTGCCGATCAGGACGGTCGCGACCGAGTTGCCCGCGAAGTTCGTCAGTGCGCGGGCCTCTGACATGAAGCGGTCGATGCCGACGATGAGGCCGACGCCGTCGACGAGCTCGGGCTTGTGGCTGCTGAGGCCGCCGGCGAGGGTGGCGAGACCGGCGCCGGTGACGCCGGCCGCACCCTTGGAGGCGACGATCATGAAGACGAGCAGGCCGATCTGTTCCCCGATCGACATGGGCATGTTCATCGCGTCGGCGATGAAGAGCGAACTCATCGTCAGGTAGATCGCGGTGCCGTCGAGGTTGAACGAGTACCCCGTCGGCACGACGATGCCGACGGTGGAGCGGTTGATGCCGGCGTGCTCCATCTTTGCCATGAGGTTCGGCAGCGCCGACTCCGACGACGATGTCGCGAGGATGAGGAGGAACTCGCGGCCGAGGTACTTGAACAGCTTCCAGATGTTGACGCGCGCGACGACCCACAGCAGCGCGCCGAGAATGACGAAGATGAACAGCGCGCACGTGACGTAGAAGCCCGCCATCAGTTTCGCCATCTCACCGACGGCCTTGGCGCCGGATTCACCGACGACGGCCGCCATCGCACCGAACGCGCCGATCGGGGCGAGCCACAGCACCATCGACAGCACGCGGAACACGATCTTCTGCATCGTGGCGATCGCACGCAGCGCGGGTTCGGCGGAGTCGCCGATGCGCTGGATGGCGAAGCCGACGAGCAGTGCGATGAACAGCACCTGCAGGACGCTGCCGGAGGTGAACGCGGAGAAGAACGTGTCGGGGATGATGCTCTTGAGGAAGTCGATGAACCCGCCCGACTTCTCGGCCGTCTTGACGTACTTGTCGGCCGATCCGTGCTTGACCGTCAGCCCGTGGCCCGGCTGGATGATGTTGCCGACGACGAGACCGATCGCAAGCGCGAACGTCGACATGGTGAGGAAGTAGGCGAGCGCCATGCCTCCTGCGCGCCCGACCGTCGCGGCCTTGCGGACGGAGCCGATGCCCAGCACGATCGTGCAGAAGATGACCGGCGTGATCATCATCTTGATGAGGCTGACGAACATCTCACCGAGCGGCTTCCAGGCCTTCGCCGCATCCGGCGCGACGAGACCGAAGACGATGCCGGCGATGACGGCGACGATGACGCCGATGTAGAGGTAGTGGCTGCGATCCTTCTTGGGGGATGTCGCGGCCGTGGAGACCTCCGGCGGCGCGCCCTCGGCGGAACTGCGCGGTGGTGGCGTGGGCGACGACGATACGTCGTGGTCGTACTGATCCGACACGGATGGCTTCCGATCTTGCGGCTGAACTGTGACGCCGTTCACCCTAGGGTGAAGATCAGACAACCTATGAGGTGGGGTGCCCCACACCGGATTTTGTGACGAAATCGATGCCGTCTGCGGGCGGGGGCGCTCTCGGGCTCCGGTCGACTACGAGTTCGGGCCGTGACTCAACTCACGCGGGCCGGCGTGACAGGAGCGCCGCGACCTCGGCGTGGTTGGTGTGCGGAAACATGTCGAACAGTCGCGCGGCCCACACGTCGAAGCTCGGCATCGCGGCGAGATCGGCGGCGAGGCTCGTCGGGTTGCAGCTCGAGTAGATGACGTGCGCGACGCAGCTGCGCTCGAGCGCGTCGGCGAGCGCTTCGATGCCGCGTCGCGGCGGGTTGACGACGACGAGATCCGGAACGTCGTGCTCGGGCATGACGAGGGTGCTCGCGTCGCCGACGTCGAACGTCACCGTCGCGTCCGACCCGGCTTCGGTGGCGCTGCGACGGGCGCTGTCGATGGCGCTCGGTTCGATCTCGACGCCGTGGACGCGGCGGGTGCCGTCCGCAAGATGGAGGGCGAAGCCGCCGACGCCGCAGTACAGGTCGAGCACCTGACGAGCGTCGACGTCGTCGGCCCACGCGCGCGCCTGGCGGTACAACGCCGCGGCGACATCGGTGTTCGTCTGGAAGAAGCTGCGGTGCTGCAGGTACAGCGTCACGTCGCCGACGGCCGCACGCAGCGTCTGCGTGGGCGTCAGGGCGATCTCGACATCCCCCTCGACGACGGCCTTGTGCTCCGGATGGATGTTCGCAGAGACGGCGACGATCTGCGGCAGGCGGTCCGTCAGGGCGGGCAGGGCGGCGCTGAGTCGGTCAACTCCGTCATTGGTGCGCACGACGAAGCGGACGAGCAACTCGCCGTCAGTGTTGGTGGTGACGATGACGAACTTGAGCTCGCCCGTGCGCGCGTCGACGTCATAGGGCATGAGACGTGCGTAGGTGATGAACCCGGCGAGGTCGGGCACGACGTCCCAGATCGGCCGTTCCTGGATGGGGCACTCGCGCAGGTCGACGGCAGGGCGCCCGGGCAGTGCGAGCCCGAGCGTCGGAGCGTCGACGTGGCCGCCGACGGCGAGCTTCACCTTGTTGCGAAACGCGGCCGGGCGCGATGCGGCGGGGGAGAGCCACGCCTCGGGCGCCACTCGTGCGGCGAGGGTGTGCTCGACGGACGTCTGCTTGCGCATGAGTTGCTCGTCGTACGGCACGGCCAGGTTCGTGCACGAGCGGCACGCACCGACGTCGAAATAGTGGCAGTGCACGCGCTCAGCGGCGGACGGTGAAGTCGTCGTAACCCTCGGGGGCGACGTCTCGCACCTCGACGTCGTCGACGGACGCCGCGTCGGGGCCGTCGTGACACCAGTCCACGAGCGATTCGACGGCGTCCGGCGTACCCTCGGCGACGACGTGCACCGCGGCGTCATCGAGGTTCTCGACGTAGCCGACGAGCCCCAGCGTGCGCGCCTGCTCGGCGCACGCGGCACGGTAGCTGACGCCCTGAACGGTGCCGGTGACGCGCAGATCGACCGCGCGGGACTGGTTCGAGACTGACATGCGCCTACGGTACGTCAGCGGCCCGCTGGCCTGCATCAGCGCTGCAGGTGGGGGCCGTGGCCGGGTCGCGGGTGCCGCGCCCGCCGGTTTCGCAGCCCGAACGCGCGTTGGATAGGTTCACTCTCGACCCCTGGTTCCTCCTGCCGCGTCGCTGGGCAGGCCTCGAGAATGGATGGCGGATGTTCGACGCACCGGGTGCCGAGATCGCCCCGAACGAGTTGACCGACGCCGAGCGTCGCCTCGGCGGCATCCCCGACGCAGCCCGCGACGACGACGTCAGCCCCGTTGAAGCGGAGCGTCTGGCGCGTCGACATGTGCTGCACGTGTCGTTCCTCGCCGCGTTCGGCGGGCTGCTCTACGGCTACGACACCGGCGTGATCTCGGGTGCGATGCTGCACGTCACCGAAGAGTTCCACATCAACGAGGAGCGCTTCGGCTCGGCGGCGCACAACATCACGGAGATCATCACCTCATCGATCCTGCTCGGCGCGGTGCTCGGTGCGCTGGGCACGAGCGTCATCGTCAAGAAGGTCGGGCGGCGCAAGGCGATCATCGGCATCGCGGCCGTGTTCGCGATCGGCGTGCTGCTCAGCGGCGCCGCGAACGACTGGTGGACGCTGTCGCTCGCGCGCGTCTTCCTCGGCCTCGCCGTCGGTGGCTCGACGATGGCGATCCCGACGTACATCTCCGAGCTCGCACCGCCCGCGAAGCGCGGCAGCTACGTGACGTTCTTCAACGTCGCGATCGGCGTCGGCATCCTCACCGCGAGCCTCGTCAACTACTTCCGCGACTCCGCGATCAGCTGGCGGGTCCGGATCGCCGCCGCTGTCGTTCCGGCGCTCGTGCTGCTCATCGGGATGAAGCCGCTGCCGGAGAGTCCACGCTGGCTGGTGCAGCAGGGGTTCGTCAACCCTGCTCGTCGGGTGCTGCGCTGGGTGCGTCCGAGCACGCGCGCGGTCGACGCGGAGATCGCCGAGATCAAGCGCACCTACCGCGAGGAGCAGCAGGCCTCCGGTGAGGGGGAGTGGCGAACCCTGTTCAGCGAGAAGTGGATTCGCCCGGCACTGTTCGCCGGCATCATGGTCGCGATCTTCACGCAGATCACCGGCTTGGAGATGATGATCTACTACACGCCGACGATCCTGAAGAACAACGTCGGCTTCTCCGACGACATGGCGCAGGCGGGCAACGTCGGCGTCGGCGTCGTCTATCTCGTCATGACGACGCTCGGTAAGTTCGTCGTCGACCGCATCGGGCGTCGCCGTCTCATGCTCGTCATGCTGCCCGGAGCCGCAGTGTCTATCGCCGCGTTCGGCATCGCGTTCTGGGTGACGAACGACGACCCGCCTGCGGGCGTCGCGCTCGCGCTCATCCTGTCCTTCATGTTCTTCCAGGCCGGCGGCATCCAGGTCGTCGGGTGGCTCATGGGTTCGGAGCTGTACCCGCTCAAGGTGCGTTCGGCGGCGACGGCGCTGCACGCGGCCGCGCTGTGGGGTTCGAACCTGCTCATCACGCTGACCGCCCTCACGCTCATCGACTGGCTGTCGCTGCCGGGCGCGATGATCTTCTACGCCGTCATCAACGTCATCGCCTGGGTGACGGTGTACTTCTTCGTTCCTGAGACGAAGGGTCGCAGCCTCGAAGAGATCGAGTCGAGCCTGCAGGACGGCACGTTCCTGCCACATCGTGGGCGCAAGCGCTCGCCCGCCGACGCCTGACGGCATCCCGCCGCAGACCGGCGTTCGTCTCGCGAGAGGCGAGCGCCGTTCGCGTCGTGGGGGATTGGTGCTGGACGTTAGGCAGACCTAACATGGCATGAGAAGCGTCGACGAACCGTTCGACAAGTAATGTCTGGTTATGTTTACGCTAACAACTCGTTCATGACGCCTGCCGGACATCACCCTGCCCGACGACGCCACCACCGCACGGCCGACGCCGTGCCACCTGCAGAAGGGGATTGCATGCGAGACCTTCGCGTCGCCGTAATCGGAGCCGGCCCGGCCGGCATCTACGCCTCGGACATCCTGACGAAGCAGCACGAGGGCGCGCGCGTCGACCTGTTCGACCGGCTGCCCGCACCGTACGGCCTCGTGCGCTATGGCGTGGCGCCCGACCACCCGCGCATCAAGGAGATCATCAAGGCGCTGCGTCGCGTGCTGTCGGGAGATCGCATCCGCTTCATCGGCAACGTCGACTACGGCACCGACCTCGACCTCGAACAGCTGCAGGAGCACTACGACGCCGTCATCTTCTCCACGGGCGCCTCGAGCGACCGACCGCTGGACATCCCCGGCATCGACCTCGACGGTAGCTTCGGCGCCGCAGACTTCGTCTCTTGGTACGACGGCCACCCCGACGTGCCGCGCGAATGGCCGCTGACGGCGCGCAAGGTCGCCGTCCTCGGCGCCGGCAACGTCGCCCTCGACGTCGCGCGCATGCTCGCCAAGCCCGCCGACGAGCAGCTGACGACCGAGATCCCGCAGAACGTCTACGACGGGTTGAAGGCGAACCAGGCGACGGAGGTGCACGTCTTCGCGCGCCGCGGCCCGGCGCAGTTGAAGTTCTCACCGATGGAGTTCCGCGAGCTGTCGCACAGCCCGAGCATCGACGTCATCGTGCACGAGGAGGGCTTCGAGATCGACGAGGCCGGCCAGGCCGCGATCAACGCGAGCAAGTCGACGAAGCTCGTCGTCAACACGCTGCTCAAGTACCTCGAGAACGAGCCGAGCGGCGCGCCGCACCAGATCCACCTGCACCTGTGCGAGGCGCCCGTCGAGATCCTCGGCGAGGACGGCCGCGTCGTCGGCCTGCGCACCGAGCACCAGGAGTTCAACGGCGACGCGACGACGCACGGCACGGGCGAGTTCCGCGACTGGGACGTACAGGCCGTCTACCGCGCCGTCGGGTACTACAGTTCGCCGCTGCGCGACCTGCCCTTCGACGACGCCGCGGGCGTCGTGCCCAACGAGGCGGGCCGCGTGACGGACGTCAGCGGCGAGGTGATGCCGGCGACGTACGTGACGGGGTGGATCAAGCGCGGCCCCGTCGGGCTCATCGGGCACACGAAGTCGGATGCATCGGAGACCATTGCGTGCCTGCTCGAGGACCTCGACTCGCTGCCCACGCCCAGTGGCGGCGACCCGGACGCGCTGCTACGTCACCTGCTTGATTCGGGTGTCGAGATCACGCTCTGGGATCACTGGGAGCGTCTCGACGCCCACGAGATCGCCCTCGGCGAGAGCGCCGGCCGCGAGCGCGTCAAGGTCGTGTCCCGTGAGGACATGATCGCCGCCGGTCAGGCATACGCCGAGGATCTTGCGTCCTGACGAGCTGCTGACGGTGGCGCCCGGCCCGGCTGGATCGGGATGCAAGGGGGCGAGTTGCTCTCGTGCGTCCCGTTGCCGGGCACGCGGGTCTCGAGATGGCGCAAGGCCACCTCGAGACCCGCGACGCGTCAGTTCGCGGTCGACTTCTGCAGCGTGACGGACGCCGTGTGCGACGCGCCGGAGGTGTCGCTCCACGTCACCTTTATCGTCGAGCCCGGGTAGCGGGTGCCCATGAGCGAGCTGAGGGAGTCGGTCGAGGTGACGGCCTTGCCGTCGAGGGCGGTGATCGTGTCACCCGCCGTCATCCCCGTGCTTGCGACAGCCGAGCCGTTCAGCACCTGCTGCACGACGACGCCGGTGTCGCTGGCGCCCCGCAACGACGAGCTCGGGACGACGGCCACGCCGAGGGCGGCCTTCGCGCCGATGTGATTCGTCGTCGTCTTGCGGCCGGCGAGGATGTCGTCGGCGATCGACTTGGCCTGCGTGATCGGGATGGCGTACCCCTCGGCGTTGCTGCGCTGATAGCCGGTGAGCGAGTTCGTCGCGGATGCGGCGGTGTCGATTCCGACGACCTTGCCCGCGGCGTCGAACAAAGGCCCGCCGGAGTAGCCGCCGACGATGGGCGCGTTCGTCTGCACGAGGTTCGTCAGGTTCTCACCGGACGACAACGACCCCTGCTCGGAGGCGGTGATCGAGCGCCCCGTCGCCGTCACGATGCCGGAGGCGGCTTAGAGCACGCCCTCGCCGCCGCCTTGGCCGACGGCGAGAACCTCTTCGGCCGTCCTGACCCCGTCGGTGTCCAGAGTGACGGTATCGAGGTTCTTCGCACCGCTGAGCTTGAGCACGGCGACGTCGTGGGATTCGTCGTGCCCGACGACGCTCGCCGTGTGTGCCCCGCCGTTCGGGACGGTGACGCGGATCTGCGTCGAGCCTGAGACGACGTGGTAGTTCGTCAGGACGGTGCCATCGGCCGTGAGCACCATGCCCGAGCCCGCAGCCTCACCGCTCGGGGTGGCCACGTCGATCATGACGACGCCCTTGCTCTGAGCGGCGGTGGCGCGCGTCGTCGTTCCGCTGGATGATGCGCCACTGGCTTGCGCGCCGCCGTTCGACGGCGACGTGCTCGAGCCGTCCGGTGCTGTTTGCGGCGTCGAGGCGCCGCCCTGATCCGTGTCAGTGGATGAGCTGCCCGAATCGGTGGTGCTGCGAGCGCTGGCGGCGTCGAGCTGACTGCGCAGCTGACGGGTGACGGAGCCGGCGTCGAACGCGCTGAGGGAACCGTCGTGCACGCCGATTGCCAAGGGGGCGGCGATGGCGGCCGAGCATGCTGCGGTGAGGGCGACGAGGGCGGGGCTGCGCATGGGATGCTCCTTGGGGCGAGTGCTCGGGCTTGCGATGGTGTGCGTCCCTGGCGTCGCGATGTGTTGGCGCGAGGGCGACGGCGACGGCGGTGCGTCGACGTGTTGAGACCCAGTGAAGGTGACGCACCGTGGGGTCCGCTGTCGCCGACCTGTGGAGTCGCTGTGTCGGCTGACGCCCGCGCGGCAGGTGGTGGAGGGCGCGCATCGCACGGCCGCGACGTTGCATGACTCTTGAGCATCTGCACGAGGAATGTGCGCGCGATTCCTCGTGCAGATGCGCAGAACTCGTGCAGCTGCGCGCGCCGGGGCCGGCTCGGAACGGTGTGAGGGGGTAGGAGACACTGGTCGCCGGGGGACAGGTGCGAAAGGGGGCGGTGTGAACATCTGGCCGCACATCGGCATCAGCGCCAGTGGCGTCGTCGGCGTCGTGGTCGCGACAGTGGTGCTGTACGCCGTCTTCGTCGCGATCCTGCATTTCTGGGGCATACGGTATCTGGCGGCCGGTTCGACGATGTCCGTCGCCGTGTTCACCGTCCTCGGGGCGCTGTGCGCCCGCGCGATGCTGGGCAACTCGCCGACGTTGTGCGGTGCGCTCGTCGCGATGGCCACCCTGTTCGTCCTGGAGTTCGGTTTCGGACGGCTGCACGCGGTGATGTCGATGCGCAGCCACCGCGCCGCGGGTCGCGCCCGGGCGTGGGCCGTCATGATCGACGGGCGGGCACGCCCGGACGCCCTGCGCCACGTCGGCCTCACCGCCGAGCGGTTGCACGAACGGTTGCGAGCCGGGGGAGTGCGGCACCTCGACGACGTCGCCCTCGCCGTCCTCGAACCGCGCGGCACGCTGACGGTCGTCCGGCGCGGCGAGAGCATCGACCCGAAGTTGCTGGTCGGGATCGCCGGGTTGCCGCCGGGGTTCGGTGACGTCGATACGACCGGCGGCCGCTGAACACCCCTCGAGATCGGGTGGCTTCCGTAGAGCACGTGTTCTCGCGATCTGCCACAGTGGCGGGATGACGATGCGCGCAATGGTAATGCAAGAGATCGCGGGGGCCGTCGGCGTCGAGGAGGTCGAGGTGCCCGCCCTGCCTGACGACGCCGTCCTCGTCGAGGTGCGCGCGACGGGGTTGTGCCGCAGCGACTGGCACGCGTGGGCCGGTCATGATGACGTCGAGCTGCCGCACGTGCCCGGTCACGAGTTCGCCGGGGTGATCACTGAGGTCGGTTCGGACGTCGTGAACTGGCGGGTCGGGCAGCGGGTGACGATGCCGTTCGTCGAGGGCTGCGGCGCCTGCGAGTGGTGTCGCACCGGTGACGCGCAGGTCTGTCCGACCCAGGATCAGCCGGGGTTCACGCACTGGGGATCGTTCGCGCAATACGTCGTCGCGCGACGCGCGGACACGAACCTCGTCGCCATCCCCGACGCTGTGAGCTTCGCGGCCGCCGCGAGCCTCGGGTGCCGGTTCGCGACGGCCTTTCGAGCTCTGACGGCTCGTGCTGATGTGCAGCCGGGTGAATGGGTGTGCGTCGTCGGCGCCGGGGGAGTCGGACTCAGCGCCGTCATGATCGCGAAGTCGCTCGGGGCGCGTGTCGTCGCCGTGGACCGCAACGTCGACGCGCTGGCGCTCGCGACGCGCGAGGGCGCGGACGCCGTCGTCCTGGCCAGGGGCGCCGGGGTCGCTGAGACCAACGAGCCTGTCGACGTGGCGGCCCGCGTCCACGAGATCACGGGTGGCGGAGCGCACGTCGCCGTCGACGCGGTGGGCAGCGAATCGACGTGTTCTGACGCGATTCATGCGCTGCGGCGTCGTGGGCGGCACGTGCAGGTGGGGTTGTTGCCGCCGGTGGGCGGGCATCCGCGCGTGCCGATGGCGCGCGTCATCGGTTGGGAGCTCGACGTGTTCGGCAGCCATGGCATGGCCGCCGCCGACTATCCGGCGATGCTGGCGCTCGTGGACGACGGCCGACTAGATCCCGGGCGACTCATCGCCCGCACCGTCAGCCTCGACGACGGCGCGGCGATGCTGCCGACGTTCGACGCTTCGCCGCTCTCCGGCGTGACGATGATCGACCCGCGTCGCTGACGCACCCAGCTCGTGGCGAGCGCGGTACGCGTGCTGTCGGCAGTAACCACTCCAGACGACGACAACACAGATGAAGAGGCGTCCGTCCTGTGCGTCGTCGCCCAGCGTCATGGCGGGCCTGAGGGCGCGAGGTGCGACGCATCAACGGGCGGGGCATCGACAAAGGCCATCTTGCGCCCAAGGGAGGTAGCTCTGTTCACCCCTGAGTTCGGTGGAGCATCTCGCCGACGAGCGTGCGACAGCGCTCGGCGATGTCGTCGCGGATGAGCTGCATGCGCTCGGTGCCCTCGATGCCGCGCGTCGACGGCTCATCGGTGTGCCACGTCTCGATCGTTGCGAGCATGCCGTCGATCGGTTCGAGCCGTGCAGCAGAGCCGACGATGATGACGCGGTCGGCAGTGCGCAGCACGGCGGGGTCGATGGCCTTGGGATGTTCGCCGTCAAAGGTTGCGCCGAGGGTGGCGACAGCGGCCGCTGACTCCGCGTTCACGGCACTGCCGGGCTGAGTGCCGGCGGAGTGGACATCGAGGCGCTCGCGAGCGAAATGGCGCGTGAGCGCGGCCGCCATCTGCGACTTGCCAGCGTTCTTGACGCAGACGAAGAGGACGCGCGGTCGACGACCCGCGTCAGCTGCGCCGTCGGGCGAGGAGGTGGGACGGTCAGTGCTGGGCATCGTGACCGGCCTCGAGCATGGGTTGGGGGGAGCGATCGCGCAGGGCCAGGCTGACGTAGACCAGAGCGACGAGAACGGGGACCTCGATGAGCGGGCCGACGACCCCGGCGAGTGCCTGGCCGGAGGTGACGCCGAACGTCGCGATGGCGACGGCGATGGCGAGCTCGAAGTTGTTGCCAGCAGCGGTGAAGGCGAGAGTCGTCGTCCGTTCGTAGCCCATGCCCAGGGCCCGGCCGAGCAGGTAGCCGCCGCCCCACATGAGCGCGAAGTAGGCGAGCAGGGGCAGCGCGATGCGGGCGACGTCGAGGGGGTGCGACGTGATCTGTGCGCCCTGCAACGCAAACAGGACGACGATGGTGAACAGCAGGCCGTAGAGCGCCCACGGCCCGATGCGGGGCAGAAAACGCGACTCGTACGCCTTACGGCCCCAACGCCTCTCGCCGATGCGCCGACTGAGGTAACCCGCGAGCAGCGGGAGGCCGAGGAAGACGAGAACCGACGCGGCGATGTGCCAGGGGGAGACGTCGAGATGTGATTGGTCGAGGCCGAGCCAGCCGGGCAGGACGCTGAGGTAGAACCAGCCGAGCGCGGCGAACGCGACGATCTGGAACAGCGCGTTGAGCGCGACGAGCACAGCAGCCGCGTCGCGGTCGCCGCAGGCGAGGTCATTCCAGATGATGACCATGGCGATGCAGCGCGCGAGGCCGACGATGATGAGGCCGGTGCGGTAGGTCGGCAGATCCGGCAGGAAGATCCACGCGAGGGCGAACATGAGCAACGGCCCGACCATCCAGTTGAGTGCGAGCGAGGCGCCGAGTAGCCGCCGGTCGGACGTGACGGCGTCGAGCTTGTCGTAACGCACCTTGGCGAGCACCGGGTACATCATGATGAGCAACCCGATGGCGATGGGCAGCGAGACCCCCTGGATCTCGACGGCTGACAAGGCGTCGTCGAGGCCGGGCACGAGGCGTCCCAACAGGAGGCCTGCCACCATGGCGGCGATGATCCACACGGGCAGGAAGCGGTCGAGCGTCGACAGTCTCGCGCGGGGCGATGCAGGGGAGTTCACGGTCGGCCGCCTTTTTTCGTCATCGGTGAATACGGTGCCATCGTGAGGCGTGATTCGACATGTGTCAAAATAGTTGAGTGACGATCGACGGGTGTGAGCGGCGGGGTGAGGCGACGTCGCGGGATGGTGCGCCTCAAGTCGTGGCGAACGACGAAGATGTTGCGCGCGCTGCTGCCGTGTTCAAGGCGCTCGGCGATTCGGCGCGTCTACGCCTGTTCGACGCGATCGTCGCGGCGGCGCCAGGGGAGATCTGTGTCTGCGACCTGCCGGACCTGGAATTGTCGCAGGCGACGATCTCGCATCACCTGCGCAAGCTGCGCGACGCTGGGCTCGTCACCTCAGAACGTCGCGGCACGTGGGTCTACTACCGCAGTGTGCCCGGGTCGCTGGATCCGGTTCGGGAGCTTCTGGGGGTCGAGTCGTCCCGAGTGGCGGCCCGGACGACGCTCGCGAGGTCGTAGCGACAACGCTGGAGGCGTCACCTCCATCGCGCGTGCGCCCCTCTGATCGACGCTTGCAGCGCCGGGTGTGACTCGAACGCCGGCACCGCTGCCAGCGCGCGGGTTCAGGAGGGTGGAAGTTCGCCTCGTCCGGGCCGTACGCGTCGTTCGGCCTCGGTGATGGCAACATCGTTGATGCTCGCCTCGCGACGGCTCATGTAACCGTCGGCATCGAAGTGCCACAGCTCGTTGCCGTAGGAACGCCACCACTGACCGTCATCGTCATGCCACTCGTACTGGAAACGCACGGCGATGCGGTCGTCGGTGAACGCCCACAGGTTCTTGCGCAACCGGTATTCGTGTTCGCGCGCCCACTTGCGAGTGAGGAACTCGATGACGGCGTCACGCCCGACGATGCTCTCGCCGCGGTTTCGCCACACGGTGTGCGGCGTATAGGCGCCGGCGACGCGTTCGGGGTCTCGCGTGTTCCACGCGTCCTCGGCAGCTTGCACCTTTGCGGCCGCTGTCTCGGCTGTGAAGGGTGGGACAGGGGGACGGGGTGCGTTCATGGCGGTCTCCTGGAATGGTTGGCGTTCAGATGGATGCTACGCGTTCGATCACACGTCCGCGCCACGCCAACGAGGTGTGCGACGTGCTCGTCCCCGTGTCGGCGGGGCACAGCGCGGTCATGATCGGGACGCCCACGTCGGGGGCGCCGGGCGGTACTCGATCCCATCTTGGACCTCGCGTGCGCGCTCAGGGGTGGCGGGGCGTCCGACGAGATGCAGGGCCATGTCGATGCCGGCGAAGACGCCTGCGTCCGTGATGACCTGCCCGTCGTCGATCCATCGCTGACCCGGGCATGGTTGGGCCTTGGGGTCGAGGGCCGCGACGCTGGCGAACGTGTCGTGGTAGGTCGTGAACGGGCGCTGGTGCAGCAACCCCGCGGCGGCAAGGAGGCGAGCGACCGTGCAAACACTCGCGACGATGGCACCTCGCTGCGCAGCCTCCTGCAGCCAGCCGCGGTGGCTCTCGTCTCGCAGACGCTCGAGCGAACCGTCGCCACCGGGCTCGATGACGACGTCGGCCCGAGGAATGTTGACCTCTCCGCGCGCGGTGTGAGGATCAGGCCCTTCGCGGAGCGTCGATGACGACTCCAGGTTTGCATCCGAAGCGAACCAAGCAGGCAAATAGCTCGGGGAGGCGAGCGTCACGCGGCGCCGTCTGTCACCGCGTCTGCGCGGGGCAGCAGTTTGGGCAGGATGTCGCCCAGGGTGACGACGCCACTGAAAGCGCCGTTGTCGGTGACGACGGCGAGCTGGTGGCTGCCTTCACGCATCAGCCGAAGCGCTTCATGCAGGGCCGTGTCGCGTGGCAGTTCGAGGACGGGACGGGCCACGGTGTCCGCAGGTGTCGCCTCGGGGAGCATCAGCGTGTCTCGCACGTGCACGACGCCCCGTACGCCGGAACCAGCGCCGGCGGGCTCCATCAGCAACACGCGCGTGTGCCCCTTGCGCATCACGGCAGCCTGAACATCACCGACGGTTGCCGTGGCGGGAGCCGCCGTAGGGGCGCCACGCCCGTCAAGCAGGTCTGCGATCGTCAGGCGTTCAAGGTCGATTGCGCTTGTCAGTGAGGTGCGGTAGGCGAGGTCGAGCGCTCCGACGCTCGCTGAGTGCTCGACGAGCTGGCGCAATGACGTCGAGTCTTGCGATTCGCTGACTTCATCGACCGGTTCGACACCGGAGCGGCGCACGAGCCAGTTCGCGGCACGGTTCAACGCCGCAAGGATCGGACGTGTGACACGCATGAAAGCGCGCATCGGCAGCGCCAGCATGATCGCGGACTTTTCGGGGTGTGCGATCGCCCATGACTTGGGCGCCATTTCCCCGATGACGAGGTGCAGGAACGTGACGATGATGAGCGCGAGGACGAACGCGGCGACGTCGGCAGCCGTCTCACCCAGGCCGACCATCTCCAGGGGTCTCATCAGGGCGTGGTGCACGGCAGGCTTGGTGATGGCACCCAATGCGAGGGTGCACACGGTGATCCCAAGCTGTGACGCTGCGAGGAGCATCGTGATTTCGCCCGAGCTGCGAAGCGCGGCACGCGCGGACGCTGACGGGTTGTCTTCAAGGCGGTGGGTGCGCGCGTTGATGAGGGAGAACTCGGCGGCGACGAAGAACGCTGACAGGGCGATGATGACGATTGTCGCGATAGTCGTGGCGAAGGGATTCATCGGTCGCTCCCTTCTTCCTCGGTGTCGTGCGGGGCTGATTCTGGTTCGAGCAGGGTCAACCTGAGCAGGGACGGCACGTGCCGTTCCACAGCAAGAACTTCGATGTCGAGGCGGGATGGCGGGGCGTCCTCATCCACGGCCAGTACACGCGGGCCCTGGGGTACGTCGATGACGACACGCTCACCGACGCGCGGGAGCGTACCGAGGCGACCCACCACGAGGCCCGCGACCGTTTCGTATTCACCCTCGGGCAGGTCTACGTCAAGAGCACGTTCGACCTCGTCGATGTGCACGGACCCTTGCATCACCCACTGGCCGTCATCGGGCAGCGGCGCATACTCGGGTAGGACCGGGTCGTGCTCGTCGGTGATTTCCCCGACAACTTCCTCTGCCAGGTCTTCGACGGTGATGATGCCGGTGAACCCGCCGAACTCGTCGATGACACATGCGAGTTGCTGCTTGGCGCGGTCGAGTTCGCTCAACGCGGTGGACAACCCCATCAGCTCAGGAACGATCAGTGCCGGACGCATCACCGACGAGACCGGCCGAGCGCCATCCTGCGCGGCGAGCACATCGACGAGGTGCACGACACCGGCGACGTCGTCGGTGCCGTCGATCACGGGGTAGCGCGTGTGCCCGCTCGCCATGAGAGCGCGCATCTCAGCGATGTTTGTTTCAGTTCGCACTGAGTCGACCTGAGCGCGGGGGATCATCGCGTGATCGACGTTCTGGGTGGGAAAGTCGATGATGCGATCCAGCATGTCTGACAGTTCCGGCGCGAGGTCGCCCGTCTGCTTCGACGCCTCGACAACGTGGTGCAGGTCATCCGCTGTGGCGGCCTGCTCGACGTCGTGCACCGGTTCGATGCCGACACGCTTCAACAGCAGCTCAGCGGACTTGTCGAACACCCAGATGGCCGGGCCGAACACCTTCAAGTACAGGGCGCTCGACCGTGCGAGAGCGCCGCTGACCTGCTCGGGGCGAGCTATAGCGTAGTTCTTCGGGTAAAGCTCACCGAACAGCATCTGCACGAACGTGGAGAAGGTGATTGCGAGAATGCCGCCCACGGTCAGGCCGATGCCGGTGGGGATGCCGACTCCGCCGAGCATGGACGACAGCGCCATTCCGATGAGTGGTTCGGCCACGTAGCCGACAAGCAGGCCTGTCACGGTGATACCGAGCTGCGCGCCGGACAGGAGGAACGAGGTGCGGCGGGTGATAGCGAGGGTGCGGCGTGCCGTGTCATCGCCTGCCTGCGCACGAGCCGTCAGCTTGGAGCGGTCCACGGACATGTAGGCGAACTCTTGCGCCACGAAGTACGCCGTCACTGCGGTGATCGCAAGAACGACGACGACACCGGTCAAGAGGGACAAGGCGTCGTTCATGGCCGCTCCGCCCCGGGTCCGCTGAACATGTTGGAAAAGGGCGGCGGTGGTAGGGGGTTCATCCGTATTCCCGATCGTGGGTTCGCGACAGCCGCACTGGGCGCGTCTCGCGCGCTCTGCGCGTGACGGCCCAGCGTAGCCCGTACTGTGTCCCCATCTCTTTTAGTCCGCGTACGGGCGGCGGTGCACCGGGTGCCGCTACCGCTCGACGACCCACGTCCGGTCGGGAAGCACCGGCCGTTTCCCTCATCAGGGACAAGAAGCGGTCATTTCACCCGGTCGGCCTGTAACCGGGCGGCGCGGTTCAAATTGGATGCAACAAATGGGCGGCGTGGTCCTGGCTATCTGCTCTTGGTTCACCCTGGAAGCAAAGCGACAGGCCGTGTGGTGTTGGTTCTCAGGAAACCTTGCCATGTAGGGCGGAACAACCATGCTGGGTGGCGATGATTCGTGAGAGAGAAGATGAGAGGCGATTGTCGCGAATGACTGCCATTCCGTAAACCTCACGATGTCGATGTTGATTGGTCTCGGCCAGGCCTGAGCTCGGACAGCCGGTTAGGTCGCGGACAGCTACGCAACCGGGGCGGAACACCGCGCGCCAAGGTCCTCGAGTGGGACGATCAGCGCACGTCGACAACCGAGGAGAACGCATGGGAAAGCAATCTCGCCGAGCATCCCGCAGGGGACGTCACACTCCGAAACCCGCCGGACTGCGGACAACCATCGCGGTTGCACCCCAGATGGACCCAGACGACAGCAGCAGGGTTGTCCTATCGACCGAACTGCGGCTCGCGCGTAGCGCACTGCTTTACTCGGACCAGGTGGACCTCCTCGCCCCTTCGGTCAGCATCCTGTGGGACTTCGTCGCATTACGCGACGTCGACGAGAACAACATGCTTCGACGCATGGCCCAGCTCAACCCACCAGCCTTGCACCGACTCGGCGTACCCCAAGAGCATCTCGGGAACTTTAAACGGATCATGCGTCGCGCCTCGAAGCAGAGGCCCGGCGCCTCATTGCGCGACGCCTTCGAAGCCGACTGGTTGCCCGTCCTAGACGACATTCGCGGCAACGCCCACCGAGCGCTTCCGCCCGAGGACGCCGAGGCCCTCCACGCCGCAAAACAGGCCGGTGCTCTCAACATCATCGGGGACAACTTCACGCTGGAGGGCGACACCGACGAGCAGATCGAATGGTTCATCGACCGCCTCGCTGCTGGCTTATCCGACCCCGCCTCAGCGCTCCTGCTGGACGCCGTCACCGCCTCACGCCTCCGCGAAGATGGCGCCCTGAATTTCGCCGAAGCAGCGATATCCGTCAGCGCGAAGAAGGCCACGCTCGGCACTCAGCTCATCGAGCACCTGCCAGCCTTCCCGGACGCGCCGATGACCAGCATTCTCGAAGCACGAAGCGACCTCACTGACGAACGTACGAAGTACCGTAACGTGGTCGCAGCCTTCTCGCAACGTCTCGCGTCCGCCCCGCTCGATGAGTCCCTGCCCCACGAGGTCGATACCATGTGGCACGACGAGGTTCGTCCAGCGCTCAACGACCTGAAGAAGTCACTGTCCGCGACCCGCGTCGCCTACGACACCGGGAAAACACTAGCAACCACTCACCTCAACCCGGCCAGTATCAGCGTCACTTTGAGTGCGGTCGGAAACTTTGTCGGCAAACTCCCGGATACTGCGGCACTCGGCGCGGCTGCTGGTGGGGTTGCGGCTACCGCCGTTGTCGAAGCTTTCCGAGCACGCTCCGAGTACAAGAGCCACGAGCTGGTTTACCTCGCCCACCTCGACAAACGGCTAGGACGCTGACCCTTTCTCGCGTAAACAGGTGATGTTCTCACGTCCACCCATCTGGTGATGGGCGCCTCAGTCACGAGGTCGGATCACGAAACGTCGGCGAAGAGGTCCGAGGGAGGGTCTGTCGAGTCGGCTCCAAACTCACGTTGTCGACCCGGTTAAACTCAAAAATCGAGCGGTCGAGGTCCTCTGGCATTCTCGCGCCCCGCTCACAAGCAGGCGGTGCGCGGTCCGGTCCAGGCGGAATCTGGATGTGGTCAAAGATGGCACGGAAGTCATCCGGGGTGAGGGGCTTGGCACCCGTCTAGTCGCGGTCCGAAACTTGTTCGGCGCCAAACCTGACCCCGGCAAAGGTGCCGCAGTATCGGCTTCCATACCCGCTCAGATGTGGCCACTGTCGCGTCATCTCATGGTTACGTTGCGTAACTAAGGGGGCTGTGGACCGGGGCGACCATCGCCCAGGTCTGTGGAGTCGGAACAGCGGGTCGCCGGCCAGCGGTCTTCGTTTTCGTGCTCAATGTGGGCTACACGTCGGCGGCCGGCAACCGAGGAGGCGCCGGTCGGAGCGAATGCCGATTGGTCGTCGTTCGTGCTTGAGTGGGTGCGTGCGAGGCGCGGCGTGCAGACCATGGGGGAATCAGTCTGATCACGGCGGTACGTCGCTCCATCTACGAGGTACTGGCTGGGCACGCATGCAAAGCTGGGCGATATGGAAATCGCTGCGCTGGTGATCTCAGTTCTGGCCTTCTTGGCCTCGGTCTACGCCGTCGTCTATGCCCGCCAATCGGCCAAAGCCGACACGTCGATGGCGCGAATCGAGGGGGAGCGGCGCGCCGAGGAAGTTGCCGATCGTGATCGCGCAGCGGCAGCGGCGATGCGTGCTGATCTGAGCGTCGAGGCGGCTGCGCCTGAGCAAAATAGCAATCCCAGCCTCATTGTTACGAATAACGGAGGAGGGGTCGCGAGGGAGGTCTTGGTTCGAGCCGATGGGCCGGGAATCGCCCCAGATGCGCACGCACGGACGCGCACGACGCTCGAGCCGGGATGTGGGTGGCACCTTGAGTCCATCGGCAGTCCGAACCTGAGAGGCAGTGTGGCCGAAGTCGAAATGACGTGGAAGGATCCTAGCGGCGGAGGCCACGTGGAGGCGCAGATCCGCTTCGAATGACGGCGCATCTTCATGGTGATGGGGCTTACCCATGCCCTGTCCCTGCGCCAAGCGCAATCCGGGCCACCTGGAGCGCTCTACGGTTCAAGGCGATCCGAGTGGGACAAGTTGGTCACCGGCCCGGGCGCTTGGAACGTTGGCGCGCCCTGCTCCGTCGGGCCACGTCCGACGGCAGGCTGTCACGGCGAAGGTGGGGTCACGGTGGAGGTGCCGGGCGGTGGTAGTAAGCATGGGCGAACGCCCTCAGGTGACAGTAGGACTCATGGACGGCTCTAGTCTTTGGCGGCTAGCCTGCCGGAAACCCGAGTTGTCAGTAGTTTGTGCTGGGCTACTGACACAACCAAGCCGATCCGCGATTGGAGTCCCGCATGTCTCCGCTCTCGATGGCCGCAAGCCGTGCGCTTGTCTACGCCCACGAAATGCACGCCCCGATCATTCCTGAGGATGTTCTTGATCCGGACGAACAGGAAGTGGCGTGGGAGGAACTCGTCGGTCTGAAACTCATCATCGACGATCGAACCCTTGCGGGGCGAGGCGGCTTTAACCTCACGGCTCGTGGACGAAGTACAGCGCGCCGACAGAGCCAGCGCGTTCGCCGCGAAAGCGCACAGTGCGCGATCCTGCAGGGCTTGGCGGCGGGTAGTCGCTCCACGGACTCGCTCCAGGCGGAACCCCTGTACGGCGAACCGTTCAGCGACGAGGAGCTTCAGGATGCCGTGCGCGCGTTGCAGGATCGGAAGTGCATCGAGGGGAAGGGTGGTTGGCAAAGTGATGGACATTTGCTGTTTGCCAGCATCACGCCGCTGGGCCGACAGGCCCTTGACTCAGAGTTGGGTCCTGAGGCCTTCGCTCATCACGGAGGGGGGCACGTAAGCGTGGACGCGCGGCAGTACACCCAGCAAGGCAACGGAAATCTCCAACAAAACGGCAACGGCAACACTGCCACGATCAACAACGCGGGCGGCGCCGGCCTCGAGGCCGTTGCAGCCTTCCTCGAACAGATTCGGGGCGCCGAGCGGATCGACCACTCGGCCGACGCCGCACTGAACTCTCAATTGGAACTCGCCGACGACGCAGTCGAGACGAATGACTCCAAGAAGCTGCGAACAGCACTTCAGACGCTGCCGTTCCTTGTGACCACAGCGTTCGGGGAGGACCTTGGGCACGCGATGGCCGAGCAGGCTGGCAACCTTCTGGCATCTCTGCCGATCTGAGACCTGGCGATGGGAACGATCCTCGAGTTGGCGCAGCACGGCGTGAGCGTCGAGACCGGCGACGCCGGCGTCCTCGACCCGCACACCGCCTCGGGTGAAGCGCAGATCAACCTCATGCTCGCGTTCGAGCGGCGCCGGCTCGTAAAGCGCACGAACGAGGGCCTCGCGCGCTGAAGAACTCGGGGTCCGAGTAGGGAAAGATCGTCCAGTGGAGAGCCTCCGCTGAGTCGATCCGACCATGAACGGAGGCGTCTTGTTGGCGAGTATGGTCCTGGATCAGATGCATCTGAACTACCTTGGCCGCTCGACGAATCTGCTCCACGATCCCCCGGCGGGTATGTCCAGCGGCGAGGAGATCCGGTCGGCTGCACGGTCGACATAGAAGCCAGCCTGCTTGTCGAGGTTCCGCTGCCGCGCCAACCCACGGAACGTCTCCAAGTCCGGCAACTGGTAGTACTCGATCCTACGCTCTGGGTCCCAAAATCCACCCAGACCTGACGCAAACTGCTCCGCCACCTGCAGCTTTTCTGCATGTGGTGCGCGGGTGGTGCGTAGGCCGTCCGGAACCCGAACCAGGCCAGGTTCGCGAGGTTCCGCCCCGTAGAGGCCCAAAGGTGCACCCACTCCCACTCGGCAGCCTCGTAAAGCCAGCGCGCCTTCGCCACTTCCTCCATCGCGAGCACCAGGAGCGCCTGAGCCCGGCCGGCACTGCCCCGGTCCGCCAGGGCGTGGGCATCCTCCACAAGCGCCACCGCGTTCGCCATCAGGGACTTCCACCATCGGCGCGCGAAGTCCGCACTGATCTCTTCAACCTGCGGCTCGCCCATGCAGCGAGTATCTCGCGTCACCGGCCGATCCTTGATCAACGTGTCCGGTCAGTACACCTAGTCGGCACCGCTGACCGGTCAGAGGATGCACTCCAAAGTTGTGTAATTGCGATTCCAAAAGATGAGGGAAGGCACGATCGATGGACCTCCAGCTGCAGAACAAGGTCGTGATCGTCACTGGGGCGGGACACGGTATCGGCCTCGCAACGGCTCGGGCCATGGCCGCGGAAGGCGCCCGACTTATCGGCGCAACCCGCACGCCCACCCCGGAGCTCGCCGAGGTGGCCCGGGTCGTGGTGCCCGTTGACCTCACCGACCCCGACGCTGCTTCAGTGGTCACCGAGGCTGCACTCGACCTCGGCGCAGGAATCGACGGCGTCGTGAACTGTGTCGGCGCCGGAGACTTTGGGCCCCAGACCCTCGCCGGGTTCCTTGAGATCCCGGACGAGCAGTGGACCGACCTGCTCGAACGAAACCTCTAAACCGCAATCCGCATGGCCCGGTCCACGTTGCCCCACCTCATCAACAGCCGCGGTGCGATGGTCAACGTTTCGTCAATCAACGCCGCCATCCCCTCCACCGGCCCGGTCGGCTACAGCGAGGCCAAGGCATCGCTGAATGCGCCCCTGCGACGTCACAGTGATGGGCGTAACGTCGAGTCATGGCCAACGTTCGCCCTGCTCGCGTGGATGACGGGCCGCGTCTGGCCGAGATCGACCACGCTTGCTGGTCGCCGATGACCGATCCGAGGAGTCACTGGAGCCCGGGTCGCCCCTTCTTCGGAGTGCCGACAGGAACGCTCGTCGACGAAGTTCTGGTCGCTGCTGAAGGTGATGAAGTGCTGGGGTTCATCAAGATTCGACGAGAACCTAGTGACTTCGGCCAGTGGTACGTGGCTGGGCTCGGTGTGGCACCTGTCGCCCGCCGTCAAGGCCTAGCGCGGAAGCTCATACACGCTGCACTGACAGCAGTTGAGGCCCGGGGTGGTGACAGCGTATGGCTCAGGGTGCTCTCATCCAACGTGGGAGCTGTTGCGCTCTATTCGGCGCTCGGGTTCGCCGAGGTGGCTCGGTTCGCCGACGCATTTGAAGATCGCCCGGGGGTGGATGACTTGCGACTGTCGGCGCAGCTGCCTCTCGCGGGCGCATGAACGGCGGGTTGAGCTACCGGACCGCTGCGATGGTGCAGAGCCTTTCGTTTGAGCTACACCTGTCGGACGGCTTCGATGATGATGACGCAGCCAAGAACGGCGTAGACCGTGGCCGCAAGGTAGTTCAACGCCGCGCTAGCTCGCGGACTGCTAGTGAATCGCTCATGAAAAGTGCCCGCGAGAGCACCGACGGTGCCGTAGAGCACGAACTCGGTGCACACATTGACTGCGCCGAGTAGGGCCATCTGCGCTGTCGTGTTGGTGGCGTGGCCGGTGAAGCGCGGGAGGACGGCGAGGAAGAACAGGATGATCTTGGGGTTCGTCAGGCTGACCGACAGACCCCGCAGGTACCACCGCCCGGCGGCGACGTCGCCGATCGCAGATGCCTCGCGAGCATGGCGCACGGTAGTCACCGACAGCCAGAGCAGATAAGCAGCCCCAAGCAGCTTCAGGCCGGTCAGCAAATCAGGGTGACTTTTGGCGACCTCACCCAGGCCAACAACGACTGCGGCGGCGTAGACGCTCATTCCGGTAGCGATGCCAAGGATCGCTTTGAGCGCGGCTCTGCGCCCTCCCTCGAGTCCGACCGCGAGCATGTACGCCATGTCTGGGCCGGGTGGGATGAGGAACACCAGAATGACACCGAGGAAGCCCGGCAGTACGGACAGGTCGACCACGAGCATCCTCTCCGCCGGCGACGCCCTCGTGGCGCCGCCCTCACGCTACTGCGTCTTCTACCTAGGGCGGGGCGCTGGTTCCCACGGTCCGCGAAACCGTTCGTTTGAGCTACTCGCAAACTCGAGATCATGTGGCTATGTCAAGGTGATCTGGGCCCACGCTGACGGCCTGGTTTGGGCCCACTTCGTCTGTTCTTAGGTCCCGAGGTGGGTGAGCGCTGGTTGGAGCACCTCGTGGAGTCGGTCGACCGCCCGGTGCAGTTCGGATGCTGTGCTGCCGAGGGTTCCCAGAACTGTTGCGACGTCTGCGTGGAAGGTTCCTGTCGTGATCTGTAGCTGGTCCACGCTCGGGACCAGGCCTTTCTCGGTGGTGACCCAGTTTCGGGCGTAGGCGTGCAGCCCGTGGGCACATATCAGCGTGGCGTGCGCGCAACAAAGACCGACGTGCGTGGTGTCACATTTGTCCGCACCTTTGTGTGCGCCATCGAGGTCGAAAGTGACCTGCCACGTGTTCTGGATGAGAGCTTCACGCAACAGGCCTGGGTACGGGTCGAGCCGGCTCTTCCACGTGTCGAGTCGGTGGTGGGGGTCTGCGAGAGGGCGGCCTGTCGCTACTTCGCCGGCGTAGCTGACGTCGAGAAATCCCAGGGGGTGCCCGGGTTGGGTGTGGAAGGCGAAGAGACCGCCCCGTGCTCGTGTGCACTGTTTGTCTACGTGGTCTACGTTGCGAAGGATCCAGTCGACAGGTGTACCGGTAACGCGCAGCCACGCACCTCCCTCGACCCATGCTCCCCATTCCCCTGGCGCAGCAACGGGGACGGGTTCATCGGCGTACTTCGCGGCCAATGTCTGAAGGTGCGCGGTATCGAGATTCGGCCGGGATCCCCGGTTCCCTCCCGTCGACCCGGGCCGTGTGCGCTCGTCCCGGCAGCCGTCGCGGTGGACGCCGCCAGCCCCCGCTCCGGGGCCGGGTCGACGTTGCGAGCCTCGATCCTGCGCGCGGCCGCCCACTCGATGCTGTGCATGCAGAATGCCAGCAGGTGCAGCACGGTCGCGGTGACGAAGGCGAGGCTGGAGAAGTATGTCGTGGTCATCTCGTCTCCTGCGATGAAGTGGTGTCGTGATGGGTCCGAACCGCCGGGTTGGGGGCGGCCAGGTCGAGGTCGCGGACGACGGCGACCAGGTCGTCGGGCAGGCCGGCCCGGCCCTCGGCGCGGTCCAGGCGTGCGATCTCCAGCGTCGAGCGTCCCTGCTGGGAGCGGATCCGGACCCAGACGCGTCGTGGGCGGATGCAGAGGGACAGGCACAGGCCGAGCACAGCGAACGTGATCGCAGCGACCGCGATCGGAGCGCCGGGGGTGTCGCCCACCTGCAGCTTGACCCATCGCTGGACGCCGTCGAGCTGGATCGAGCCCTGGCCGTCGGGCAACTTCTGGATGTAGCCGGGCCGCAGGACGAAGCGCAGCGGCTGCCCGGGCTTCTGCGGATTCCTGATCTGCTGCAGGCCGCGGGTGTTGAGGGAGTAGACGCTCTCGGGCTGACCGGTCTCGACTCCCGGCTCGCCGGACCAGGCGTTCAGGAACAGCTGAGGGTTCAGCGCGTCGGGGAACACCGACCGCGGCCCGTTGGCGTCCACCGCGGCGCTGGGCAGGAAGAACCCTTCGAAGCCGAGTCGGCGCGGGCGGGCGTCGGGTGCCTTGATCGCGCCGGCGGAGGTGAAGTTGCCGTCCTGCGGCAGGAAGATCACCGCTCCGGAGTAGGCGACGTTGCCGTCGCCGTCCTTCACCGTGACCACCGGCGCGTACCCCCAGGCGATCAGATGCACCTTCTGGCCCCCGGCCAGCTCGAGAGGATGGTTGACCTGGAGCGTCTCCCGGCGCGGCCTGGCACCGGGGCGGTCGGTGACGGTGACGACGGCCTTGAACTGCCGGGCCGCTCCTCGCTGCACGTCTCCGGTCTCGAACTTCACGTCGAAGCTGTCGAGCTTGAGGCTGAACGGGGTCAGCGACGACTGGCGGAACAGCGGCCCGGCCTTGAAGTCGTCGTACTGGACCAGGTCGTTGGAGAAGCTGTCGCCGCCGACGACCAGTGCGCGGTCGCCCCGGAAGTTGGTCAGCCAGACCACGGCCACGCGACCAGCAGGAGCACCAGGCTGATGTGGAAGACGAGGTTGCCGGCCTCGCGGAGGTAGCCCCGCTCCGCCGACACCGACCCGTCGTCGTTGCGCGCGACGCGGTAGCGGCGCGCCCTCAGTTGCCTGGCGGCGCGCTCCAGGATCTCGGCCGATCCCGGAGCGTCGCCGGGCAGCTCCGTCGACGCGTAGGCGGGCATCCGACGCAGGTGCCGCGGCGTCCTCGGCGGACGGCGACGGAGGGCGCGCAGGTACACGCCCGTCCGAGGGACGATGCAGCCGATCAGGCTGATGAACAGCAGCAGGTAGATCGCGGACAACCACGGCGAGGTGTACACGTCGAACAGGCCGACCCTCTGATAGATCGGCGCTAACGTCGGGTGCTGCCGGACGAACATGCTGACCATCACCGGCGAGATGTTCTGCTGCGGCACCAATGATCCCGGCACCGCTGCCAGTGCCAGCAGGAACAGCAGGACCAGGGCCGTGCGCATGGTGTCTAGCTGCGTCCACAGGAACCGCAGCCCGCCGGGGAGGCCGATCGACGCTGGGGCCGAGTGGCCGGCGACGGCGTTCGCCGACCTCGCGCTGCCGATCTGGCCGTCGTCGCGCACGTCGTCGTCGGTGCGAGCATTCAGGGCCGCGGGGAATCTCATGATCGGATCCCCTGCCTTACCGAGGACGTCGAGGGCCGCGACGTGCGCCGACGCGCCAGTCGTCCGCCGCGCCGGATGCGCTCACTCATCGGGATCGAAGGCGAAGCTGGAGGCCGGAGCGTCGGTTGCGTTCCGCGGCCCGTAGATCAGCGAGATCTGCCGCCGCTCACCGAGTTCGATCTTCGCCGGGTTGCCTTCGACCAACTTGCCGTCGACATAGGCGCGCAGGCTGTCGGTCTTGGTGTTGTTCAGCCCTCCGACCCCGTCGCCATCGAGCCGGACGTCCCATTCGGCGAACACCTGCCCGAGCGTGTAGACGCCGTCCTTGGTCGGGGACTCGACGTGCAGGACGCCGCGCTCGTCGTGGGTGTGCAGCTCCGACATCGCTCCGGTCCTCGGATCGACGCCGATGGAGGAGGGCACCGCCAGCGGCTGACCGTTGACGGTGATGTCCAGATGGGAGTGGAAATGCGTCGCGGTGCCCTCCATCTTCGAGACCTGGAGGCCGGCGGCCTTCGCCGCCGACTCCGGGTCGGACGGCAGCTGCCAGGGCGGCATGCCGCGCTGTCCTCTAGCGCCGACGACCCCGCCGGCCGCGTCGGGGGAGGAGGTCTGCCGCACGAGCACCCAGATGCCGATGCTCAGCCCGATGGCGACGACAGCGGCGGTGATGCCGTAGGCCACCCGTCGATGCATTCGGGCCCTGGTCTCCTGGCGTCTCATCTCCGCCAGGCGTGCGCGGGCCGATCCGCGTTGACCCGGTGGCGGCGTGGGCCGAGGGTTCCGGCCCTTCGAGTTCTTGCCTGTTCGATTCTGGTTCACGTCTGATTCCCTCGATCGTGCCTGAGGCTCGAGGTCGCTCGAGGAGCTCGGGCCATCGCTGCGCTGGTCGTGGGACCACGGCAGCGGACCGGCCCCGCGAAGGGCTCTCGGAGGGTCCTCAGGATTCTTGCTGGAATAGGGTTCTCGCCGCGGGGCGGGTGATGACGACACCGCCGCCGGGGCGCTTCAGCAGGGCCGCAGACGCAAGGGAGGTCTCCGACGGAACCTCTGCGGGGGAAGGCGCAGAGCAGGGGCGTCATCGGATCGACCGGCCGTCGGTCAGCGGCGAGTGGACCTCAGGTCCGCAGGATCGACAGCTCGATCAGGCTCGGCGGCGTCCTCAGCAGCCATCGCTGGCGGCGTCGCGTCGACGCCGGGCGGCTGGATCGGCAATACCACCAACGTCCGACGGTCCGCCTCTTGTCCAGCGCGGCGATCGCGAACAGCACGAAGACCATCACGCAGCCCGCCGCCGCGAGGCAGCCCATCGGGTCCATCGGGGCTTCGCCGGTCGAAGATCCGCCTGTCGAGGCAGCGGCGCAGCCGGGGCAGCTCATCGGCTCGTGGTGTGCGGAGCCGTCGGCATCTGAGGCTGCTACCGGCTGTCCGAGCACGACGGCCTGGCCCACGGCCGCGTCGGGGGCGGGGGACGCGTCCCCCTGCGACATGAGGTTCATCCCGACGATGCCGACCAGGATGGCGAGCAGAGCACCCCAATGGACGAGCCGGGTCCGGGCGGGCAGTGTTCTATGCACTCGTCCGGACCTCCCATCCTCGTGCCGCCGGCGAGCGGCGGCCTGTCGGCTTCCCCTGTCGTATGTCGTCGTCGAAGCAAGCCCAGCCAAACCGGTGCTCAGATTCGGCCGGCCTGCTCGACGATTCGTATTCGATGAGGACTGCGGGAAGACTGAACACGGAGAATGCATTCCACGGGCGTCGGATGGAGGTGCCTACGGGATTCGAACCCGTGTGGACGGCTTTGCAGGCCGCTGCCTATCCTCTCGGCCAAGGCACCGTGGGTGTCAGCCTTCCTCGCCCGGAGTGAGCCCGGCGACGAGGTTGAACGCTCCGGTGATGATGTTGAGGGAGACGACTCCGACGACGTCGGCGATCGCCCGGTCGCTGTAGCCGAGGGCGCGCAGCTCCTCGACCTGCTCGTCGGTGATGGACGCCGGCGCGCGGTAGACCTGCAGGCCCAGAGCGATGATCGCGGCCAACTCCGGACGGCTCGCGGTGCTCAGCTGCGCGAGCTCGATCTCGTAGTCGGCGACGCCGAGCGACTTGGCCGCCTCGATGTGCGAGGCCAGGCAGAGGCCGCACCCCTGTTGTTCCTGGACCGCGATGGAGATCAGCTCGCTGGTCGCGCGGTCGAGCTTGGCGCGGCGCATGGCCTTGCTCAGGCCGAGGTAGCCGCCGAGCACGGCGGGGGAGTGGGCCATGGTGGCGACCATGTCGCCCACGGTGCCGTGGCGCTCGACGAGGTCGCCGAGCAGCTCGCGGGACGTGCCGGCGGCGGTTTCCGGAGTCAGTGGTTCGAAGCGGGCCATGGGTTCCTCCTCCCCTTTGGGACGGTTGCTGTGGTCGCGGTGCTGGTTCAGGACCGCACGAGACGGTTGATGGCGTCGCTGGCTTCCTGGATCTTGGCGAGGGCCGCGTCGTCGTCGCCCTGCTTGGCGGCGTCGAGGACGCAGTGCTTGAGGTGGTCGTCGAGCAGCCCGGTCGCGACGCCATGCAGGGCCCGGGTGAGCGCCGAGACCTGGGTGAGGATGTCGATGCAGTACTTCTCGTCGTCGATCATCTTGGCGATGCCGCGGGCCTGGCCCTCGATGCGCTTCATGCGCTGGAGGTAGCGGTCCTTGTCGCTGATGTAGCCGTGCTGGTGGTGCTCGGCGTCGATGGCGGTGTCATCGGTGGCGGTGTCGGTGGTCATGAGCGTGTCCTTCACTTCTGGCGATCCAGGACGGAGCGGGTGCTGGCTTGGGGTGTGAGGTCGATGCGCCGCAGCAGCTGGGCGTTGAGTGCGACGACGACGGTGGACAGGGACATCAGGATCGCGCCGACCGACATGGGCAGGACGAACCCGAGGGGTGCGAGGAGGCCTGCCGCGAGCGGCACGGAGAGGAGGTTGTAGCCGGCTGCCCACCACAGGTTCTGCTTCATCTTCCGATAGGCGGCCCGGGAGAGCTGGATGACCGACAGGACGCTGCGCGGGTCGGAGCTGGCGAGGATGACGCCGGCGGAGGCGATGGCGACGTCCGTGCCGGCCCCGATGGCGATGCCGACGTCGGCCTGCGCGAGGGCGGGAGCGTCGTTGACGCCGTCGCCGACCATGGCGACCTTCTTGCCCTCGTGCTGCAGCTGGGCGACCTTAGCGGACTTGTCCTCGGGGCGGACGCCGGCGAAGACGCGGTCGATGCCGAGCTCCTTTCCGACCTCGTTCGCGACGGCCTCGGCGTCGCCGGTGATCATGACGACCTCGACGCCGAGCTCATGGAGGGCGTCGACGGCGTCGCGGGACTCGGACCGGACCTCGTCGGCGAGCTTCAGGCCGCCGATCACCGTCCCGTCCCGGAGGACGTGGAGGATGATCGCGCCCTCGGCGCGCCAGGCGTCGGCGGTGTCGACCTCGGACTGCGCGGTCTCCTCGAGCAGGCGGGGTCCGCCGACGCGGATCTCCCGGCCGGCCACAGTCGCGGTGACACCGACGGCGGGCGAGGAAGAGAAGCCGCTCCCGGGCTCGAATGCGAGGCTGCGGTCCTTGGCGGCGGCGACAATGGCCTTCGCGAGGGGGTGCTCGCTGTCGGCCTCGGCGGAGGCGGCCAGGGCGAGGACCTGGTCGGCGTCCAGGTCGCCGACCGGCTCGACGCCGGTGACGGTGGGCTCGCCCCGGGTCAGCGTGCCGGTCTTGTCGAAGAGAACCGCGTCGACCTGGCGCATGGACTCCAGCGCGAGGCGGTCCTTGACCAGGACGCCGCCGCGGGCGGCGCGCTCGGTGGCGATGGAGACCACCAGCGGGATCGCCAGACCCAGGGCGTGCGGGCAGGCGATCACCAGGACGGTGATGACCCGGACGACCGCGTCGTCGGGGCTGCCGATCAGCGTCCAGGCCACGGCGGTGACCAGCGCGGCTCCGAGGGCGAACCAGAACAGCAGGGCGGCTGCGCGGTCGGCGATGCGCTGTGCGCGTGAGGAAGAGCCCTGCGCCTCGGCGACGAGCCGGTTGATGCCCGCCAGGGCGGTGTCGTCGCCGGTGGCGGTGATCTCGACGCGCAGGCCGGAGTCGGTGGCCACCGTGCCGGCGGTGACCGGGTCGCCCTCGCCGCGGGAGACCGGCCGCGACTCGCCGGTGATCATCGACTCGTCCATGTCTGCACGGCCGTCGACGACGGTGCCATCGGCGGGGACGCTGCCACCGGGCCGGACGATGACCACGTCGCCGACCCGGAGCTCGGCCGGATCGACCGTGACGACGTCGTCGCCCTCGACGCGCTCGGCCTCATCGGGCAGCAGCGCGGCCAGGGAGTCCAGCGCGGAGGTCGTCTGGGCCAGGGAACGCATCTCGATCCAGTGGCCCAGCAGCATGATCACGATCAGCAGCGCCAGCTCCCACCAGAACTCGAGCTCGTGGTGGACGAGCCCAAGCGTGGCGGCCCAGGAGGCGAAGAACGCGACGGTGATCCCGAGGGCGATCAGCAGCATCATCCCCGGCTGGCGGCTCTTCAGCTCACTCCAGGCCCCGGTGAGGAACGGCGTGCCGCCCCAGGCGTACATGACGGTTCCGAGCACCGCGGCGACCCAGCCGGCCCAGCCGGGCACCGAGTAGCCCAGCAGCATGGCGAACATGGGCGAGAGCGCGACGACGGGGACCGCGATGACGAGGTTGATCCAGAACAGCCGGCGGAACTGGCCGACGTGGTCCCCGTGGCCGGCATGTCCGCCGTGGCCGTCGTGGCCGTCGTGCATGTCATGGTCCATGCCGTGGCCCTCGTGCGCCGCGTGAGCGTCCTCGGTCGCCGCGACGGCGGCGTGCGCGCCATGCGGGCCGTGAGCGACCTCGTCGGCGACGTCGCCGTGGTGATGGTGGTGCGCGGTCGGGTCCGTCATTGCTCTTCTCTTCCCCTCGTTGTTCCCCTCGGTCGGGTGTCTGTCTCGCCGCGGGCCCTTTGCGGGCCGACGGCGGAAGGCTCAGGAGGCCGGCTTGATCTCGCTCTCAACGACCCACTTGTGGTTGGTCATCTTCATGCCGCCGGCCTCGTAGTCGACCATGTAGACGGTCTGGTCAGTGGAGAACGCGATGGTGGCCTTCGCGCCCTTCATGCCCTCCATGTGCTCGGCCTCCAGGGTGACCTCGGTGCCGTCGGGCAGCCGCTTGGTGCCGGCGTCCTTGATCTCCTGCTGGACGACCCACTTGTGGTCCTTGACCGGCGCGCCGCCGGTGGTGGGGGTGAAGTTCACTGCGTAGGTGTAGGTGTCGAAAGCGCCGACGATCGTGGCCTTCGCCCCGTCCATGCCCTCCATGTGGTCGGCGGTCAGCGTGACCTTGGTTCCCACCGGGTACTTGGGCGACGTGGCCTCCTCGATGCCCGCGGGAGCGGGGCCCCCGTCCATCGGGTGCTCCATCGACGAGTGGTCCATCCCGCCGTCGCTGCTGGCCGGGGCACTGGCCGAACTGCCGCCCTTGTGACCCTGGTGGCCCTGGTCTCCGCCGGTGCTGCAGCCTGTCAGCACCAGTGCTCCACCGAGCACTCCTGCGGCGATGGTCGTCATGAGGCGCTTGCGCATATGGTCTCCTATCCATTCGATCTGATCTAACCATATACCCCTATAGGGTATATGGCAATCGGCTGGTCGCCGCAGTCGTCGGGGGGGGGGCGCTCCGTCCGGTTGGCGGGGCCGCAGCGACTCAGCGCCGCGGCCCCACGCCCGCCGGGGTTACGCCACGTTGGCGGCGTATGTGGCCGGGTCCGAGTCGAAGGTCGGCCCGCAGCCCGCGCAGCAGAACCAGTACCGCTTCCCGTCATAGTCGCGGAAGAGGCCCTGGGCCTCGGCCGCCGTCTTGCTGACCGCGCTGCCGACCATGACAGGGCAGGTGGTCATGTCGTCGTCGCCTCCGGCGAGGAGGTCCTCGCGCCCGTCGGCGGCAACCGCGTTGGTCTCGGCCACGCTGGTGCTGCAGCAGCAGCCGGTGGGTGCCTGGGATTCGTTGGTCATACTCCGTGGATGCCTTTCATGTATCCGTATGGGTTGGGGTGGGTTCTGCTACATCACTGTTTGGCGACGCTCTTGAACCCGCGCAGGCGGAGGCTGTTGCCGACGACGAAGACGGACGAGAACGCCATCGCCGCGCCTGCGAGCATGGGGTTGAGCATGCCCAGCGCCGCGACCGGGATGGCGGCGACGTTGTAGGCGAAGGCCCAGAACAGGTTGGTCTTGATCGTGCCGAGGGTCTTGCGGGACAGGCGGATCGCGTCGACCGCGGCCCGCAAGTCCCCGCGGACCAGGGTGATGTCGGAGGCCTCGATCGCGACGTCGGTGCCGGTGCCCATCGCCAGGCCGAGGTCGGCCTGCGCGAGCGCGGGGGCGTCGTTGACGCCGTCGCCGACCATGGCGACGACCTTCCCCTCGCTCTGCAGGCGGGTTACGAGGTCGACCTTGTCCTTGGGCAGGACCTCGGCGATGACCTGGTCGATGCCGACCTCGGCAGCGATCCGCTTCGCGACGGCCTCGTTGTCTCCGGTGAGCAGCACCGGGGTCAGGCCCAGACCCTTCAGGCCCGCGATGGCCTCGGCGCTGGTGGGCTTCACTGTGTCGGCGACAATGAGGACCCCGCGAGCCTGCCCGTCCCAGCCGACGGCGACGACGGTCTTGCCCTCGCTCTCGGCCGCGGCCTTGGCGGCGGCGACGTCGGGGGAGAGGCGCTGGGACCAGTCGGCCAGCAGGGACTCCCGGCCGACGAGCACTGCGTGCCCGTCGACGACGCCCTGCACGCCCTTGCCTTCGATGTTGGCGAAATCCTCGGGGGTGGGCAGGGTGCTGACCTCCTGGACCGCGCCCTTGGCGATGGCCTGGGCGATGGGGTGCTCGGAGGCGTCCTCCAGCGCGCCGGCCAGGCGGAGCAGCTCGGCGCGGTCGGTGCCGGGCTCGGTGATCGCCTGGACCAACGTCATCTTCCCGGTGGTGACGGTGCCGGTCTTGTCCAGCACGACGGTGTCGACCTTGCGGGTGGACTCGAGCACCTCGGGGCCCTTGATGAGCACGCCCATCTGCGCGCCGCGGCCGGTGCCGACCAGCAGCGCGGTCGGGGTGGCGAGGCCGAGCGCGCAGGGGCAGGCGATCACGAGGACCGCCACGGTGGCGGTAAATGCGGCCGAGACGCCGAATCCGGAGACCAGCCACGCGACCAGGGCGACAATCGCGATCGCGATGACGATCGGCACGAACACCCCGGAGATCCGGTCGGCCAGCCGCTGGACGGCGGCCTTGCCGGACTGGGCGTCCTCGACCAGCTTGGCCATCTGCGCCAGCTGGGTGTCGGAGCCGACCCGTGTCGCCTGGACGACGAGGCGTCCACCGGCGTTGACGGTCGCTCCGGTGACCGGGTCGCCCGGTGCGACCTCCACCGGCACCGATTCGCCGGTGAGCATGGATGCGTCCACGGCGGAGGTGCCGGAGACGACAGTGCCGTCGGTGGCGATCTTCTCTCCGGGGCGGACGACGAACTCGTCGCCAACGGCCAGCTCTGCGGTCGGGATCTTGACCTCGGCCCCGCCGCGCAAGACCGAGACCTCCTTCGCTCCGAGATCGAGCAAGGTGCGCAGGGCCGCGCCTGCCTGGCGCTTGGACCGCTTCTCGAAGTAGCGACCGGCGAGGATGAACATCGTTACCCCGGCGGCGGCCTCGAGGTAGATGTTGCCCGCGCCGTCGGAGCGGGCCAGCGCGAACTCGAACGGGTGCTTCATCCCCGGCATACCGGCGTGGCCGAAGAACAGCGCGTACAGCGACCACAGGAACGCCGCCGCGGTGCCCATCGAGACGAGCGTGTCCATCGTTGCGGTGCCGTGCTTGAGGTTAGTCCACGATGCCTTGTGGAACGGCCAGCCCGCCCACACGATCACCGGCGCGGCCAGGGTCAGCGAGGCCCACTGCCAGTAGGTGAACTGCAGGGCCGGGATCATCGCCATCGCGATCACCGGGACGGTGAGCACGATCGACCCGATCAGCCGCTGCTTGAGCGAGGTCAGCTCGGGATCGGCGGCATCGCCGTCCTCGGATGCGGCCCCGTCAGCCTCGGTGTCCTTGGGCTTCGGCAGCGCGGCGGTGTAGCCGGTCTTCTCAACCTCGGCGACCAGCAGCGCAGAGTCGTAGCCGGCGGGCACGGTGACCTTGGCCTTCTCGGTGGCATAGTTCACCGACGCGACGACGCCGTCGAGCTTGTTGAGCTTGCGCTCGATCCGGTTCGCGCACGAGGCACAGGTCATCCCGCCGATGTCGAGCTCGATGCCGGCGTCCGCGCTGAGCGGCGCTGGTGCAGTCATCCTCTGTTCCTTCTCTCCTCCGGGCCCTGCGGCGTCCGGCTCGTGCGCAGGGGCGGTCATGTCGCCCATGCGATCGGTGGTGCGCGCTCAGCCCCGTCGCCGACGCGGTGGACGGGGAGCCTGAGCCACGCTGGTGGTGTCGTCAGGCGCGGACGGCCGTGTAGCCGGCCTCCTCGACGGCGGCCAGGACCTTCGCGTCGTCGATCTCGCCGGAGCTGGAGACGACGAGCTTCCCGGTCTGCGCGCTGACCTCGACCTCTTCGACGCCGGCGACCTCGCCGACCTCCTCGCGCACCGACATCTCGCAGTGCCCGCAGGTCATGCCCGTTACCTGATACTCGTTCGCAGCCATCGGATCTCCTCATTCGTGGGGTACCCCCAGTGGGTACTGTACGAGGGCAACCATATACCCCCACTGGGTATTCCCGCAAGACCGTCCGAGCTTGTCGCCGACCGGACTCGCCGCGTCGAAGGGATACGCCACCGGGGTATGGTTGGGTTGTGGAGACCGCGAGCGACGAACCCCGCCTCAGTCGCCCCCGGCTGCAGCTTTTCGTCGTCGCCGCGCTGCTGATCGCGGGCCTCCTCGGCATGCACGCGCTGGTCGGCGGGCCCACAGCTGCGGCTGCCTCGATGACGTCGTCGGGTCACGCGTCCCTGTCGTCGCACGGCATGATCGGCGCGCCGACCGCCGCTCCCGTGCTGACCGCGTCCGGAGCGCACGGCACGGTGCACGGCTCCGGCGGCTGCGCGGACGCCATGAGCGGCGGCGGCGGATGCACCTGCGTCTCCGTACCGACCGGCAAGAGCGTCCCGGCCCTGCCGGCCCCGGTCGCCGCGAGCCTGCCCGGACTCGTCCCCGCACCCGAGCCGACGCCGCCGACCCAGACGCCTCGCCGGCTCGCGCTGACCCACCTGGAGCTGTCGATCCATCGAACGTGAGTAGCCGGGAGCACCGACACGGCGTTCACCGCCCAACGCGGCTGGTACTTGAACCCGCCGCACCTGCCACGGCATCGCGTCCCATGACGCCGGGGCCTCGCCTGGGCCCCGCCTGGGCCCAGCGGCCCTGCGCGCCCGATCACCCGTTGATCGCCGAGCGCGCCGGGCTCGATGCCGTGGCACCGCTCACCATCGACACATAAGGACATCACCCATGCACTCCAGCCTGAACCGCCGCCAGTTCCTGTCACTCGGCGCACTGACCCTCACCGCAGCAGGCCTGGCCGGCTGCAGCTCCACCATCAAGAAGACGCCCTCGTTCGTCCGGCCCGACGGTGCCGCGGTCACGGCGGTCGAGGCGAAGCGCCGCAGCACCGGGGCCGTCGTGCAGCGCGCCCTGACCGCCGAGCCGGTCACCCTCGACCTCGGCGGCAAGACGGCCAAGACGTGGGCCTACCGCGGAGCATCGGCGACCGAGCCGCTGCGCGGCGACGTCGGCGACACCCTGAAGGTCGCCCTCACCAACAGCCTCCCGGACCCGACCACAGTGCACTGGCACGGCCTCGCGCTGCGCAACGACATGGACGGCGTCCCGAACCTCACCCAGGAGCCCGTCCAGCCCGGCGGCTCCTTCGCCTACGAGTTCACGCTCCCCGAGCCGGGCACGTTCTGGTTCCACCCGCACGTCGGCACGCAGCTCGACCGCGGCCTCTACGCGCCGCTGATCATCGACGACCCCAACGAGAAGGCCGACTACGACAAGGAGTGGGTCATCGTCCTGGACGACTGGCTCGACGGCGTCACCGCGACCCCCGACGAGGTCCTCAAGGAACTGAGCAAGGGCATGATGGACCACGGCGGCATGGACATGGGGCCGATGCGGATGGGCAACACCCTGATGGGAGCGACCTCGCCGCTGCTCGGCGGCGACGCCGGCGACGTCTACTACCGCCTCTACCTGATCAACGGCAAGCCCGCCAACGATCCCCAGACCTTCACCGCCAAGCCCGGCGAGAAGATCAGGCTGCGAGTGATCAACGCCGGTGGCGACACCGCCTTCCGCTTCGGCGTCGCCGAGCACCCGCTCACCATCACCCACGCGGACGGCTTCCCGGTCCAGCCCCACAAGGCCGAGAGCGTCGTGCTCGGCATGGGGGAGCGCTACGACACGGTCATCACCGCCGGCGACGGCGCGTTCGCCGTCATCGCCGAGGCCCTCGGCAAGCAGGACCAGGCCCTCGCCGTCCTGCGCACCGGTTCCGGCTCCACCCCGACGAAGAAGACGAAGCTCCCGCAGACGAAGACCCCCGCCACCGCAGCCGACCTCAAAGCCGCCGACACGGTCAGGCTGCCGCAGCGCGCCGTCGATCGCACGGTCGCCCTGGAACTGACCGGGGGCATGGAGAAGTACGACTGGGCTATCAACGGCAAGCGCATGGACATGGACCAGCCGATGCGCGACGCCCTCAGCATCAAGGAGGACGAGCGGATCGCCCTCGAGTTCAAGAACTCGACCACGATGTGGCACCCGATGCACCTGCACGGGCACACCTACCAGCTCCCCGACGGCGGGCCGCGCAAGGACACCGCGATCGTCCTGCCCGGCACGACGCTGCGCGTCGAGTTCGACGCCGACAACCCCGGACGGTGGCTCACGCACTGCCACAACGTCTACCACGGCGAGGCCGGGATGATGACGGCGATCGCCTACCAGACGTCCTGATCCGACGAACGTTCGGGGGCGCGGCGACCGCGCCTCCGCGCCCCCGAGCCGTCGCGGCGTTCCGAAGTAGACGGAGCGATCCGGCACCTGCAATAATCTGCGTATGGACGCAGATAAGCAGAGATGCGGATTGGACCCGGACAGCCAGTACGTGGAGCTTGCGGTCGAGGTGTTCGGTCTGCTCGCCGACGCGACCCGGGTACGGATCATCCTGGCCCTGCGCGCCAGCGACGAGCTGTCGGTCAACCATCTCGCCGACATCGTCGACAAGTCGCCCGCCGCGGTCTCCCAGCACCTGGCGAGGCTGCGCATGGCTCGGATCGTGTCCACCCGGCAGGAGGGCCAGCGGGTCTTCTACCGACTGGAGAACGAGCACGCCTCACAGCTCGTGACCGACGCGATCTTCCAGGCCGAGCACTCCGTCGCCGAGGGGCACGTCCCGGCACACCACCACCAGGAACGAGAACGAGCATGACCCAGCACTGAAGCGCCCTGGGTTTCGTTCCGCGCTTATGTGGTGACGAGGGTTCTCGTCTGGGATTGATCGTAGGACGCTTCGACCTGGACCGGCGTGCGGTAGCCGAGTGCTTCGTGCAGGCGCTGGTGGTTCCACCAGGTCACCCATTCCGATGTCGCCAACTCGACCGCCGACGTCGACGGCCATGTCGTGCGTGAGTAGATCAGTTCGGCCTTGTACAACCCGTTGACCGTCTCAGCCAAGGCGTTGTCGTACGAATCGCCCACTGTCCCCACCGAAGGCGCGACGCCGTGCTCGGCCAGTGTGTCGGTGTAGGCCAGGCTGACGTACTGGGCAGGTTCAACCAGTCGTTGCAACACCGGCTTGTTCGAGTGATCGTAGTTGCTCGTCGAAGACCTCTGCGGGGGTTCGCCAGCCGAGGACTTTGCGTGGCCGGTTGT